>NZ_JBEXFG010000041.1:0-62258 GCF_040606675.1 Streptomyces sp. NPDC005393 | reverse complement strand
GCACACCGGCCGAAGTGTTGAGTCAGTATCACGCCGCCCAACTCGTAGCGTAGAACGACAGCAATCAGACTGTCCGGAAAACGCAGGGCCCCTCAGACACCGCGCCCACGGCGAACAGCACGCCCATGGCCCGCGCCCAGCGCCGCGCCAGCAGTTGCAACGCCGGATCGTTCCTGCGGACGCCCAGCCATTCCGCGAGGAGGGTCAGCGCCGGCAGGCCGACTCCGAGGCAGGCCACCACGATGTGCCAGGCCAGCGAGAAGCCCATCTGGGCCCGTGCCGCCGACAGGTCTCCCTCTGACGCGGCACGCGCTAGGACCATGACGGGATACGAGCCAGCGGCAACAGCGATGTCGTTCACAAGCACTCTCCCGCGCACCCGAAGACTGCAGGCTTCCCTGTATCACCGGCATCAGCCCGCGGCCACCTCGGGGTAACCCACCCGTGCCATGGCAAACCGCATGAGCGGCTCGCTGCCGGGAACGTGGGTCCGAGCCGGACCACGCCGCGGCCCGGGAGGTTCCTACGCTTGCACCAAGGCCGGAGGCCCGCCAGTGGAGGCAAACCACATCCCCGTTGCCAGGACTTCTCTCGCGCCCATGCCAAGCCGGCGACTCGGGCAGGTCGAGCGAAGGACAGCGGGACGGGAGCGCCAGCGGGCGCTGACTGCTTTTCCCCGCGGTGTCAGCCGGGGCCCTCCTCGGACTCTGCTCGTTCTTTCAGGGTCTCGTCGGTGGCCTCGCCGGACGTGTCGGGCTCGGGGCGTCCTTCCTCCTCCGGGTGGACGTCCCGCTCGTCCGTCTCCTGCTCCAAAGGCGACGTGGGCTCGCGCCCTTCTTCTCCGGAACTGCTCATGGCTGCCTCCCTCAGGGCGCCGCTGGGACGTACCGGGTTCCCCGGACCATGGCGTAAACGAGGCAGGGCGAGGTTGAACTGAAGCCCGAACGTTGGTCTTCCGGTAGGAGAACCGTCCGACATGCTCTGCGGTCCGTACGCCGGATGATGCCCGCGGTGTCGTGGGAGGCGATGCCTGGTCTTGGGTACTCGTGGCGGCAGTGGCCGGGTGGCGAGCCGGGCGACGCTCGTCCTCATGGTCGGCCACGTCCGCGCGCGAGAGTCGGCGTCCTACGGCGGTTGGGGAGTGCTGTGCTCGCCCACCCTCGGGGAAGGGGAAGGTCCGGAGGCGAGGAGTGGTGGTGGATCGGACGGTACGCCGAAAGCGGCCCTTGACGAGGATCACCGCGGCTGCCACAGCCGGACACGTCTTCTTCGAGCTGGCCGCAGGGGTGGGGATGCCTCTGGCGTCCGTGCTCGGACCGTTCACCGCGGCGACCGCGTGGGCTGCCGGTACGTGGGCGGCCTGGCGTGCGGCGGCCACCCGCCCCGCCCGCGATGATCCGGTGTTCGCCGTGCTCGACAGCGTCAGCCTTGCCGCGGTGATCGCCCACCTGACGGGCTGGTCGAGCAGGCGCACGCGGCTGGGGATCCCGTGGCTCACGGACTGTGAAGGACTCGGCCCGCGTCTCATGCCGTACTACAACCCGATCTTGTACGTCTCCGGCGCCGCCGCCGCGGCGGCCGTGCTGTTGGAGAACCGCTCTGCGCCACGGCGCCTGCCGCTGCTGTCCCTTCCGCTCGTTCCCCTCCTCGTCGTCGCCCAGCGCGCGGAACACCGTCGGCTGAAGACGATCGCGGAAGCACATCCCGCCTGGTGGAACCGCCGTCTCACCGCGACAGCACGGTCTGAAACTGAACGGCACGCCCGGCACTCCGGCTGATCGAGGCCACGAGGTGGCGGCTCACGGCCGACGAGACTCCTCACAACCCGCAGCACTGCGCGGGGGCTCTTCGTCCAGGCATCCTCGGACACCCGACAGATATGGCGTCGGAGTTGGGGTACTCGCAGCGCACTCGCGCTCACCGTCCTCCGTGGTGCGCGCTCACCCTACGAATTCCGCTTCCTGAGGATGTGACCGCACGTGAGTGCCGCTGGGAAATCACTGACGGTGGCTGCCGCGGGGCTGGCCGCCGGTGCCGTCGTCGCCGTACGGCGAGCGAAGGCACACCCGTCCCGCGCAGCCGCCGGGGACCGCTGGCTGACGGTGACGATCAACTGCGCGCCACACGATGTGCAGGCCGACAAGCTGCCGGCGCCGCTGCAGGAGTACGGCGACCGCATCGAGACGCGCATCCGTCCGGCGCCCGGTGACCGGGGCACGGAGCTGGGGGTGCGCCTGAGGGAAACCGAGCCGGACGCCGCGTACTCGGTGCCGGCGCGGCTCGCCGGCACGGACCCGCGTCAGGATCTGCGCCGTGCCCTGCGCGAGGCCAAGGCGTTGCTGGAGGCGGGAGAAGTGCTTCAGCCGGACGCACCGCCCACCACACATGACACCCCGGGCGGCAAGCTCGTGGGTCTGCTCAGCCGCCGCGCCGGCGGGGAGGGAGTGCTGTGAAGGCTCTGTGCTGGGAAGGCGTCAACAAGCTGTGCGTCGAGCAGGTTCCCGATCCTGGCCTGCGCAACGACCAGGACGTGATCGTACGGCTGATCGCGGGCACCACCTGCGGCTCGGATCTCCATCTCATCGGCGGATACATCCCCTTCATGCGCGCCGGGGACGTCATCGGTCACGAGTTCCTCGGCGAGGTCGTCGAGGTCGGTGCGGCCGTGCGCCGGCACAAGGTGGGCGACCGGGTGGTGGTCTGCTCGTTCGTCGGATGCGGCCGCTGCTGGTACTGCACCCACGACCTGTGGTCCCTGTGCGACAACACCAACACCAACCCCGGCATCGGTCAGGCCCTCTTCGGGGCCGACACCGGCGGCATCTTCGGCTACTCCCACGCCATGGGCGGGCTGCGCGGCAGCCACGCCGAGTACGTGCGCGTCCCCTTCGCCGACTATGGCGCCTTCCTCGTCCCGGAGGGCGTCGACGACACCAGCGCCCTGTTCGTGTCCGACTCGGTGCCCACCGGATGGATGGGCGCCGACCTGGCCGGGGTGAAGCCCGGCGACGTGGTCGCCGTCTGGGGCTGCGGAGCCGTCGGCCAGATGGCGGCACGCGCCGCGATCCTGCTCGGCGCAGAACGTGTCATCTCCATCGACCGGATCCCCGAACGCCTGGAGATGACCGAGCGGCACATCGGCAGCGAGGTCATCGACTACACGAGCACCGACGTCGGGGCGGAACTGCGCGAGCGCACCGGCGGCCGCGGCCCGGACGTGTGCATCGAGGCCGTCGGCATGGAAGCCCACAGCGACAGCCCCGTCCAGCTCTACGACCAGGTCAAGCAGCAGCTCCGGCTCCAGACCGACCGTCCCACCGCCGTACGGCAGGCCATTCACGCCTGCCGCAAGGGCGGCACGGTCTTCATTCTGGGTGTGTTCGCCGGCGCCGTCGACAAGTTCCCCCTCGGCGCTGTGATCAACAAGGGCCTGACCGTACGGGGTGCCCAGCAGCACGGTCAGCGCTACATCCCCATGCTGCTGGACCGGCTGGCGGCCGGCG
Organism: Streptomyces sp. NPDC005393; assembly: GCF_040606675.1. Lineage (NCBI taxonomy): Bacteria > Bacillati > Actinomycetota > Actinomycetes > Kitasatosporales > Streptomycetaceae > Streptomyces > Streptomyces sp. NPDC005393. Next base: position 58,755 of record NZ_JBEXFG010000041.1, on the reverse strand, counting down.
AGCTGAGCACGGCCCACCTGGCCACCCACACCGTCCCCCTGGACGAAGCACCGAGGGCCTACCAGATGTTCAAGGAGAAGACGGACGGCTGCGTGCGCGCGGTGATCAGGCCGGGCGGCTGACCGCGGTCCACCGGGACGCCCCCGGCTCCTGTTTGCCGTCGGAGCGGGCGGGGACCCGGCCGACCATGAGCACTACGCCACGCCGCCGCAGCCAGATGCGGAAGAGCCGAGCCCTGCGGCTGCTGGACCGCCTGGAGCGGGAGCCCAGGGCCGATGCGGTGATCGACACGGTCCGCAAGGCGGTGCGGGCTCTGCCGCTCGGCGACGGGCGGGACCTCCTCCACGGAAGGTGGCTGGGGCACCCGGTGCATCCCCTGATGGTGCAGGTGCCGATCGGCAGCTGGCTGTCGGCGGCGGTACTGGACCTGTACCCCGGCCGCTCCCGCGAGGCGGGCCTGCTGGTCGGCGTCGGCCTGGCCTCCGCCGCACCCGCGGCCCTGGCGGGCTGGGTCGACTGGGCGGAGCTGCACCGCCAGCAGCAGCGCGTCGGACTGGTGCACGCCCTGGCCAACTCCACGGCTGTCGGCCTGTACGCCGCCTCGCTCACCTCCCGCGTCAAGGGACGGCACTCGACGGCCCGGGTCTATGGCTTCCTCGGCCTGACGGCAGTCGCGCTCGGCGGCATGCTGGGCGGTCACCTGGCCTACCGCCAGGCATCCGGCGCCAACCACGCCGAAGAGTCCCGCATGTCGTCACCGAGGGCTGGCACCGGATCGGAGCCGTGGCGGAGTTCCCGGTCGACCGGCCGGTGCGGCGCAGCGTGGACGACGTCCCGATCCTGGTCGTCCGGGAAACCGGAGGGGCGATCCACGCCCTGGCCGAGCGGTGCAGCCACCTCGCCGGGCCGCTCTCCCAGGGCACGATCAGTGACGGATGCGTCCAGTGCCCGTGGCACGGCAGTGTCTTCCGGCTCTGGACGGCTGGAACGTCCGCGGCCCGGCCACCGCACCGCAGCCGGCCTTCGAGACCCGGATCGTTGACGGCCACGTCGAGATCCGCCTGCGCCAACGGGACGGGGACGGGCAGGCGCCGGGCGAGGCCGGCGAGGGACAACGGCGTACGGAGACGGGAACCCATGAACACCGCAGCTGACGGCCGCCTCGCAGGACGTCTGCACGGGCTGCTGCAACGGACCGGCAGGCGGTACGCGGCAGGGCACGACCGGCCGCTGGGCGGCTACCTCGCAGCCATGACGGGCTTCGCCACGTACACGACGGCCTGGGCGACCGCCGTACGGCTCCGCGGTCGGCCGCTGCCCGACCGGCCCGAGCCGTGGGACGTGCTCCTGACCTCGATCGCCACCTTCCGGCTCAGCCGACTGTTGACCAAGGCGTCGGTCACCAGCCCGCTGCGCGCCCCCTTCACCCGATACATCGCCCCGCAGGGCCCGGCGGAACTGCACGAGGAGGCACAGTCCGAGGATGCCAAGCACACCGTCGGAGAATTGGCGACCTGCCCCTTCTGTATGAGCGTCTGGGTGGCCTCCACCTTGATCGCCGGCCAACTGCTCTGGCCGCGCGCGACACGCACCGCCATGGGCGCGCTCGCCGCTCTGGCCGGCGCGGACACGCTGCAACTGGCCTACAGCGCGCTCATCGAGAAGACAACCGGCGAGTGACCCGGCAGCGGACCGCGGTGGGTCTGCGCTCCTCGGCCCGGAGCTGGGCCGAGGACGGACATGCGGGAGCGGCAAGGCGTGCTCCACGCCGGGTCGCGGCGGGCCGCGTGGACGGCCGGCGCCACACCGACGAGGGGCAGATCGGAGCGTGGGTGGAATCCCTGCCCTGGGCAGAGGCGGTCTTCGACCGCGGCCGATTGGTTTTTCTGGGCGTCCGCTTGGTGCGGGGCATCGACCGCGCGGGTGAAGGTGGTGGTTGCGGGTACCCGCCGAGTCATGCTCAAGCGCGCACTGTGGCAGGGACTGCTGGCCGGCACCGCCGGGGGAGTCGTGATGACTGTCGGTGAGAAGATCGAGCAGGCCGTCACCGGCCGGCCCGACTCCCATGTGCCCGCGCGGGTTCTCCAGCGGCTGACCGGCCTGCCCGAACGTCCCGGTAGACAGCCGCTGCCGGTCAACTGGGCCATGCACTACGGCCAGGCGGCCCTTCTTGGAGTGCTGCGGTCGATCATGGCGCAGACCGGACTGCGTGGACCGATCGCCTCCGCCAAGTTCACCGTCGTCCGCCTCACCAACGACCAGATCCTCGAAAATGCGACCGGCGTCGGCGCCCCACCGGCCACCTGGCCCCGCCAGGAGCTCGCCGTGGACCTTCTCCACAAGGCCGTCTACGCCTTCACCACCGGCGCCGTCGCCGACGCCCTCGCCGCCCGCAGTGGGCCCGGCCCTGGGCAGCGCCACGCTGCCGCCCGCCCCGGCCGCCACGGCGGCTTCGGCCCCCTGCGCGGACACGCCTACGGAGCAGACGGCGGAAAGTGAGTGGGCGTCGAGTGGTTCCACCGAGAATCCGGTTCATCCGCTCGTGCTCGTCCGCGTGGCCTGCGGCTCCTTGCCCAGTGCAGGTCTGCCGGGAGCCAGGAAGGCTGACTCACACACCACGGGACGCTGGGCATGGTGAGCCCGAGCCCTACCTGCCTGACGCCAGGGGGCCGCGGCAGGTCAGGGCATGCTCCTGGCGGTGATCAGATCGGTGACGGCGGGCAGGCCGCCTTCGGCCAGGGCGGCGCGTTGCCGATCGGCGCCGGTGCCGCCCTGCAGCAGCCGGTGGACCAGGGCCGTCACCTGCCGGTCGTCGCCGGACGCGTCCAGCGCGGGGGCGATGTAGCGCAGCAGCTCGTACAGCATTACGCCGGCCCGGCGCTGTCGGCCTCCGGGATCGATCAGGGTGCTGCTCAGTCCGTGGCGGGCGGCGTGCCACATGCTGGCCTGCAGCAGTTCCTGGTCGCAATCGAGCGCGGGAGCGCCGGCGGTGGCCTCGGCCAGCGCGGTCTCCACGAGGGCCCGGACGAGGCCCGTGAGCATCACCGCGTCGTCCGCGCGCAGCTGTACGTCCAGGCACCGCACCTCGATGGTGGGGTACCGGGCCGAGAGCCGGGCCTGCCAGTACAGCTGACCGGTGTCCGAGATCAGACCGCTGTCCAGCAGCTGCTGCACGCGCCGGTCATGGTCGGCGATGTCGGCGAAGCGTGGGGGCATGCCGCTGACCGGCCAGCGGCTGAAGATCACGGTGCGCCAGCTGGCGAAGCCGGTGTCGTGGCCGTCCCACAGCGGAGAGTTCGCGGACAAAGCGGTGAGGGTCGGCAGCCACACCCGGCTCCGGTTCAGGATCTGTACGCCGGTCTCCCGGCTGGGCACGCCGACGTGCACGTGCATGCCGTTGACCAGCTGCTCCGCCACGAGCTGGGGTGCCTGGGTGAGCATGGCCCGGTACCGGGCCTGGTCGGTGACGGCCACGGGGTGGCCGTGGCGCAGCGGGGGTGTGGCGCAGGCCGCGATCCGGCAGCCGTGCGCCTCGGCGGCCGCTCCGACGGCGTGCCGCAGCCGCAGCAGGTGTCCACCGGCCTCCTCGAGCGTGCCGCACACCGGGGTGGCCACCTCGACCTGCGCCTGCAGCAGCTCGCAGTGCACCTCCTGGTCGGCCACGAGGCGCCCCGGGCCGGCCGCGGCCCGCACCTTGTCCGCCATGGGTACCGGCAGACCCGTGACCGGGTCGAGCAGCAGGTACTCCTCTTCGACACCGATCGTCGTCATCGATGGCCTTCTGTTCCGCCCGGCCGTGCCACCGGACTGGCTCCCGATGCGCCTCTGCCAGTGCATCGCATGGCGAGGACTCGTCGGAGAGGTCACTCGCGGTGCCCGAGTGCCGCGCCCTCTTCGCGGTAAACCATCACCCGCCGCCGCCGCCGACGACGAGCTCGGCGAGGACCTGCTGGCGCGGTACCGTCCCAGCAGGTCATCGCCGAGCAACATTCCGCCCGGATGCCCATGCGTCGATCGCTCGGTGGTGGCCCGGAGACTCACTTCTGAGCGCCGGCCCGTTGCAGCCCTGTCTCGTGACGCGGCTGGCTGTCGCGTTCGGCGCACACCGGCTGGCAGTCCTCGAGCCCCCCTTGGCATTCTTGAGGCGGCCCGACTTCACGGCTCCGGTATGTCAGTTCTGCCCCATGGCCTTGCGGACGGCGTCCTTGGTGCGGTCCATGAGTGCGGCTACCGGGCCGAGGGCCACGTTGGCGGTGGCTGACTGGACCCCGGGGTGGGGCCGGGTGGGAGCCATCGCCTCGGCGGCCTTGACGGCCTTGGCCATGGTGGCGAGGTTCGTGGCATCGGTGCTGCGGCGGATGTGGGAGAACTCGTAGCGTTCCTCCGCCCGGGCGTGCTCCTGCACCTCGGTGCGCAGTTGCATGAGCCGGGGCATGAACTTGGGGTCGTCGGTGTCCATGTCGTCCAGGGCGGCGAGGGTCTCCTTGGCCGACTTCTCCTCCGCGAGGCGGTCCTTGACGACTTGGTCGCCGCCCTCGACCGCCCTGCGGACGAAGGGGTGGACGACCTCCTCCTCGGCGGTCTCGTGCACGGCCAGGAGCCGTACGAGGCGACGGAAGGCGTCCCGGCGTTCCTCACCCTGGCTCTGCTCGACCTCGTCGAAGAGGTTGCGGATGTCGCCGTGCTGGCGCATCAGCAGGGCCACTACGTCGATGTCGGGTGCCTGGTCGTCACCGGCCTGGGGCGTCTGAAGCTCGGACATGTGCGGCGGCCTCACTTCTCGCGCTGCGCGGGGTCGGGGTGCTCGCCCTCGGACTGGACCCGGTACTCGCGGCCGAACATCTCGTCGTGCTCGGTCATGACCCGGTCGCTCGGCGGGGCTTCGCCGCCGTGGATCTGCTCCTGCATCTTCTCGAACCGCTCGTGCGCCTCGCGCACGTAGCCGGCGCCGAGGGTGGTGAGGTCCATCTGGGTGTCCAGCAGTTCGCGCAGGTACTGCTTGTTCGGCTCGAAGGTGAGCACGTTGGGCAGCTCCGGCGCCAGGACCTCCTGCGGGTCGCGGCCGTCGTGGCGGCGCATCAGATCGCAGGCCGTGTGCAGGTGCTCCAGCTCCATGTTCAGGTGCAGCTCCCAGATCGCCTTCACCCGGGGGTCGCTCTCCTGCTCCATGAAGGAGTAATATAGGTAGCACTCGTTGTACTCGTGGTTGACCAGCTGCTCCCACCACGTCTCGCCCGGGTCCACGAGGGACTCGTAGTGGGTGACGTGTTCCTCTTCGATCAGCCCGATCTCCTGGTAGAGCTGGCGGGCGATCGGCTCCATGTAGGTGGGGCCGGTGTTCATGTAGAAGTTCATCGTCTGCTGCTCTGCCGACATGATCGTCAGCGCGTGGAGCTTCGACAGCGGGTTCGTGGCGTCCTTGTCGTACGGGTCGCGGACGTTGTCGACCGGATCGCGGTGGTGGAACCTCGTCGGCCGGCCCGGCATCACCTCGGTGAGGTTGTCCACGATCGACTCCGCCTTGCGGTGCTCGATCATCTCGTACAGGTTGGCGTACCGGTATAGGTGGTCGAAGTCCTCCAGCACACCGAACTGGTACGCCTGCTTCAGGTACGGATCGGGCTCCATCCGCGCGACCCACGCCGTCAGGTCAACGGCGACCTGCTCGTAGGCGATCGTCGTCTCCAGGACCGAGGAGACGCCCGGCAGCAGCCAGTTCACCACCTTCTGCTGCTGCGCCTCGATGTACCGGGTCCGCGCCAGCTGCCGCTTGACCTCCGGGTCGGCCGTATTGCGAGCGAGCTGGTGGCTGAAGAGGATCGCCTCCACCTCGATCCCGTTCATCGTGATGATCCGGCACCGGGTGTACGGGTCGCAGCGGTCCGGGTCGATCGGCTGCACGTTCAGCTCACGCCAACTGCGCAGCTGACGGTCCAGCGGGATACCCCGCTGCTCGAGCGGATTGAAAGTCATGGGGGGTGCCTCCTGGGGCAGGGGGACTCGTGCGCCGACGGGTACCCCGCCGCGGACGACGAGCACAGGTCCACCTGCGAGTCTCACCGTCATCGCTGGCTTTCAGCCACCGCTCGCGCCCGGGGGGCGTGCGATTCCCCCTACTGGGTCAGCCGGGGTGACAGTGCCGGAGCGCTATGGCATGACCGGATCGGTGCGCACCGGGGCCGTCGTCCGCCCCGGACGGTTGCCGGACGTGAGGCCGGCCCTGCGCTTGCCGAATACCTTGTCCATGCAGGTCACGCGGCATGTTTGTATTCGTGGAGGATGCCGCCAAGGCGGTCGCGGCGTCGTATGTCGAGATGGCTTAGCTTGTCCGGATCGTCGATTGGTGAGGGCAGTGGGTGTAGCGGTCGGGCGTTCGCGATGCCTTGGTGTGGTCGGTGGAAGTTGTGGTGGTGCTCGAACTCTCGCAGGGCGTGGAGGAGGTGGCGCTGGTTCCAGATCAAGGTCCGGTCCAGGAGTTCGTGTCTGCAGGTCTGCACCCACCTTTCCATGACCGAGTTCATTCTTGGCATCTGGATGCCGGTGAGGACGACCTCGATCCCCGCCTCCTTGAGGACGGCATCGAACAACTGGGGGAACTTCCCGTCCCGATCGCGGATCATGAATCGCGCCCGGCAGCCGATGTCCTCGAGATCCATGACCAGGTTCTTCGCAGCTTGCGTTACCCAGGAGGTGGTTGGGTGTGCGGTGGCGCCCAGGATCCGGATGTGGCGACTGCTGTGTTCGATCACCGCGAGTACGTACATCCGCGCGCCGGACAAGGTGACCGTCTCAAAGAAGTCGCAGGCCAGGAGGGCGTCGGCTTGGGAGCGCAGGAAGTCGGCCCACGTGCTGGAGCTCCGGTCGGGCGCCGGATCGACGCCGGATTCCTTGAGGATCTTCCAGACGGTCGAGGCGGCCACCTTCACTCCCAGCACGAGCAGTTCGCCGTGCAGACGCCTGTAGCCCCAGTTTGGATTCTCCCTCGCGAGACGCAGCACCAGAATCCGGATGGAGCGCACGGTCCGAGGTCGACCGGGTCGCTTGGGTCGAGATATGGCTGCATGACGGCGCCTGGCGAGGTCGCGATGCCAGCGCAGCACCGTGTCAGGACGCGCGAGCAGCCGCACACGCCGCAGGGCGGGCAACGGCAGCCGGTGCAGCAGCGCCGCCAGGAAGGCTCGATCGCTCGGACTGAACCGGACTTTTTCCTTGCCGAGTTGGCGTTCGAGCACCGTGATCTGATGTCGGAGGGCCAGGATCTCCGCATCCTTGTCCCGATCGCTCATCGGCAGCAGGCGCAACACCGCGAACGCGTTCGTCACACTCAGGTAAGCCAGTCGCAGTAGCACGATCGATCATCATGACGCGTGGCCCACCGACTACGCGAGAGCGCCGACTCCAGCGACCGAGGTCGGTGACCGTGGGGCACGGTGCAGGCCTCCGACCAGGGCGGATGACATTCTCGGCAAGCACAGGCGTGGTCGCCGCGTCGAATTCTGCGCCCACCCCTGGTCCAGGATGGTCACACGAGAATGATCGTCTTCCGTGCTGAAGAAACCGCGCCGGTTCTGAGCCTGCTGTCTGCTCTCACGGCAGATGTTCAGAGCGACTTGGCGTGGCAACTTCGCTCGCTGTCGCACCACCACGGCCCGGCCTGCCCGACGCGCGGCACGATCACGTTCACTTCTTGGGTTGTGTCAGTGGGACGCCGACACGGTCACCACGCTGACCGCGCGCCACGCCGTGGCGGTCTGCACCGGCACCCGCGCGGCCCTGCCCGATCTGTCGGGCCTCGCCGACGCCAAGCCGTGGACCAGCTGGGAGGCCACCAGCGCCGACCAGGTGCCGGGCCGCCTCGTCGTCGTCGGCGGCGGAGTCGTGCGGACGGAGATGGCGACGGCCTGGCAGGCGCTCGGCTCGCAGGTCACCCTGCTCGTACGCGGTGACGGGCTGCTCAACCGGATGGAGCCGTTCGCCGGCGAGCTGGTCGCGCGACATCGCCGCCGTCCCCCAGGTCGTTTTCACCGACCCGGAGGCGGCGAGTGCGGGCCTGACCCTGGCCGAGGCCGAGGAGGCGGGGCACCGCTTGCGCGCCGTCGCCTACGACCTGGCGAACGTGGCAGGGGCGAGCCTGTACGCCGACGGCTACACCGGCCGTGCGCATGATCGTCGACATCGACTGCGAGATCCACCTCGGCGTCGCCTTCGTCGGCCCCGGCGTCGGTGAACTGATCCACTCGGCGACGATCGCGATCGCCGGCGAGGTGCCGATCGACCGCCTGCGGCACGCGGTGCCGTCGTACCCGACGGTCAGCGAGGTGTGGCTGCGGCTGCTGGAGACCTACCGCGGCTAGCCACGCACGCTGGCCCGGCCGCCGCCACCTGCCGGTGGTCAGCGGTCAGACATCGCCAGCGGCGACGACATCAGGTGCATGTCGCCCGAGAGGATGGCCCGCTGCAGATCCTGCAGCGGGCGCCCGGGCTCGAGCCCCAGCTCGTCGTTGAGCGTCTTGCGTACCGACTGGTATACCTTCAGCGCGTCCGCCTGCCGCTCCGAGCGGTAGAGCGCCAGCATGAGCTGGCGGTAGAACGCCTCGCACATGGGGTTCTCGGCGGTGAGGGCGTAAAGCATGCTCACCGCCTCGCGGTGCCGACCGAGTTGGAGCTGGCACTCGACGAGCATCTCCTGGCACTCCCGGCGGATCTCGGTCAGCCAGGTCGAGAAACCGTCGATGATCGGGCCCTTGGCGCCGGTTCCGTCGCCGCTGTGGCCCGGGATCGGGCCGCGCCACAGCGCGAGCGCCTCGCTGAAACAGGACGCGGCCTCGTCCGTGCGCTGCTCGCGGAGCAACGACCGCCCGACGTCGACGAGTTCGGGGAAGATCTGGGCGTCTATCTGGTCGTCGCCCTTGTGCAGCACGTAGCCCGGCGTCCGGGTCTCGACGGGGTTGCCACTCGCGCCGGGCAGCTTCAGGAACTTGCGGAGCCGGGAAACGTACACGTGCAGGCCCGCGGCGGCGCGTCGTGGCAGATTCTCGCCCCAGATCTCCCGCATCAGCTGTTCCGGGGAGACCAGATGGTCCGCCCGGATGAGCAGCACCGTGAGGACCATCTCCACTTTCTGCGCATGAAGCGTGAAGTACGTGTTCTCGTCCCGGACGCGGAGCGGGCCCAGCATCTCGTACCTCACCGGGCGCCCTCCCCCGCTGTCGTGGGTATCAGGGGACGGTGACCGCCGACCGATACGCCGGAGTGGGGGCGGTCCGACACAAGGGGGGGGAGAGAGGCAGGCACGGTCTATCCCTTCGCCAGGAACGCTGACAACGTTCTCGCCACATTGCGGAGCCGGGCCCGATCATGCACAGCTCAAAGATTAAACGGCAATATCGACAAGTTGACAACGGGGCGGAATGAGACATTCCTTATTCTATGTCGCGCGATTTTCGGACGCCAATGGTGTGGCATTCTGGAGAGGATTATTACCTCCCCTTGGTTGAATATGGCGAGACGCCGCTGACCTGGGAGATCATTATGGCTTCGGTGACGACCGGAAACGCTCTGTTCTCTGAGGGTGGCCGGAGCCGGATTCATCGGCGCCACGATTGTGTCTTGTTGTTTTCTGCCACGCGCCGTGCGGAACGCCCTAAACCGGTCGTCGCTGGACGGCGTCGGTGATCACCGCGGTCACCAGCCTGTCGACGGCGTCCGTGGCCGGCGGGCCGGGGTCGCGGTCCGTGAACAGGAGATGGCCGCCACCGGTCAGGGAGAGCGTGAGCGAGTCGATGTCGGCGTCGGCCGCGATACGCCCCCGGTCGCGCTCGGCGGCGAGATAGGCGGAGATGGCGCTCGAGGCCTGGGCGAGGATCGCGATGCCGCCACCGGGCATGACCTGCCGCAGCCGGGCGCGGAGCTCGTCCCGGAACGTGATCAGCGGGATGATCGCCACCGGCACCGGCCCGAACAGGGTGAACAGCGCGCTGGTGAGGTTCTCCGCCACGGTGCCGGTCCCGGCCGACTCGCGCAGCGCGCTCGCCTCCTTCTCCAGCTGCCCGGCCCGGTCGAGCACGAGGTCGGTGAGGAAGGCGTCGAAGTCACTGAAATGCCGGTACAGGACGCCCTTGGCGCAGCCCGCCTCGTCGGTGACGGCCCGGCCCGTCAGGCCGTTCGGACCGCTGCGCAGGAGCACGCGCTCGGCGGCGTCGAACAACTGCTGTCTCGCGTCGCGAAGGTGCACCCCAGTCGGCACTCGCCCGTCCTCTCGTACGCCGGCCCGCCCGCGCCCGGTCGTCGCCCACTGAGCGCGCGCCCATAAAGATGGGCACCTGCTCATCTTACCGTGAGGCAACAACAACGTCTTCGGCCAGGGCATACAGAAGCCGACGACCCTCTGAAAGGGCCGCGCCCGCCACGACGCGTCGGGATTTTATCCGGCGACGATCCCGGCGGCGACTGCCAGACCGACCAGATGCGATTTGCTGCTGGCCCCGACACGGCGCCGCGCCTCGGTGAGGTGTTCGTCGACGGTGGTCTTCGAGATGCCGAGCCGCCGGGCGGTCTCCTTCGCCGTCAGACCCAGTGCCGCGAGCCGCACCACCTCGGTCTGTCTCGGCGTGAGCGCGTGGGCGACATCTGAGATGTCCGGTTCGAGGATGGCCATTCCGGTCCTCTCTCGTGCTCAGGCTCTGGGACGGGCTCGACGTGTTTCGGAAGTGCTCTGCGCTTCCGGAATGTGACTGTGCGTCACGTCCCGGGGGTTGCGCGTTTTGCGACCATCCTGAAGGGCGCCCCTAAAGCTGTTCTTGCGCGAGTCTTGCGCCGGCCGGTCGCCGCATCGCCCCTCCGGCCCGGGTCTTCAGCGCGGCGGGCAGCTCCGCGCAAGACCGGGGCTAGGCCGGCTTTAGCCGCACGGGCCACACTGTGCCGGGCCGCCCGCCCGTGCATCGCGTGCCGGCCAACTACCGCCTGCCCCCGCAACGCCCACGGCGACGGCGAGGAGAACCCATGAGTGACCGGCTCGCGCACATCCTCGACGAGGTACGTCAGTACCACCGAGAGACCAGTGACGACAGGGAATTCGTCGCCGGCGTCACGGAGATCTGGCCGTCCGGGGCCGTGCTCGACGACGCGGACAGGGCGGCCGTGGTCGAAGCGGCCCTGACCCTGCGGATCGCGGCGGGCCGATCGGCCCGCAAGTTCGAATCGGCCTTCGCCCGGCGCATGGGCCGCCGGAAGGCGCATCTCACCAACTCCGGTTCCTCGGCGAACCTCCTGGCCCTCACCGCCCTCACCTCACCCCAGCTCGAACAGCGCAGGCTCGTGCCGGGCGACGAGGTGATCACGGTGGCGGCGGGCTTCCCCACGACCGTCAACCCCATCCTGCAGAACGGCCTCGTCCCGGTCTTCGTCGACATCGACCTGCGCACGTACAACACCACCGCGGAGCACGTCGAGAAAGCCATCGGGCCCCGCACCCGGGCCATCATGATCGCGCACGCCCTCGGCAACCCCTTCGAGGTGGCGGAGGTGGCCCAACTCGCCGCGGAACACGACCTGCTGCTCATCGAGGACACCTGCGACGCGGTCGGCAGCACCTACAAGGGACAGCTCGTGGGAACCTTCGGCGACCTCGCCACCGTCAGCTTCTATCCGGCCCATCACCTGACGATGGGCGAGGGCGGCTGCGTGCTCACCTCGAACCTGGCCCTGGCCCGGATCGTGGAGTCGCTGCGGGACTGGGGCCGGGACTGCTGGTGCGAACCGGGGGAGAGCGACACCTGCCGCAAACGGTTCGGCTACCAGATGGGGACGCTGCCGGCCGGCTACGACCACAAGTACATCTTCTCCCACGTGGGCTACAACCTGAAGGTGACCGATCTCCAAGCCGCACTCGGCCTGACCCAGTTGGACAAGCTCGACGACTTCTGCGCCGCGCGGCGGCGCAACTGGGGGCGGCTGCGCTCCGGTCTCGCCGAGGTGCCCTGGCTCTTGCTGCCGGAACCCGCGCCCGGCAGCGACCCGAGCTGGTTCGGCTTCGTCATCACCGTCGACCCCGAAGCGCCCTTCAAGCGCGCGGAGCTCGTGGACTTCCTGGAGAGCCGCAAGATCGGCACGCGCCGGCTCTTCGCGGGCAACCTGACCCGCCACCCCGCCTACCTCGGCCGCGAGTTCCGCGTCTGCGGCGAGCTGACCAACAGCGACATCGTCACCGAGCACACCTTCTGGATCGGCGTCTACCCCGGCCTCACCGAGGAGATGATCGACTACGTCATCGCCTCCGTCACCGAGTTCGTAGGGGCCCACAGGTGACCGTGCCCGGCTCCATCCGGACTGCGCCGCGGCTCAAGGCCCGGCGGGCCGCCGCGCTGCCCGACCGGATCGCCCGGTCCGCGGCCGCGCCGGCCGGCGAAAGCGCGGACGAGATCCGCCAATGGATCGGGCGGCGCCGCGCGCAGGCCTCGTTCGCGGTGGACCGCATCCCTTTCGAAGCGCTGGAGGACTGGTCGTTCGCCCCGGAGACCGGAAACCTCGCCCACCGCAGCGGCCGGTTCTTCACCGTGGAAGGGCTGCACGCCGCGATCGGTGAGCATCCCGAGCGGACGGAGTGGCACCAGCCCGTCATCGTGCAGTCGGAGGTCGGGATCCTGGGCATCCTCGCCCGGGAGTTCGACGGAGTGCTGCACTTCTTGATGCAGGCCAAGATGGAGCCGGGCAACCCCGGACTGTTCCAGCTCTCGCCCACCGTGCAGGCCACGTACAGCAACTACACCAAGGTGCACAAGGGCGCGGCCGTCCGCTACCTGGAGTACTTCACCGACCCCTCCCGGGGCCGCGTCCTTGCGGACGTGCTGCAGTCCGAGCACGGCGCCTGGTTCCACCGCAAGCGCAACCGCAACATGATCGTCGAGACGAGCGGCCCGGTACCCGAGCACGAGGACTTCCGCTGGCTCACCCTGCGCCAGATCCATCAGCTCCTGCGGCACGACAACACCGTGAACATGGACGCCCGTTCGGTTCTCGCCGCCCTGCCGGTGCGCGGAGCGCCGCACGCGTTGCACTCGGACACGGAGCTGCTGTCCTGGCTGGCCCTGCACCGGGCCGCGATCCCGATCCGCAGCGAACGCATCCCGCTCGCCGGGGTAGCGGGCTGGACGCGCGGCGCCTCCTCGATCGACCACGACGACGACCGCTACTTCCGCACCGTGGCCGTGTCGGTACGGGCGAGCAACCGCGAGGTCGGCCACTGGACCCAGCCGTTGATCGAGCCTCGCGGTCAAGGCGTGGTCGCCTTCGTCACCCGCACGTTCGCGGGCGTGCCGCACGTGCTGGCCCGGGCCCGCGCCGAAGGCGGCTCCACCGAGGTGGAGCTGGGCCCCACGGTCCAGTGCCAGCCCAGAAGCCATGCCCATCTGCCCGTCGCGGAGCGACCGCCCTTCCTCGACCTGATCACGACGGCGCCCCCGTCGCGGGTCCGCTACAGCGCCCTGCACTCCGAGGAAGGCGGCCGTTTCCTGAACTCGGTGAGCCGCTACCTCGTCGTGGCGGCCGACGAGGGCGACGCGCCGCTCGACGCGCCGCCCGGGTTCTGCTGGGTCTCGCGGGACCAGCTCGCCGCGCTCACCCGGTACAGCCACTACGTCAACGTCCAGGCACGGACCCTGCTGTTGTGCCTGAACTCGCTGGACGAATACGCCTGAGCCGGCACCCGCTCACCGCCCGGGGCCACCGGCGAGCGGTTCCCACCAGGAGCGGTGGTCCCGGTACCAGGCGACCGTCTCGGCGAGCCCGGACTCGAAGTCGCGCCGAGGGCGGTAGCCCAGTTCGCTGCGGGCCTTGACGTCGAGGATCGAGTACCGCCGGTCGTGCCCCTTGCGATCCGCCACGTGGCGCACCTGGTCCCAGGTGCCGCCACAGGCCTTGAGCAGCAGCTCCGTCAGTTCGCGGTTGGTCAGCTCGGTGCCGCCGCCGAGGTTGTAGACCTCGCCCGGACGCCCGCCGGTGCGTACGAGATCCACCCCGCGGCAGTGGTCCTCGACGTGCAGCCACTCCCGTACGTGCTCGCCGTCGCCGTACAGCGGTACTTCGGCGCCCGTCAGCAGCCGGCAGACGAAGAGGGGGATGATCTTCTCGGGGAACTGCCGCGGCCCGTAGTTGTTGCTGCACCGGGTCACCCGGACGTCCAGGCCGTGGGTGCGGTGGTAGGAGAGAGCGATCAGATCGGAGCCCGCCTTGGACGCCGCGTAGGGGGAGGTGGGGCCGAGGGCGTCCTCCTCGGTGAAGCGGCCGGCCGCGACGGACCCGTAGACCTCGTCGGTGGACACGTGCACGAAGCGGCCGACCCCCCGGCGCAGTGCCGCGTCGAGGAGCGTCTGGGTGCCGGTCACGTTGGTGCGCACGAACGCGTCCGCGCCGGCGATGGACCGGTCGACGTGGGACTCGGCCGCGAAGTGCACCACCTGGTCGGTCCGGGACATGAGGCGGTCCACGAGCGCGGCGTCGCAGATGTCTCCCTGGACGAAGCTCAGCCGCGGGTGCGTGACGTCCAGGTTGTCGATCCTGCCCGCGTAGGTCAGTTTGTCGAGCACGGTGACATGGGAGACCTCGACGGGGCCGGGCGCGAGCAGCATCCGGACGTACGCGGAACCGATGAAGCCGGCCGCGCCGGTGACCAGCAGACGCATCACTCCTCCATCAGCTCGGCGGGTGTCGGGTTGAGCTGGTGGGCGAGGGCGCTGCGCATGACGTACTGGCCGTAGGGCGAGCCGTCCATCTCGGCGCCGAGGCGGTAGCAGGCGTCCGCGCCGATGAAGCCCATGTACATGGCGATCTCTTCGACGCAGCCCAGGCTGATGCCCTGGTGATGCTGTATGTCCCGGACGAACCGGCCCGCGTCGAGCAGCGATTCGTGGGTTCCGGCGTCCAGCCAGGTGACGCCCCGGCCGAGCCACACCAGGTCGGCGCGGCCCTCGGCCAGGTACGCGCGCAGGACGTCCGTGATCTCCAGCTCGCCGCGCCTGGAGGGGCGCAGCCCGCGGGCGATGTCCGTCACCGTGTCGTCGAAGAAGTACAGGCCGGGGATCGCGAGGTTGGAGCGCGGCTGCTCCGGTTTCTCCTCGATGGAGACAAGCCGGCCCTTCGCGTCGATCTCGGCGACGCCGAAGTGCTGGGGCTCGGCGACCTGGTGCCCGAAGAGGACACAGCCGCGCAGCTTGCGCACCGTTTTGCGCAGCATGGAGGGCAGCTTGGCGCCGTGGAAGAGGTTGTCACCGAGGATCAGGGCGCACTCCTCGCCCGCGATGTGCGGGGCCCCGACGAGGAAGGCGTCGGCGATACCCCGCGGTTCCTCCTGGGCCGCGTAGTCGATGCGCATGCCCAGTCTGCTGCCGTCGCCGAACAGCTTGCGGAACAGCACGAGTTCCGCGGGCCGGGCGATGATGAGCACGTCGTCGATGCCGGTGAGCATCAGCACGGACAACGGGTAGTACACCATGGGTTTGTCGTAGACCGGAGCGAGCTGCTTGGAACCCACGAGGGTGAGGGGCTGGAGCCGGGTCCCGTTGCCGCCCGCCAGGATGATGCCCTTCACCGGCGCGGATTCTTGTAGAGGGCCTGCCAGAGGTAGCTCCACGGAAGGGCGCGGCCGTCACCGACGCAGGTCCAGGCGGAGCCCGGCCGGTACCCGTCGACGAAGGCGGGGACCGCGGCCTGCACCGCCTCGCTGTCGTGGATGTCCAGCAGCTGTCGCAGGGGCCCGTTCTCCAGCGCCATCTGTACGGCCTCCTCGCCCTGCAGATAGCCGTCCAGGCTCTTGTCGATGTACTTGCCGACCGGGTTCTTCACGTAGAAGGCCGAGCAGGTCGCGTCGATCAGGTCGAGATAGGACCGGACCGTCTTCGGAGCCATCTCGGTCATCGAGTGGATGTTGATGCACAGGTCGAAACGCTCCGAGCGCAGGGAGGTGCCCGTCAGGCTCTCGACCTCGATGAAATCGATCAGCTTGAAGCGGGGCTCGTCCAGGACCTCGCGCAGATAGGCCCTGCTCAGCTCCAGCGTGTTCTTCAGATCGACGATGCAGTAGCCGGAGAGATCGTGGTTGGACATGATCATGTGGCACGTGCGTCCGTAACCGGCGCCGATCTCCAGGACCCTGGCGCCGTCCAGGTCGATCTCGCTCTCGATGAAACCGACCTCGAACGTTGCCTGCAGATAGTCCAGGCAGAGCGTCTCGCCCTGGCACCGCACCGTGGTCGGGCCGCCGACCTCCCGGTTGGGGGTCCTGCTGATCCGCGCCAGCTCCTGCGGGGTCAGCGCCATGCCCAGGTTGTAGGCCAGCGTCTTGAGGTAGCGGACCCCGTTCGTCGACGGGTCCCAGAGGGAGAGCTTGAAGTTCCTCGAGTCGGACTTCAGCTGCGTCAGGTCGGCGCCGGCGTCCTCAGTGATCCAGCGGTTCTGTATGCGCTCCCACTGGCGGCTGGCCTGGAAGTTGTGTTCCATTTCGCTCCATCCTGGTCTGACGATGCGGTGCGAACGCCTCGCGGAGCAGATCGGCGAAGGGCTCCGGGTGTTCCTGGAAACCGGTGTGTCCCGCGGGGAAGGCGGCCAGCGGGGTGTCGAGCAGCTCGGCGAGGGCCGCCGCGGTCCGGTGGTAGAGCTGCCCCCGGGACGTCGTGCCACCCGCCACGACCACGGGGACGGACGCGGTCCGCAGCGCGTCGAGGTCGGGCCGGTAGCGCGTGGTGGGCTGGAGAATGCGGCCGAAGAAGCGGTCGAGGATCGCCCGGACGTCCTTCGGCGGCGTGTACAGCGCACGGGTCGACGCCTGCCCGGCCGGAGGCGGCGAGGCGAAGCCGACACCGGACAGGGCCGAGTACTTGCGCAGGGCCACGTCCCGGCGCCCTGCGGCGTAGTCCTCGCAGAGATCGTCGATGGCGGCCCGCACCTGCCGCGCGCCGGGCAGGAGCTCGGTCACCGGGGGCTCGTGCGCCACCAGGCTGCGCACCGCGTCCGGATGCCGGGCGAGCAGGGCCAGACCGGTGGTGGCTCCGCCGCTGTTGCCGAACACGTGCGCCGGTCCGGCGTCCAGCTCCGCTATCAGCCGGCGCACGTCGTCCGCGACCAGCTCGGGCGGGGCCGGCTGGTCCGGGTCGCTGAGGGTGCTGCGCAGGATGCCGCGGGGGTCGTAGGACACGACGGTGAAGTCCGCGGCGAGCAGGGTCGCGAGGGCTGTGAACCCCCTGCTGCCCATGGGCGAACCGATCATCAGGAGCAGGGGGCCGTGGCCGCGTACGTCATAGCACAGCCGCGCTCCCGGCACGTCCAGGGTGCGGGTCGTGGTGGTGACGTGGGTCGGGCTCTCCTCGTCCGCGCCCTGCCGGGCGCCGTCCGTCGCCGCGCCCATCAGTACGCTTCCTTGGCGTTGACCCAGTCCGGTACGTAGCGCTGCCCCGGCACTGGGCGGTAGTGGTCCCAGCGGGGCTCGTCGCCCGAGGGGGTGTCGCCGAGCACCACGACGCGCAGGCCCCGGCGGTGCTCGGAGTAGTCGTCGACCGCGTAGTGCTGCGTGACCCTGTTGTCCCAGATCGCCACCGAGCCCGGCCGCCACTGGTAGCGGCAGGTGAACTCGGGGGAGGTGGAGAAGCGGTACAGGTACTGCAGGAGCGCGTCGCTCTCGTTCCGGTTCAGTTGCGCGATGTGCGAGGTGTGAGCCCGGTTGACGAACAGGGCCCGGCGGCCCGTCTCCGGGTGGACCCGCACGACGGGGTGCTCGGCCTGGCTGTCCAGGCCCGGAATGTGGATGGAGTGGACGGCGGTGAGCCCGTCGAGCAGATCGCGCAGCGGCGCGGACAGCCCCTCGTACGCCAGATACTGGTTCGACCACATCGTGTCGCCGCCCTGTGCGGGACCGTCGACGATCTGCAGGACGGAGCCGATGGGCGGGTTCGGGGCGTAGGTCATGTCGGTGTGCCAGATCGGGATCTTGCCGTTCTGCTCCGAGTCGATGATCTGGATCTGCGGATGCCCGTCCAGGTGAGGCAGGTAGGCGTGCTCCTCCAGCTCGCCGAACCTGCGGCCGCAGGCGATGCGCGACTCGGCCGACCAGCCCTCCTGGTCCGGAATGAAGATCACCAGGTGCTTCAGCAGCAGCCGCCGCAGCTCGGCGAAGTCCGCGTCGGTGATGTCCTCGAGGCGTACGCCGTGGATCTCGGCGCCCAGCGCACTGGTGAGCGGCCTGACCTCGAAGGCCGTGGTGATGATGTCTGACACGTCAATCCCTCTGTCCGTTGTCTGGGCCTGCCGGGGTTCCACTGCCGGCCCGGTGCCCGGCAGATCGCGGGGGCGTGAACGACCGCGCTCGCAGATCGGGTACGACCCCCAACTGCACGAGCCGGTCGAACCTGGTGAGCGGGCGCATGCCGAGGCCCGACATGTTGTACGTGACCAGATAGCTCAGGCGGCGGCTTCTGGCGGTGCCGCGCATGAGGCGCCGGCCCATGATCCGGCCGCCGCGGGAGGTGCTGGTCATCATGCGCGCCGCGTTGTGACTCATGGCGTGCACGGCCTCGATCCTGCTCATCCGGTCGTCCTCGTAGCCGCGCAGCGCCCGGTCGA
Source organism: Streptomyces sp. NPDC005393 (assembly GCF_040606675.1). NCBI lineage: Bacteria > Bacillati > Actinomycetota > Actinomycetes > Kitasatosporales > Streptomycetaceae > Streptomyces > Streptomyces sp. NPDC005393. Next base: position 40,149 of record NZ_JBEXFG010000041.1, on the reverse strand, counting down.
CGGCGGCGCCGTCGGTGACGTCGACGTCCGCGAGCCGGGCCGCCAGCCCCTCCGCCTCGTCGATCGAGGTGTTCATCCCCTGAGCCGCCAGGGGATGGACGACGTGCGCCGCCTCCCCGAGCAGGACGATGCCGGGCCGGACGAGCGCCGGGGCCCGGTAGTGCCAGACCGGCATCAACTGACGGTGTTCCAGGTGCTCTTGGAGCAGCCCCGCGATCGGGCGCAGCGCGGGTACCTGATCAACGAGCCCCGCGCACCAGCGCCGCAGCCCGGCCGGTCCGGCCCCGCGGAGTTCGTCGGCCCCCACCTGGACGTAGACCCGGATCCGCGCGTCCGGCAGCGGATAGAGCATGACCAGGCCGCGGTCCGTGACGTGGGCCGACACCTCGTCGTCCACCGGCAGCGTGCCGGGCAGCTCGAAGGAGAGCAACCGGTGGTCGTACGCGACGGGCTCGGCGTCGATCCCCGCGAGCCCCCGCAGGCGCGAGGACATGCCGTCGGCCGCCACGACCAGGCGGGCCCGAATGTCTACGGCCGCGCCGTCCACCATGGCGCGCACCCCCGAGACACGGCCCCCGCCGTCCGTGGCGAGCTCCTTGACCAGCACACCGCGGCGCAGACGCACCGTCGGGCCGAGCGAGGCGGCCATGCACTCCAGAATCGTCGAGTAGCCGTGGGCGAGCATCCAGGGCCGCTCGCCGCCGAGCGTCGCGAAGTCCATGGCCATCAGCTCCTCCCCGTCGGCCGTGCGGGCGACGAGGCGGCTCAGCCGGACCGCCCTCCTGGCTTCGAGGTGGCCGAGCGAGCCCCACGTGTGCAGGGAGTCCAGGGACCCGGGCTGGAGCACCTCGCCCTTCCAGAGCGAGGGCTGGGTCTGCCGCTTGTCCACCAGGGTCACCCGCAGACCCAGTTGGCCGAGGGCGCAGGCCGCCGCCGTCCCGGCGACCCCGGAACCGCAGATCAGCACGTCGGTGTCGAAGGCGGTGTCCGGCGGACGGCCGGTGCCGTGTCCGGTCGTCACGACGCCTCCCGCCGCGCCACCGGGCCGGCGGCGAGAGCGCTGCGGTAGGCGCCCAACGCCCGCAGTACGAGCCCGTTCCCGATCAGGCCGTCCGCGTAGTAGGCCAGACGCCGGATGTGCAGACAGACCGGGTTCGCGTCCCAGAGGCCGTCGTCGCCCTGCGCCGAGACGATCCATTCCGCCGCCCGCCGCAGCCGGTCGTCCTGGGCGGGCAGACCGGCGGCGAGCAGGCCGCGCAGGGCCCAGGCGGTCTCCTCGACGGTGCCCCGCGACGGATCGTCGCCGGGCGTGCCGGTATCGCCCGGGCCCCAGGAACCGTCGGCCAACTGCCCTGCCAGGAGGGCTTCGCGGGCGCGCCGCGCCGCGGGGTGGTCGCCCACTCCGCCGCGGGCGAAGGCCACGAGCGCCGTGGCCGTCGCCGCGGTGAGGCCCCGGTACCACAGGGCCTCGTAGGTGCCGTCTGGCCGTTGGGCGGCGAGCAGCCAGTCCAGGGCCTTGGCGATCCGGGGGTCGCCGCGGGACAGACCGCCGTCGAGCAGGGACTCGACGCACTGGGCCGTCGTGTAGGGGCAAGGGCCGTCGTTGGCGAGTGTGGTGTCCGGGACGAAGGTCCCCCACGAGCCCCGGCCGTCCTGCCGCGAGACGAGCCAGTCGAGACCGGTCCGCAGGTGTTCCGCGGGCTCCTCGCGGCCGGCGGGGGTGAGCGCGGCCAGCACATTGGCGCTGTCCAGGAAGTTCGGCCACCCGTGGGGGCCTTCCCAGCCCCAGCCGCCCGGCGGCGCGTCGTAGAGGGGGAACGCCTGGTCCTGCTGGCACCCGCGCAGCCACTGCCGGGCCCGGGCCAGCCGCGGATCGTCCCGGTAACCGGCGTCCGCCAGGCCGCGGGCGACGTAGGACCCGCCGATCAGGTCGAGCCCCTGCATGATGTGCCAGGAGCCGTCGGGCCGTACGTTCGAGCGCAGGTAGTCGACGGTGGCGGCGATCATGTGCGCGGGGGCCCCGGTGCGGCACAGGCCGATACAGACCACGGCGGCGAGCCAGTTGTCCCCGCCGTATCCTCCGCGGTCGTTCTCCCCGCGCTCCATCTCCTGGAGCAGGCGCAGCGCGGTCGGCCGGGCCAGCCGATGCAGCAGCCCTCCGACGCCCTTCGGGGCGGCGTCGTGTGCCTGGATGAACGCCATGGCCACGAAGGGCGCGGCCCGGAAGGAGAGCCGGGGCCGCCAGAGCCGCCGGGGCAGCAGCAGCAACTCCAGAGGGATGCGCCGCGATCCGCGCAGGCTCCGCAGCCCGGCCAGGGCGAGGAACGTCGTGGCCATGTGGACCATCCCGGGGTCGGCGAGCGACTCCACACCGCCGAGCGACCTGATCAGGTCCAGCGCACGCCGCGCAGGCTCCCCGGCCGTTCGCGGAGCCGTCAGCGTGAGGGCCGACGCCGTCACCACGGTGGGCACCAACTGCGAGGCGGCGCGGGGCACACCGCCCCAGCCGCCGTCCGCGTTCTGGGCGGCCGCCAGCCACTGTGCCCCCCGCTCGATCAGATCGCGTGAGCGCTCCGGGTCGGCGAGGTGCAGGGCGACCACGGCGCCGGCGGTCCCCAGGACCGCGGTGGGGCGGCGGTTCGGCCAGGAACCCTCGGGACGCTGGATCGCGAACAGCGCCTGCGCGGCGCGCGCGACCGAGCTGTCCACCCGGCTGTCCACGTCTGAGCACAAAACGAACCGTCCTCCTTAGGGAAAGCGGGCCGGTGCCGCCGCCGCGTCCCCGTCGGGGCGGGCGGGAACGCCGTGCGGGAACTCGTGCCGGGCACGCATGGCCTGCTGGGTGCCGAGCGTGACGGCGAGCATCGGAGCGAGAATCCCGATCGCGACGAGACCGCCGAGGCCCGGCACCAGGAACACGGCAGCCAGCACCATCCGTTCGACGACCAGGACCTCGTGCGACCGCAGGGCGAGATGGGCCGCGGGCTCGGGTCCGGACGCGTACAGCATGCCGAAGGCACCGCCGCCGAGTCCCGCCGCGACCAGGAGCGTCACGAGGCCGCCCTCCCGGTCGCCCGCCATGGTGAGCAGGCCCGCCACGGCCACGGAGACGGCCAGCGCGTAGAGCCCCGCCGCCGTCCGGACGGCTGTCCGGGGCCCGCGGCGGACCGGGAAGGTGGCGTATCCGCCAGCGCGGTCACCGGCGACGTCGCGCAGCGTGCCGACGAGATTGGACGCGGCGTCGTGCGCCCAGAACACCGGGACGAACAGGAGGATGCGCACCGGAGGGAGGTCCGAGGCCGTCATCGCCCCGAAGACGAGCGCCCCGCCGGTCAGCGATCCGCGCACCAGATTGCCCAGCAGCCCCCTGGCCTTGAAGAAGCCGTTGTAGGCCAGCGCCCCGCCGATACCGGCCGCGGTCACCATGAGGGTGCGGTAGTTGACGACGGCCGCCGTGACGACGGCGGCCGCGGCCAGGACAGTGCCGCAGCAGACCGCCGTGCGGGGGCGGATCAGGCCCGAGGGAATGGGCCGTTGCGGTTTGCTGACCGCGTCGAGCTCGCGGTCGAGATAGTCGCCGAGATAGTGCGCCGCGACCCAGATCAAGGTGGGCACGGCCCAGGCCGCCACCATCCGCGCGTCGTCGTGCCGGTCGCTGGTGATGGCGTGTCCGGCAAGGCCGACCAGGCCCACGTACCAGAGCGTGTACGGCCGCCAGGTGCGCACATGGGCCATGAGCGTGGCGCCGAGCCCGTGCCCGCCCACCTCAGGCGCTCCTCGTCGCAGGACGGTCCGCGACGCTGCCGGCCGGCACGCCGCCGTTCACCGTCGGGTCGGGCGTCCACGGCCGGTCCGTCGCCGCGCCGACGGTGTGGCCCAGGGTGCCGATCCCCGCCAGGGACACCTCGACCCGGTCGCCCACCGACAGGGGGCCCGAGCCGGTCGGGGTCCCGGTGAGGATCACGTCGCCGGGAAGCAGCGACATGTGCCGGCTGACCACCGCGACGATCTCGTGCACCGGGGTGAGCAGGCCGCGGGTGCCGCCGTCCTGGCGGACCTCGCCGTTGACCCGGCAGGTGATCGGTACGTCCGCCGGGTCGAGATCGGTGGTCAGCCACGGCCCCAGCGGCGTGAAGGTGTCGAAGTGCTTCGCCCAGACCGGCGGGTGCCCGCTCGGTTCCTCCGGGGCCCTGCGCACGTACGCGGTGAGGTCGTCGGCGCAGGTGTATCCGGCCACGACCTCCGCCGCGCGCTCCGCGGGGACACCCTTGCAGGCCGTCCCGATCACCACCGCCAACTCGGCCTCGTGCCGCAGCTCCCAGGGCTCTCCCGGGTGGCCGACCACGGCTCCGTGCCCGGCCAGCGTCGACGGCGGCTTCAGTACGACGGCGCAGGACGCGGGGCCCGCAGGGCGCCCGGGGCCGGCCGGCGACCCCTGCGGCGCGTAGTTGAGCGCGACACAGGCGATCTTGGTCGGCTCGGCGGGCGGCAGCAGCGTGACCTCGCTGAGCGGACGCGCCGGACCGATGCCCCCGACCCAGCGCCGGGCCCGGCCGTCGTACCGTACGGGCGCGAGGAGATCACCGTTCTCCTCGTGTACGACGCGCCCGTACCCGCGCCGGCCGTGGTCGGCGTATCTGCAGATCAACACCTGTGTGCTCCCTGTTCACCAGTGCAGACGGTGGGTCTTACCAGGCGACCGGCAGCTCCTCGAGGCCCAGCGTCACGTGCCCGCCCCGCCAGCCGAGGCTCTCCAGCGGCACGGCCGGCCGCAGGTCCGGCAAACGCCGTAGGAGGGTCGAGAAGGCCGTCTTGAGTTCGAGCCGTGCCAGGGCCGCCCCCAGGCAGTGGTGCGCGCCGTAGCCGAACGCGAGATGCGGGTTCGGCCCGCGCGTGACGTCGCAGCGTTCGCTGTCGGGGAAGACCGTCTCGTCGCGGTTGGCCGCGTTGACCGACACCTGGACCAGATCCCCCGCGCGGATCTCCTGCCCGCCCAGCCGCACCGTCCGGGTGGCCACCTGGACGCGGTTGACGTCGATGACGGGCTGGTAGCGCAGGATTTCCTCGACGGCGGGGACGACGAGGTCCGGGTCGGCGCGCACCTTGTCCAGCTGGGCCGGGTTGCGGAACAGCCGCACCATCCCGGCGCCGATCGCGGTCTGGGTCGTCTCCAGGCCGCCCGCGAGGACCACGACGGTCAGCGACAGCAGCTCCTCCATGGACAGCGCGTCCTCGCTGTCGTGGGCGTGGACCAGCCTGGTCAGGATGGACGCCTCCGGTGCGAGCTCGCCGCGCAGCGCCGCGCGTTCGACCGGCACCCGGCGAGCGATGTAGGCACTCAGTTCCTGCCACGCCCGCTGGTCGGGGCCGCCGTCGCCGAGCCTGGTGATGCGCTCGCACCAGCCGCTCAGCACCTGGCGGTCCTCGACGGGGAAACCGAGCAGCTCGCAGATGGCGAGGGCGGGCAGCGGAACGGCGAGATGCGCCACGAGGTCCGCCGGTGGCCCCGTCTCCTCCATGGCGTCGATCAGTTCGTCGGTCCACGCCTGGATGCGGGGCGTCATGGCCTCGATCCGCCGGACGGTGAAAGCCTTGGACACCAGGGCGCGCAGTTCGTTGTGGGGGCGGCCGTCCATGTTCACCGACCGTGCGCCGCCCGGTGTTTCGCCGGCCTGCCGGGCGCGCTCACCCATGACGTCCCGGGTGAAGCTCCGGTCGCTCAGCACGGTCCGGACGTCTTCGTTACGGGTCACCAGCCAGGCCTCTTGCCCATCTGCCAGCAGCACCCGCGGAAGCGTTTCCTGGCGGCGCAGTTCGACCAGGCGCGGATGCAGTTCGCCCGCGGAGTCCGCGGAACTGAGAAAATCAAGAACACGGTCCATCGTCGGAAATCCGATCTGGGTGATCCGCGTGAAAGGAGCCCTCATGGCTTCGCGAGGGCGGCTCGGGCGGCCCTCGTAACGTGGCATCACCCTGGCAGCTGCCCTCGGTGCCGACAATCCCTAATTAGTGGGGGAGTTCGCCGGCGACGTAGCACGCGCGATCGCGGCGTGGCCATCCCCAACTTTTCCCAGTTGTCGATGCCCGGGCCGTCCGACATCGTGACCACTCGAGTATGGAAAGGCGGTACAGCCTGTGCCCGACACGCGAGTCTCTTTCTCCGAGGACGAGTTCTCCGAGGACGCCTTCTCCAAGGACGGATTCTCCGAGGACCAGCTTTCCCGACAACGCCGGGTGGCGGAGGGTTTCGGCGCGGACGCCGCGCGTTATGACCGGACCCGGCCCAGCTATCCGGAAGCCCTGCTCCACCGCATCGTCGGAGCCCGCACCGGGCTCGACGTCCTCGACGTCGGCTGCGGTACGGGTATCGCGGCGCGGCAGTTCCAGGCGGCCGGCTGCACGGTGCTCGGAGTGGAACCGGACCCGCGGATGGCCGGGTTCGCCCGGGGGCGCGGGCTGGAGGTCGAGGAGTCGACGTTCGAGGACTGGAAACCGGCGGGCCGGTCCTTCGACGCGGTCGTCGCCGGGCAGACCTGGCACTGGCTGGACCCGGCGGTCGGGGCGGTGAGGGCGGCTCAGGCGCTGCGCCCCGGTGGGCAGCTGACGGTCTTCTGGAACGCGGAGGTCCCGCCGCCCGAGGTGCTGCGGTCCTTCGGTGAGATCTACCGGCGGGTGGTGCCCGACTCGCTCGTCGCACGCCAGTGGACGGCCAGCACCCTCGACGGATACACGATGCTGAGCGGCAAGGCGGCCGACGGGATGCAGCAGGCCGGTGTCTTCGACGCGGCGCAGGAGTGGCGCTTCCACTGGGAGAAGTCCTACACCCGGGACGAGTGGCTGGACCAGATGCCCGCCCACGGCGACCTCGGCCAGCACTCCGCGGACCAAGTGGCGAAGGTGCAGGAGGGCATCAGCGCCGTCATCGACGCCATGGGCGGCGGCTTCACCATGGGCTACACCACGGTCGCGGTGAACGCGGTGCTGACCCCCGCGTGAGCGCGTACGAAGGGACGACCGAGATGACGGCGACCGAACAAGGGACCCGGCTGGCCGACCAGTCCGCCGATGCCGCGACGATGCTCGCCTGGTTCCGGCGGATGCGGGAGAGCGAACCCGTCAGCCATGACGAGGAAGCCGGTGTGTGGCACGTCTTCCGCCACGCCGACGTGGAGCGCGTCCTCGCCGATCCAGGCACCTTCTCCTCCGACTTCAGCTCGTTCATGCCGGCGCAGGAAGACGTGGACCGCTTCATCAAGGGCAACCTCCTGCGCAAGGACCCGCCCCAGCACCGCAAGCTGCGCACCCTGGTGAGCAAGGCCTTCACCCCGGGAGTGGTCGCGCGACTCGCCCCGCGAATCGAGGTGATCGCCGACGAACTGCTGGACGCGAAGGCCGGCGCCGACCAGCTGGAACTGGTCGCGGACCTGGCGTCCCCCCTCCCCGTCACCGTGATCGCCGAACTGCTGGGCATCCCCGCCGAGGACCGCCCGATGTTCGGGCGCTGGGCCGACTCCCTGGTCGCCCCGGAGAGCCAGACGTCCTTCATACCGAACGAGGACCGCACGAAGGCCATGGCGGTCGTCATGCGGGAGATGAACGCCTACTGCCTGGAGCACATCCGCCGGCGGCGGGCCGCGCCGAGCCAGGACCTGGTCAGCAAGCTCGTGGCGGCGGAGGTGGACGGCCAGCGCCTGGACGACGACGAGATCATCGGATTCGTGGGGCTGCTGCTGCTCGCCGGACACATCACGACCACCGCGCTGCTGACCAACGTCATCCTGTGTCTGGACGAGTTCCCGGACATCGCCGCGGCACTGCGCGCGGACCCGAGCGCCCTGCCCGGCGCCATCGAGGAGGTACTGCGCTTCCGTACCCCCTTGGCTCCGAGCATGCGCAGGACGACGCGAGAAGTCCGGGTCGGCGAGCACACCGTACCGGCGGGCAGGATCTTGCTCGCCTGGCTGGCCTCGGCCAACCGGGACGAGCGGCAGTTCACGGCGCCGGACACCTTCGACATCCACCGCGCACCCAATCCGCACCTGAGTCTCGGCCACGGGATCCACTTCTGCCTGGGAGCACCGCTCGCCCGCCTCGAGGTGCGGATCGCCGTGGAGAAGATGCTCGGCCGCTGGAGCGGGATAGCGGTCGCGGACGGCGTCGAGTACCACGACGCGCGCGGCATCGTCGGAGCCAAGAAGCTTCCGCTGCACCTGCGTTGGGCCTGACGGCCCCAGAAGTGAGGGTACTGCCCGGCGAACAGGGGTGCGAGGATAAGGCGCATCCTCCGTGGAACAGCATGAAAAGGTCGTTTCCCCCGCCGCGTCGGGGAATGGCGCACCCTTCGTCGGGAGGACCGAGGTTCTGTGGACATGGTCACGGAGAATTCAGAGCCAGTCGATCCCGTACGCGTTCTCGCCCGACTCGACTCGCTCCTCAGGGAAGTCTGGGACGACCTGCCCGCCGATGTACCGGTGGATCGCGACGCGTCGTTCCTCAGCCTCGGCGTCGATTCGCTGACGCTGGTTCTGCTGCTCGACAAAGTAGGCGCGGAATTCGACATCGACTGGGAGACCGAGGTGTCACCGGGCGCCGCCAGTTCGCTGCGCTCGATCTCGGATCTGGTCGTGCGAAGGCGCTCCGACAACGCCGTTTGAAAAGGGGGGGCTTGTGCGTATCCGGGACATCTACCTCGCCGGAATCGGCGTGTTCCTGCCCACGGCGCAGAGCATCGGATCGGCGGTGGAACAGGGGCTCGTCCCGGCCGGCACGGCGGCGGAGTACGGGTTGTCGGGGGTCGCGGTCGCGGGACGGACCGCGGCGCCGGAAATGGCCCTGGCCGCCGCGCAGGAGGCGCTCAAGAGCAGCGGGGCGAGCGCCGAGGACATCGGGCTGCTCCTCTACACGGGCGTCTGGCACCAGGGCCCCGACGGCTGGGGCCCCCAGGCGTATCTGCAACGGCACCTGCTCGGCGACGACCTGCTCGCGATGGAGGTCAGGAACGGTTGCAACGGAACCTTCGGCGCGCTGGAACTCGCGGCCGGGTACCTCAAGGCCTTCCCCCATGTCCCGGCGGCGCTGGTCACCGCGAGCGACAACTTCGGCACGCCGCTGATTGACAGGTGGAACCCCGGCGACGGGGTGGCCTACCTGGGAGACGGCGCCAGCGCCGTCGTGGTGAGCACCACACCGGGCCTCGCGGAGATGCGTTCCCTGTGCACGGCCACGTTCTCGGCGATGGAGGAGGCCCACCGGGGCGGTGAGCCGCTCTTCCCGCCCGGCGCCACCACCGCCACCGCCCTGGACTACGGGGCCAGAGGCGCCGCCTTCCAGCGCGCGGCCGAGGAGGACGGCTCGTGGGTGCGGCTGCTCCTTGGCCACCAGAGGCACAACGTCGTCTGCACCGAGCAGGCGCTGGAGGAGGCCGGCGTGACGGCGGACGACATCACGCACGTCCTCATCCACGGCATGCCGCGCCGGGCGGCCGCCTCCTACCTCAAGATCCTCGGTTTCCCCCTCGAACGGTCGACGTGGGACTTCAGCAGGACCGTCGGGCACCTCGGCGCGAGCGACCACATGGCGGCGCTGCACCACCTGCTGGCGACGGAGCGACTCCACGCCGGGGACCACGTGCTGCTGTGCGGCTTCTCCCCAGGAGTGACGTACAAGGCGGCGGTCGTCCGCGTCCTCGGCACCGACCCGACTCGGAAACGTGAGGCCCAGGCCAGTGGAGTTTGACCTCACCGAGGAACAGCAACAACGGATCCGGCGCATTCGCGACGCCGCCGGCCGCCTGCCCCGCCCCGAGCCGGGGGAGGCCGCCGGAAGAGACGTGTGGCAGGCCGCGGGAGAGTCCGGGATCACCGGCCTGTGCCTGCCCGAAAACCACGGGGGCGGCGGGCTCGGCGCGCTCGACACGGCTCTCGGCCTGGAGGCGTTCTGCGCCGGCGGCGCCGACACCGGGCTCGCCTTCGCGATCGCGGCGCACCTGCTGGCCTGCGGCACCGCCCTCGCGCAGCACGCCGGCGAGCCGGTCCGGGCCGAACTGCTGCGCGGCCTCGCCTCCGGCAGGACGATCGCCGCCAACGCGATGACCGAGGACGGCGCCGGTTCGGACGTGAGCAGGCTCGCGACGACCGCGGTGCGCGACGGCGACGCGTACGTGCTCGACGGGGTGAAGTCCTTCGTCAGCAACGGCCCCCTGGCCGACATCCTCGTCACCTACGCGGTCACCGCGCCCGCCGCCGGGTTCCTTGGACTGTCCGCGTTCGCCGTCCCCACGGATCTGCCGGGACTGCGGATCGGCCCGCCCCTGGCCAAGGCGGGACTGGACGGCTGCGCCGCCGCCCGGGTGGAGTTCTCCGGGTGCCGCGTCCCCGGCGCGTACCTGATGGGTGCGGAAGGCCAGGGCAGCGCCATCTTCCAGACATCCATGACCTGGGAGCGGGCGTGTCTGCCCGCGATCTTCCTGGGCACGATGGAGGCCCAGCTGCGGCGCTGCGTCACGCACGCCGGGCAACGGCAGCAGTTCGGCCGGCGCATCGCGGACTTCCAGGCGGTCTCCCACCGTCTGGCCATCATGAAACAGCGCCTGGAGAGCAGCCGCCTGTTGCTGTACCGGGCGTGCTGGCAGGTCGACAAGGGCAGCCAGGACGCCGGTCAGGCGGCGGCCCTCGCCAAGGTCGCCGTCGCGGAGAGCGCGGTAGCCAACGGCATCGACGCCGCGCAGGTGTTCGGGGCGAAGGGATATCTGACCGCGGAGGGCGTCGGCGGCCGGCTGAGCGACCTCGTCCCCCTGCACATCTTCTCGGGGACGACGGACATCCAGCGGGAGATCATCGTCAAGGGGATGGGCCTGTGAGCAAGCCGGCCAACCTTCACGCGCTGCTCGCCGACGCCGCGGCGCGCACCCCCCGGGCTCCGGCCGTGGCGGGCCCCTGCGGCACGGCGACCTACGCGGAGCTCGACGCCCGCGCCGACGCCTTGGCCCGCGTCCTGGCCGGCCAGGGCGTCGGCCGCGGCGACCGGGTCCTCGTATGGGGTCCGAAATCGGCGGACGTGCTCGCCGCCATGCATGCCGTCCTGCGGCTCGGCGCCGTCTACGTCCCGGTCGACCCCCAGAGCCCCGCGGAGCGGGTCGAGACCCTCGCCCACGAGTGCGCGGCACGCGCGCTGTGCGCCCCGGCCGAACTGTTCCCACGCGTTCCCGACCCCCTGCGCACCGCTCTGGCCTGCGTCGACATCGAGATGCCGAACGGCGCCGCCGGGACGGACGGGGACGCGCGCGAGGCGCCGCATGTCGTCGTCGACGAGGACGAACCCGCCTACATCCTCTTCACCTCGGGTTCGACAGGCACGCCGAAAGGCGTCACCATCAGCCACCGCAACGCCCTTGCGTTCGTGGAATGGGCCGTCGAGGAACTGTCGGCCGGGCCCGGGGACAGGTTCGCCAACCATGCCTCATTCTCCTTCGACCTGTCGGTCCTCGACATCTACGCCGGGTTCGCGGTGGGCGCGGCGGTCTGCCCCGTCCCCACCGAATTCGCGTACGCCCCCGAACGCCTGGTCGAGTTCCTGTACCGGGAGCACATCACCGTCTGGTACTCCGTTCCTTCCGTGCTTACCCTCATGCGGCGCGACGGCGGCCTGCTCGACCGGCCGGCCCCTGAGGCGCTGCGTGCGGTGCTCTTCGCGGGCGAACCCTTCCCCGTCCACCAGGTCCGGGAGTTCGCCGAGTGGACCGACGCCCGGCTGCTCAACCTCTACGGCCCGACCGAGACCAACGTGTGCACGTACCACGAGGTCCGGCCCGAGGACCTGGAGCGCGACGTCCCGGTCCCGATCGGCGCGGCCTGCAGCGGCGACCGCGTCTGGGCGGCCGGTCCCGACGGCCGGGCGGCCGGACCCGGTGAGGAGGGCGAGCTGATGGTCGACGGCCCGACCGTCTTCCTCGGGTACTGGGGGCGGCCGGCCCAGCACGGCCCCTACGGCACGGGAGACCGGGTCAGAGTCCGGCCCGACGGCTCCTTCGACTATCTCGGGCGCGCCGACGGACAGGTCAAGGTCCGGGGTCACCGCATCGAGTTGAGCGAGGTGTCGGTGGCACTGCACACGCATCCGGAGGTGGCCGAGGCCGCGGTCGCCGCCGTGGGGGACGGGCTCGAACGGCATCTGGCCGCGTTCGTGGCCAGGACCCCGGCGAGCACCCTGGGGAACATCGGGCTCAGACGCCATCTGGCACGGCGGCTGCCCCCGCAGATGATCCCCGACGACGTGCGTTTCGTCGACGCGCTGCCCCGCAACGACCGGGGGAAGCTCGACCTCACGGCCCTGGTCTCCGCACACAACATACGAGGGGTGTCAGTGACAGCCAGGCAGGAACGAGAAGAGATCGCAACGAAGCTGCTCGCGTTCATCCGGGAGAGCTTCCTGTCCGGAGACCCTCAAGGAGAGCTCGCGGGTGACACACCACTCCTCGAACTGGGCATTCTCAACTCGCTGAACACCACGATTCTGATCGCCCACATACTCGGCGAGTTCGAGGTCAAGCTGCCCTGGAGCGATGTCACTCCGGAAAGCTTCAAGAACGTCGACAATCTCAGCGCGATGGTGTACGAGAGGCGGTCGTCCGCCCATGCATGAGCTGAAGTCCGACATGTTCCTCCTGCACGCGCCGAGCGTCTTCGACTTTCGCGAGCGCGACGATCTCCTCTTCGCGTATCTGAGCGACAGTGACAGCGTCAACGTGACCTCTGTCTACGAGATGTATCCGATCGGCTGGTTCTCGATCAAACAGCATCTGGCCGAGCACGACGTGCAGTGCGACATCGTCAATGTCGCCTCGCTGATGCTGATGCACCCGGAACTCGACGTCGAAGCGCTGATGGGCCGGCTCGAAGCACCCATCTTCGGTTTCGACCTGCACTGGATGACGCAGTGCTACGGCGCGATCGAGCTGGCGAAGCTCGTCAAGCGGGTCCATCCGGACGCGCTGACCGTCTTCGGCGGCATCTCGGCGACCTACTACGCCGAGGAACTCGCCCGGTACGACGCGGTGGACGTCGTCGTGCGGGGCTACGACACCCTCGAACCCGTCCGCCTCCTCACCGAGAAGGTGCTGAGGGGAGACCGGGACTTCCGCTCGATCCCGAACCTTCTCTACACCTCCGGCGATGAGGTCGAATCCACGGGGTTCGACCACAAGCCACAGACCAACTACAACAACGTCGCCAACAGTTGGTCGTACTACAAGAAAGCACCGGTGACGCCGCTCTCCAGCAAACTCATCATGACGCTGCCGAACACCGGATGCGCCCACGACTGCGGCTGGTGCGGAGGCTCCCGCTTCGCCTACCGCAACATCATGGACGTCCGCAAAACCCTCGTGCAGAAGGACAACGACCTGATCATCGAGGAGCTCAGGACGATGGGGGAGGCGGCCAAACACACCTCCATCTACGCCCTGCAGTGCTACTCCGAGAACAAGACCCGCATGCACAGCTACCTCGACGCCGTGCACGACTTCGGTTACCGGAGCGTCTACTTCGAGCAGTTCAACCTGACGCCGGACGACACCCTGAAGAAAATGGGCGAATCCACCGACGCCTACGTCCTGCTCTCGCCCGAGTCCCACGATCCCAGGATCAGCAAGGCGGCGGGGCGCGGCACGTTCACCATGGAAGAGATGGAGCGGTGGATCCCCCGCGCGCTGGACGCCGGGATCAAGGGCGTCATGGTGTGGTTCTTCATCGGCATGCCGTACCAGGACCGCCAGTCGGTGATGGACACCGTCGCCTACTCCGAGCGCCTGATCCGCAAGTTCGACGGATGGCCCGCACTGCCGCTCATCTGCCCGATGGTGCCCTTCCTCGACCCCGGATGCCGCTTCTTCGAGGAACCCGACAAGCACGGCTACCGGATCTTCCACCGCACGCTCGAAGAACACCGGCAGGCCATGATCGAACCGATCTGGTACCGCCGCCTCAACTACGAGACGCAGTGGCTCAGCCGACGCGATCTTCAGGACGTCTCCTACGAGGCGATCGCACGGCTCGTCAGCATCAAGGGCGAATACGGCGTGCTGCGCAGCGAATTCTGCGAGGCCGTACTGGAGACCATCGACCAGACCCGGCGACTGCTCGGGGAGATGGAACGCGCCTTCACGCTGGACGGCGAGCTGCCCGCCTCCCTCCGGGACGAGATGCGCGCGTACAACCGCAAGATCCTCGCCTACTCCAGCGATCAGATCCTGCCCGTGCCGCGACCCTTCGGCGGGCGCTGGTTCGACGACGTGACGGTGCCCGCCGAACTGATCAGCGAGTTGTCGGGCCCGAACGCCCGGGCGGTGAGCCACCCCGTGTGAGACCCGCCTGCCCGGCCCGACGGATTTCTGTTCCTGCGCATGAGACTTCCGAGGTGAGCTGTGCATGCCGAGACGGCAGCAACCCAAGACCTACGCAACCCCATCCCCCGGGACGCCGCGTCGAGGGCGACCCCGCCGGAGATCGAGCGCGTGAACCGGATGGTGACCCCGATCCTCCATCAGGCGGTCACCCGGTTCGACGACCGGCTCCGGCCCATGGTCGCCCACCACTTCGGGTGGCCGTCGAGTGATCTGCCGACGGCGACCACCAGCGGCAAGATGGTCCGCGCGACCCTCACCGTGCTGACCGGCGAGTGTTTCACCAGCGACGCCGAGGCGATCTCCCGCGTCGCGGCCGCGGGCGCCGCCGTGGAGATGATCCATAACTTCTCCCTCATCCACGACGACGTCATGGACGGTGACAAAGAACGCCGCGGCCGCCCGGCCGTCTGGCACGAGTACGGGATACCGGCCGCCATCCTCACGGGCGATCTGCTGCTCGCGCAGGCCCCGTTGATGCTGGACGGGCCCTGGGCCGCCGACCCGCGCGCGACGCGGCTGCTGGCCGAGGCCGTGGCCCGGCTCGCCGCCGGGCAGATGGCCGACCTCTCGCTGGAGGGCCGGGCCGAGGCCAGCCCGGACGAGGCGCTCGCGGTCGCCGCGGACAAGACCGGGGCGCTCCTGGCCTGCGCCTGTGAGCTGGGCGCCCTGCTGGCCGGCGCCTCCGAGGAGGCGACACGACGGTTCAGCCGGTTCGGTCTCCGGCTCGGTCTCGCCTTCCAGATCGCCGACGACATCCTGGGCATCTGGGGCGACCCCCGGCGCACCGGCAAGCCCGTCGGCTCGGACCTGCGCAGCAGAAAGGGCAGCTTCCCCGTGACGGCCGCCCTCGCCTCCGACACCCCGGAAGCCGCCGAACTGGCCCGCTTCTACGCCGACGAGGGACCGGTCGGGGAGGACGAGGCACGCCGCGCCACCGACCTGGTCACCCGGGCCGGCGGCTGGACGAGGGCGGTGCGGGAGATCGAGCGCTTCGAGATGCTGGCCCGCGAGGAGCTCAGCTCCGTACCGGGACTGCCGGTGGACCGCGTGGCCGCCCTGCTCTCGCTCACCAACTACCTCTCCAACCGGAACCATTGATGGGCCGGCACCCCGCACGAGCCGGAATCGGAGGCCCCGCATGAGTACCGTCGCGCGCGTCCCGCTCGGACGGCCCACGCCCCGGCGCCGTAAGACACGACAGATGATGGTCGGCTCCGTCGGCGTCGGCAGCGACCACCCCGTCTCCGTCCAGTCGATGACGACGACCGTGACCGCGCATGTGGACGAGACGCTCCAGCAGATCGCCGAACTGACGGCCGCCGGCTGCGACATCGTCCGGGTCGCGGTCCCCTCGCGCGACGACTGCGAGGCCTTGCCCGCCATCACCGCCAAGTCGTCGCTCCCCGTCGTCGCCGACATCCACTTCCAGCCCCGCTACGTCTTCGCGGCGATCGAGGCGGGCTGCGCGGCGGTGCGGGTCAACCCGGGCAACATCAAGCGTTTCGACGACCAGATCAAGGACATCACCCGCGCCGCGAGCGACCACGGCGTGCCGCTGCGCATCGGCGTCAACGCCGGGTCGCTCGACCCCCGCGTCCTGGCACGGCACGGCTCGGCGACCGCGGAGGCGCTGGTCGAATCGGCGATGCGGGAGGCCGAACTCTTCACCGAACACGACTTCCACGATTTCAAGATCTCCGTGAAGCACCACGACCCGATGGTGACGATCGAGGCGTACGAACTGCTGGCCCAGCAGTGCGAGCAGCCGCTCCACCTGGGCGTCACCGAGGCCGGCCCGATCCAGCAGGGCACGGTGAAGTCGGCGACCGCCTTCGGCTGCCTGCTCCGTCAGGGCATCGGGGACACCATCCGGGTCTCGCTCTCGGCGCCGCCGGTCGAGGAGGTGAAGGTCGGGGTCGAGATCCTGCGGTCGCTGGGGCTGCGCCCGCGGCAGTTGGAGATCGTCTCCTGTCCCTCCTGCGGACGGGCCCAGGTGGACGTGTACCGGCTGGCGGAGGAGGTCTCCGCCGGGCTCGAGGGGCTGCCCGTGCCGCTGCGGGTCGCCGTCATGGGATGCGTGGTCAACGGCCCCGGGGAAGCGCGCGAGGCCGACCTCGGAGTCGCCTCCGGGAACGGCAAGGGCCAGATCTTCGTCCGCGGCGAGGTCGTGCGGACGGTACCGGAGAGCCGCATCGTCGAGACGCTGATCGAGGAGGCGCTGCGGATCGCGGAGGAACAGGGGCAGGAACCGGGGCACGAGGGCGGGGAGGGCGAGACGCGGTCATGAGCTTGCTCCAGGACATCACCTCACCCGCCGACCTCAGAAGGCTCGACCGGTCCCGCGACGGCGAACTGTGCGCGGAGATACGCGAGTTCCTCGTCCACGCCGTGGCCAGGACGGGCGGCCACCTCGGTCCGAACCTCGGCATGGTCGAACTGACCGTCGCGCTCCACCGCGTCTTCGAGTCCCCGCGTGACGTGCTCCTCTTCGACGTCGGCCATCAGGCGTACGTGCACAAACTGCTGACCGGCCGGGCAGAGCGGTTCGGCGGCCTGCGCTCCGCCGGCGGGCTGTCGGGCTACCCCTCGCGGGCGGAGTCCGACCACGACGTCATCGAGAACTCCCACGCCTCCACCGCACTCTCGTACGCGGACGGTATGGCCAAGGCGTTCGCGCTGCGCGGGGACCATGACCGCAAAGTGGTCGCCGTCGTCGGCGACGGCGCGCTCACCGGCGGACTGGCCTGGGAGGCGCTCAACAACATCGGGGCCGCCCCCGAGCGGCCCCTGGTGCTGGTCCTGAACGACAACGGGCGGTCCTACCGGCCCACGACCGGGGCGCTCGCACGGCATTTGGACGGGCTCGGCAGACAGTCCACGGACCGCTCGGACTTCTTCGAGAGTCTGGGGATCGCCTACCTGGGAGCCGTCGACGGCCACGACTGCGCCGCGGTGGAGGAAGCCCTGCGGACCGCGGTGCGGATGCGGCGCCCCGTGGTCGTCCACTGCCTGACCGACAAGGGGCGCGGCTACCCTCCGGCCGCCCGTGACGAGGTGGACTGCTGGCACGCGGTGGGGCGCTTCGACGCGGCCACCGGTGCCGTCGCGACGCCGGGCGCACCTTCATGGGCCGACGTCTTCGCCGACGAGATGCTCACCCTGGCGGCCGAACGCCCGGAGGTGGTCGGGATCACCGCCGCCATGACCGTCCCGGTCGGCCTGCACAAGTTCGCCGCCAAGTTCCCCGACCGGGTGCACGACGTCGGCATCAGCGAACAGCACGCGGTCGCCTCAGCCGCGGGGCTCGCCACCGCCGGGCTGCGGCCGGTGGTGGCGATCTACTCGACTTTCCTGGCCCGGGCGTTCGACCAGGTGCTGATGGATGTGGCCCTGCACCGTCTGCCCGTCGTGTTCGTGCTGGACCGGGCCGGTGTGACCGGGCCCGACGGACCGAGCCACCACGGCATCTGGGACCTGTCCTGGCTGTCGCTCGTGCCCGGGCTGCGGGTGGCCGCTCCCCGCGACACGGCACAGCTGGGCCTTCTGCTGCGCGAGGCGCTCGACCGGGACGCCGGCCCGACGGTGCTGCGGTTTCCGAAAGGGCAGGCAGGAGCGGGCGTCGAGGCTGTCGAGCGGATCGACGGCCTGGACGTCCTGCGCGCGCCGCAGAATCCGGACGTGCTGCTGGCCGCCGCCGGCCCCCTGGCGAGCGCCTGCATGGAGGCGGCCGTGCTGCTGGCCGATCGGGGCGTGGAAGCGACCGTGGTCGACCCGCGCTGGGTGGCGCCCGTTCCCAACGCGCTGGTGGCGCTGGCGAGCACGTATCCGCTGACCGTGACCGTCGAGGACAACATCGGCCGCGGGGGGTTCGGCGAGCGCCTCGGCCGGTCCGTCGCCGAGACCGACGCCAGGACGCGCGTGGCCTGCCTCGCCCTGCCGACGGACTTCCTCGGGCCCGGCGGCCGGGACGCGTTGCTGCACGCTCACGGTCTGTCGGCACCGGGGATCGCGGAGCGGGTTCTCGCCTGGACGAGGGCGACCACCGGCACGGAGGAGGGCGCATGACCGACACCACGCGCACACAGCCCGGCAGCGCCGGACAGCCGCCCGGCGCGCGGGACATGGCCGGCGTGAAGGCCCTGGTGACCGGAGGGACCAGCGGGATCGGCCTGGCGACCGCGATGGCGTTCGCCGGGCGCGGTGCGGACGTCGCCGTCACCGGGCGGGACGAACAGCGTGGGCGGCAGGTCGTCAAGGCCATCGCCGAGGCCGGCGGCGTGGCGGACTTCATCGCCGCCGAACTGCACGGAGAGACCTCCGCGAGGCGCCTCGCGCAGGCCGCGGTGGCCCGGTTCGGACGGATCGACGTACTGGTCAACAACGCGGGCGTCTTTCCGTTCGGCCCGACCGAGCGGACGACGGAGGCGGACTTCGACGCGGTGTTCGGCCTCAACGTCAGGGCGCCGTACTTCCTCGTCGCGAGCTAGCGCCCGCGATGGCCCGGCGCGGGCACGGCGCGATCGTCAACGTCACCACCGCGGCGGCCGCCTACGGCGCCGCCGGCCTGGGCCTCTACGGTGCCAGCAAGGCGGCCCTGGTGCTGCTGACGAAGGCGTGGGCCGCCGAGTACGGTCCGCACGGGGTCCGGGTCAACGCGGTCGGCCCCGGCCCGACGCGCACGGAGGGAACCGCCCCCGGGGCGCCGCCCTCGACCGGGCGGCGCTGGCCGGGCCCGCGCGGCGGCCGGGCACGGCGGAGGAGATCGCCGGTGCCATCGTCTTCCTCGCCTCGGAGCAGTCCAGTTTCGTGCACGGGGCGATCTTGCCGGTCGACGGAGGCCGGGTCGCCGTCTGACGACAGCGCCGGTGCCCCGGACGGGGCCGCTGGCCGACCGGGGGCAGGTCACGCCCGCCTGTCGGACCAGAAGCGCACCGGCGACGGCTCCTCGAACCCCTTGCTTCCCCATTCCCTGCGCGCGAGCTTGCGGAACAGGCCACCGACCGGGCAGTCCGTGTCCAGGTACGCGTCGATGCGCTGCTCGCGCACCGCGGCCTGCATGTCCAGGTAGCCCTCGACGAAGCGCGCCTCGTCGAACGCCGCGGTGGAGGACGCCCCGACCCCCCGCGACCCCTTGGCCATCCGGGAGATCTGCCCCTTGTCGAGTTCCGCCCCCAGCAGC
Organism: Streptomyces sp. NPDC005393; assembly: GCF_040606675.1. Taxonomy (NCBI): domain Bacteria; kingdom Bacillati; phylum Actinomycetota; class Actinomycetes; order Kitasatosporales; family Streptomycetaceae; genus Streptomyces; species Streptomyces sp. NPDC005393. The sequence continues at coordinate 20,569 of NZ_JBEXFG010000041.1, read as the reverse complement.
CCGGCGAACCTGTCGGCGGCCACGAGCCCCATCGCGTACGCGTTCCACTCGGCGCGGCTGGGCAGGCTGCGCGTGTCGGTCTCTCCGTCGCGGATCCAGCCCGCGATCTCCTGGGCGAGGATGCCGAAGGAGTACTGGTCGGGCGGGTTGAAGACATCACGCTGGTCCGCGAGGTTCGTGCTCACGGTGACGCAGAACGGCTTCGCCGCGTTCGGGTAGGCGAGCGAGACGGACCACCATCCGAACGCGTAGTGGCCCACCGAACGGACGCAGTGGTCGGCCGCCGCCGGATCTCCGGAGAGATGGACACCGAACCCCACCTGGCTCCCGTCCCGCGCCGTCGTGCGCGGCCGCAGGATCTCCTTCGCGACGTCGCCGCCGAACAGACCCTCGCGGCCGGTCAGCGCCAGCATCAGCCGCGTGTAGTCGGCGCAGGACATGACCGCTCCGACCGCGTGGTAGGTACCGCACTCGTGCCACGGCAGCGGGACGGCGCGGTCGCCGAACACCATGTGCCCCGTCGTGCAACGGCTCCGTACCTCGTCCCAGTCGGGGCTGTCGAGCCAGGCGGTGGAGCGCATGTCGAGCGGGGCGAGGATCTCGGCCTTCACGTACTCGCCCAACGGCATCCCGGTCACCGCCTCGGCCGTCAGCGCGGCCACCTGGTACATGAACGAGGACGACTGCCAGCCGCTCGCGTCCGCCGAACTCACGAAGCGGGGCGCGTCCGTGCCGTACTCGTGGACGACACCGCGCTTGACCACGCGCTCGATGTAACGCATCGCCGGCTCGGGCCGCTCGACCCAGTCGTATCCGTCCGTGGCGGCGCCGCTCAGCATGGACAGCGCCTTGGCCAGCGTGATCGTGCCACCGAGCGCATTGACGACCGGAAAGGGCAGATGCGCGTCGATGGGCGCGTCCAGGTCGAGCGCGCCGGAGTCGGCCAGGCGCGCGATCGCGGTGGCCACCAGGAGTTTGCCGAGGCTGCCGACGCGCATGGTGTGCGACTCGGTCACCGGAGCGCCGCTCTCCACGTCGGCGATGCCGTACGCCATGGTCAGCGGGGTCTCATCCGCGAAGCCGACGCTGATGAGGGCGCCGGGGGTGCTGGTGACCTCCAGCACCGGGGGAGCGACCCGGTCGACGGCCGCTCGCAGCGCTTCCGGCGTCAGGCTCATACGGGTTCCTCTCGATCTTCTTCCATCGGCCCGCCGGGGGCGGACCTACCAAGTGACAGGGAAGGACGTGGGAATGGCGGCGAACGAACCCGGGCGGACCGTCAGGTCCTCGACCGGAACCGTCAGGCGCATCCGCGGATAACGCGTGGTCAACTGGGTGAGGGCGGCCTGCAGTTCAAGCCGGGCGAGGGGAGCCCCGATGCAGTACCGCAGTCCGAAACCGAAGCAGAGGTGCGGGTTGTCCTCGCGGGTGATGTCGAACCGGTCGGGGTCGGGAAAAATGTTCTCGTCATGGGTCGCGGCGTAGATGTCGAGCATCACGAGCTCGCCGCGGCGCACCTCGGCCCCGGCGATCTCCAGGTCCTCACGCGTGTACCGGATGACCGGGGGCAGCAGCCGGCTGACGACCCGCACGCTCTCCTCCGCCGCGGTGGGCGCGAGTCCGGGGTTCTCGCGCAGCGCCCGCCACTGCTCCGGGGAGTCCAGCAGGAGCGCCGTGCCGACGCAGAGCGCCGTCGCGGTGGTCTCGTAGCCGGCGAACAGCACACCCATCGCGAGCTGGGCGACCTGGTCGTCGGAGAGGGTGCCGTCCTCGCACAGCCAGGAGACGACGTCCTGCGTCGGGTGCGCGCGCTTACGGGCGGCCAGTTCGTGGCCGTAGCGGTGCAGGGCGGCAAGACCCGCCGCCGAGCGCTCCCGGTCGCGGGCGTCGCTCACCGCCGTCGTCCACTCGTCCAGCAGCTCCCTCTCCTCCACCGGGACACCCAGGAGCTCGCCGATCACCTCCCGTGGCAGGAGCAGCGCGAGGGCCTCGGCCAGATCCGCCGGCGGGCCCTGCTTCTCAAGACGATCCAGGAGTTCGCCGGTCAGCGCCTCGACCCGGGGGCGCATCGCCTTCACATGTCCCGCCGAGAAGAACGGCTGGAGCCGCGAGCGCATCGTCGCGATCCACTTCTGCTCGGTGTCGTAGTCGCCGCGCGGACCGTCGAGCAGCTCCGACGCGCCACTGCGCGCGGCGTTCTCGGGGTCGTGATGGCTGCGGCCGAGACGCGGATCGGCGAGCAGCTGTTTGATCTCCTGATACCCGGTCACGAGCCAGGCGGGGTCTCCCACGGCCGTGCTGACCCGGTGCACCGGAGCCTGTTTCTGCAGCGCCCGTAGGTTGCGCTGGGGTCGAGCGGGATGCGGTGGGTCGAGCGGAAGTTGAATCTGGGCGGCCATACCTGATTACCTCTTCCTGTAAGCACCGGACGTCACCTTTCCGAAAACCGTCGGGGCCGAACAATCCCCGATTTTGCGGGGGTTCCCCCGTCCGCGACCCCGGCGTTAACATCCACCATGTCTGTGGAACAGCGACCGGGGCCGGTGAGATTCGGCGTGCTCGGTTGCGCCGACATCGCGTGGCGGCGGACACTGCCGGCGATGCGGGCTGAGCCCTCCATCGAGATACGCGCGGTGGCGAGCCGCGACCTGACGAAGGCCGAGCGGTTCACCGGCAGTTTCGGCGGAGCGGCCGTAAAAGGCTACGCGGAACTGCTGAAGCGGGACGATGTGGACGCCGTCTATATTCCGCTGCCTGCCGCATTGCACACCGAGTGGGTGGAGCGTGCGCTCTTGGCGGGCAAACACGTCCTCGCCGAAAAGCCGCTCACCACCCGGTCGCCGGAGACCGCACGCCTTTTTGACCTCGCGAGCGAACGCGGGTGCCTGCTGCTGGAGAACATGATGTTCCTGCACCATCCGCAGCATCGCCACGTCGACGAACTCGTCTCCGGCGGAGCCATCGGTGAACTCCGCTCCTTCGAGAGCACGTTCACGATTCCGCCGAGGCCGCCGGAGGACCCCCGCTACCTGCCCGACGTCGGGGGCGGCTCCCTGGTGGACATCGGGGTCTATCCCCTCCGTGCCGCACTTCGCTTTCTCGGGGCGCGCCTCCGTCTCGTGGGCGGGGCGCTCCGCGTCGAGCGGGCGCGGGGCGCCGTGGTGGGCGGCAGTGTGCTGCTGTCCGACCCGGCCGGTGTCACGGCACAGCTCCACTTCGGCATGGAGCACTCCTATTGCAGCGCCTACGAGGTGCGGGGCTCGTCCGGGCGCCTCCGGCTCGACCGGGCCTTCACGCCGCCGCCGGACCATCGCCCCACCTTGCGGGTCGAGCGGCAGGACGGGGCCGAGGAGATCACCCTTCCCGCGGGAGACCAGTTCGCGAACATCGTCGCCGCCTTCGCCGCCGCCGTACTGTCCGGCGACGGCGACGTCGCACGAGACCTGGCCGCCCAGAACGCCGACTCGCTCCGCCAGGCCGAGCTCGTCGATGCCATCCGCGACGGGTCCGAGTACGCATACACGTCCTGAGCCGCGCCTCCCGGGCCGCATCAAACGTGTCCGGCCGACGCGTCGAACGCGTCGGCCGGACAGCGGGACAGGCTGCCCTACGGAGCCGCGATCCCCTTGGCCCACTGCAACATGAGGGCGCTCGTGGCCGGCGCGGTCGTCGCCAGCGCCAGATCGTGACCCGTCTGCGGGACCATTGCCACCTTGAGCTTCGCCTCCGGCAGGTAGAACTGCGACTCGTGGGCGAGCACGCTGCTCGGGTCGTCGCAGTCGTACGCGGTCACCCCCTGGCACTCCAGCCAGTCCTGCGCGCCCGCGACGACGAGCACCGGCACCTTGATCCCGTACGGCGGAGCCGCCGGCTGGGTCACCGCGACCGGCTGGACGTCCTTGGTCTCCTCGTCCTTCGCCACCACCGCCGGGTCGGTCGTGGCCGGGTAGTAGAACATGGAGCCGCGCGTGCCCGGCTTGTTGGTCAAGTACCCGTTGTCGTAGCCGCTGTCCGCGAACTTCGGGTCCTGCACCGCCGGATACGTGTTGGCGCTCACGATCGCGGCGTGATCCGGGTTGTGGCTGTTCAGCGCGCTGGTGAGGATCGCCCCGTCCACGTCGCCGTACCGCGGTATCTCGCGCCACGCGTAGAACGAGCCGAGCGCGTGTCCCACCCAGAGCACCTTCTTGAACGCCTGCCCGCCGACCGTTCCCTTGCGCAGGGCGGTGATGGCGTCGTGCAGCGCGACGGTCCCGGCGTCGCCGGTGACCACGCTGCTCTGCGGGTGGGAGCTCTTGCCCGAGCCGATCGGGTCCACGTTGAAGGTGGCGTACCCGGCCGCGACGGCATGGCGCACATAGGAGTAATAGCCCTTGCCGACCGGGAAATCCCAATAGGCGTGATTGTAGAACCCGCCGTGCACGAGGAACTGCACGGTGGTGGGGTGGCGATCGGCGGGCCGGCACAGCTCACCCCACATGGTTTCGGTCGCCTCGCCCGAATCGGAGAGACGGACCGGCAGCGAGTACGACGTGCAACTCACGGCCTGCGACGCGTCGTCCGCCGCCGTGGCGGGCGTAGACGTGGCGACCAGGCCGGTGACCGTCATGAGCGCCGCTATGAGTAAGCATTTCCAGGATGCATGTCTGACTGACACAGGATCACTGCTCCGCAACCGAAGTGAACGAATGGCACGGGGAGTTCCGGTGGCACCAGGGTCCGGACCGGAGACCGGACCGGAGACCGGACCGGAGACCGGACCGGAGACCGGAGTGGGCACCAGCCCACTATGGGGCCTGTGCTCACCTTGTCAATAGCGCGCAGCTTCCCGTACCAGATATGTCCGTGCGGCGGTACCCCGATCAGCAAGGCTTGTCGCGACGGCCGCGGAGAGGCAACGCTGGGGGCCCACCGCCACATCTGCTGACGAGAATGGTCGGGTATCGGATGCGCATACTGTTCATTCCGGCTTCCGCGCCGTCGCACTATTTCCCGATGGTGCCGCTGATGTGGGCCTGTCGTACCGCCGGTCACGATGTCTGTGTCGCCGCGCAGCCCTGGGGCGAATCGGTCGTCGTGAGTTCCGGGATGTCGATGGTCACCATCGCCGAGTCCTTCGACATGACCGAGGAACTGGCGAGGCACCGGAGGAGGGGACCGGTCGAGACCGCGCCGGGCGCCCCGCCCGCGCTGTATCAGACGCTGGTCGACGCCCAGGTCCGCTTCGCCGTGGAGGCTGCGGACGACGTCGTGTCCCTGGCCCGCGACTGGCGTCCCGATCTGGTCGTCGCCGACCCGCTCGTGCTCGCCGCGCCCCTGGCGGCAGCGGCGGCGGACGCACCGCTGGTCCACCACCTCTGGGGTCCTGACCTGCTGCGCGGCTCCGGGTACGGCTACCCGGGATGCGGCATGGCGCCGGACGACTGGCCCGAACCCCTGCGCGAGCTGTACGCGCGCCATGGCTGCGAGCCGCGCACCGAGAACGCGGTCACGGCGGTCGATCCGTGGCTGGAGAGCATGCAGATCTGCGAGATCCCGTCGCGGATCCCGCTGCGGTTCGTCCCCTACAACGGGACCAATGTGCTGCCGCCCTCGGTTCTCGCGCCCGCGAAGAAGCGGCGGGTGCTTCTCACTTGGGGCTCGATGCTGGTGATCAGGGACGGTATCGAGGCGTTCCCGGTCGCCGACGTCGTCAAGACGCTCCACGAGCACGACGTCGAGATCGTTCTCGCGGTCAAGGGAGCCGACCGCGGCCTGGTCCCCGACCTGCCCTCGGGGGCGACCGTGGTGGAGAACGTCCCCCTCAACGCGATCATGCCGTCCTGCGACGCGGTCGTGCACCACGGCGGAGCGGGCACGATCATGACGGCCGCGTACTACGGGGTCCCGCAGCTCGGCGTCGCGGCCACGCGTGACGTGCAGACCTGCTGCGCCCGGCTCGCCGCGACGGGCGCCGGTATCGCGGTCAACAGGGAGGACGCGACCGTGGACGCGCTCGCGAGCGCGGTCGCCTCCCTCCTGACCAGTGATCGGATCGGACCCGCCGCCACGGCGCTGCGTGGCGAGGTCCTCGCCCAGCCGAGCCCCGCCGAGGTGACCGACCGTCTCGCCGTCCTCGCCGCCGGCTCCTCCCAGTAGCCGAGGCCCCTCGGAGGGGTGTGAGCCCCTCCGAGCGGTCAAGAAGAGAGCGCGTCCGCCACGCCGGCGAGGCCGTCGTGCAGCCGGACGCGTGGCTGCCAGCCCGTGGCCGCGGAGAAGGACGACGGATCGGTGTGCACGTTCCCGAAGTCGGTGGTGTCCGCCCAGTCCGGCGGCGCCACGGTGACGACGGGCACGGGCGGGCGTCCGGTCCGCGCGGCGACGAGTTCGGCGAGCGTGCCGAACACCTCCCCGAGCCGCGCGGACCGCCCGCTGCCCACCGGCCAGCTCGCGCCGCTGAGCGCCTCGGGCGCGCGCATCGCGGCGACGAAGGCGCGCGCCGTGTCCGTGACGTGCACCAGGTCCCGCTCGACGGTGCCGTCGTGCCACATGGTGATGGGCTCGTCGGCGAAGGCTTTGCGGGCCATCGCGGCGACCACGCCGCGGCCCGTCGCCCCAGTCAGCGGGGTACTCCCGTAGACGGTGGCGGGACGGAGCACGATCCCGCGTACCGCGCCGTTGCGGGTCGCCTCCCGGAGCACCTTCTCGGCCGCGATCTTCTCCCGTACGTAGTCGTTGAGCGGTGTTCCCTCGGGGGCCGCCGCCTGGATGGTGCTGGCGAACACGACGATGGGCGGCTTGCCGCGCACGGAGCGGACGAGCGTGTCGAGCAGGCCCGTACCCAGCCGCTCGGAGTCGCTGCCCGGCGCACGCCACGAGCGCCCGTCGGGGAGGTGGGCCGCCAGATGGATGACGGCGTCCGCACCGTCGACGGCGTCCCGTACCGCACGTGGATCGGTGAGGTCCGCGAGGTGGGTCTCGGCCGAGGAGGCCGGCAGCGGAAGTTTCCGTTCGCGGGAGACGAGTCGAAGGCGTACCGGGGCGTCGATGAGTTCGGCGGTGACCGCGGCGCCGAGAAAACCGGATGCGCCGAGTACGGCTACGAGCGGTCGGTTCCTGGTCGAGGGCAGCACGGTTGCTCCTCTCTGTCCGTCAGGCGGGGCCGGTGTAGCGGGGGAGTATCCCGGACGCCGCTGCCTGTCGCAGACCCGGCGCGGCCCTGTCCTTGTCGGAGATGACCGGTTCCTCGGAAAGGTCCCAGGGCAGGGCGAGTTCGGGGTCCAGCGGGTTGACGTCGATCTGGGAGCCCGGGACGAACCGCTCCGCGCACAGGTAGGTGATCCGGGTGTCGTCGGTGAGCGCCTGGTAGGCGTGGCCGAGACCGGGGACCAGGAAGACCAGTTCACCGGAGTCCTCGGTGAGGGGAGCGGCCTCGAACGTGCCGAAGGCCGGCGAGCCCACCCGCAGATCGACCACGACGTCGAGCACCGCGCCGCGCGCGCAGCTGATCAGCTTGGCCTCGCCGGAATCGCCTCCGGTGCCGTGGACGCCGCGGATCGTCGAGCGCCTGCTGACCGAGACATTGCCCTGGCGGACCTGGAAGGCGAAGCCGGTCGCGCGCTGGAGCTCCTCGATCCGGAAGGCCTCGAAGAAACACCCTCGGCGGTCATGGTACTTGTCCGGGATGATGCGGAATGCGCCCGCAATGGCCATTTCCTTGATCTCCAACGGTCGACCACCTCCGGTCCGGAGACGCCTGCATGCGTCATTGTATTGAGAAAGTAAAATACTGGTCATACGTTCTCCAATATTCTGTTGGAGGGGTGACCCGACGTCATCCCCCTATTTATTGGGGTTGCATTTTCGAATGGTTTTGCGGCTGCTTTTCGGGCTCATTCGTGACCAGCGGAAACGTGCATGGTGAAAGCTTTGACCGGCGTCCGGCCGCAACCACCCACCACGGTCATCTGCCTTTACCTGGGTTGGCGTGTTGGTCAGGCGGGCATACGCTTGTTAGCATCACGATCATGGCTGAATTCCTGGAAACGACTTCGCCCGACCCGACTCGGAGCGGGAATTCCGATACCGGCGCCACCCCGGGTTATACGGTGCCGAAGCAGGTCAATGATACGTGGCGGGAAAAGCCTGTACGCAGATTCACGATGCGGGACGGCCGCGAAGCCTGGCTGGTGACCGGAACGGCCGAGGTGCGCACCGTCCTCGCCGATCCGCGGTTCAGTCGCGTCGAGGCGCGGCGGCTCGGCGCCGTGATGAGCCCGGCCGTGATCTTCACCAAGCCCGGCATCCTCGACATGGACCCGCCGGAGCACACCCGGCTGCGCCGTCTGGTCGCCGGGGAGTTCAGCGCCCGCCGGATGCGCGGTCTTCGTCCCCGCATCCAGCAGATCGCCGACGAGCTGATCGGGACGATGAAGGCGGCCGGGCCGCCCGCGGACCTGGCGGAAGGGCTCTCCTACCCCTTACCGATCGCCGTGATCTGCGAAATCCTCGGCGTCCCCTACGCGGACCGGGAACGCTTCCGCGCCTGGGCCGACCGCGTCAGCGCCCCCGGGACGCAGCCGCAGGAGGCGATGGCGGCGCTGCGCTCCCTCTTCGACTACATGGGCGGATTGGTCGACGACAAGCACGCCCACCCGGACGGCAGCCTGCTCCACGGCCTTGTCACCGCCCGCGACGAGCAGGGCCGCCTCGACAACGAGGAGCTGGTCACCCTCGGCTGCGGTCTTCTGCTGGCCGGCTACGAGACGACCGCGACCATGCTCGGCAAGGGGCTGCTGGCGCTGCTGGACAACCCGGACCAGCTGGCCGCGGTGCGCCGCGACCCACGGGCCGTGCCCGCCGCCGTCTCCGAGGTGCTGCGCCACGTCACCCCCGGCGTCGACCCGCACACCGGACTGATCCGCGCCACCACGGCCGACGTGGACCTGGGCGGCACCGCCATCCCCGCCCACAGCGTGGTCATCGCGTGCAATACGGCCGCCAACTTCGACCCGGCGACGTTCCGGGACCCGGACCGCTTCGACGTCACCCGTGAGGACGCCGCGGCGCACCTGACGTTCGGACACGGGATGCACCGCTGCGTGGGTGCGCAGCTCGCCCAGATCGAACTGGAGGCCGCGTTCGCCGCCCTCTTCCCGGCGATCCCCGGACTGCGGCTCGCCGTCCCCGCCGACGAGATCACCTACACCCAATCCACGCTCATCAGGGGTCTGCGCTCTCTTCCGGTCCTTTGGTGAGTGTGGGACAAGTGCTGGTGAAGGCGGGGGCACAACCCTGGGTTGACGTAGTGGGCGCACGCCCACTACGGTCAATCCATGGCGAATTCGAAGCTCGGCGGAGAACTCCATCAGCAGCGTGGCACAGCCGAGAACTACGGCCTGGACGCAGAACGCTACGATCGAACTCGACCCCGTTATCCGGATGGCCTGGTGGACCGTATTGTGCGGTCGTGCCCGGGTAAGGAGCTACTGAATGTAGGCGCGGGCACGGGTATCGAGGCGCGTCAATTCCAGGCGGCTGGATGTACGGTTCTCGGAGTGGAACCGGATGCCCGGATGGCGGAGTTCGCGCGGACCCACGGAACGGAAATCGAAATCGCGCGCTTCGAGGAATGGGACTCGGCGGACCGGCGCTTCGACGGCATCATCTCGGGCCAGGCATGGCACTGGGTGGACCCCGAGGTGGGTGCGGCCAAGGCGGCGTCGGTGCTGCGCCCGTCGGGACGCTTCGCCGCGTTCTGGAACGTCGCGGAGCCCCCGGCGGAGGTCCGCGAGGCCTTCCGGAAAATCTACGTCGAGGTGGTGCCGGACGCGCTGGCCACGCGGGCCTACAGCATGCCAGCCCCGCCCCAGATCAGCAGCTCGCCGCTGCTCACCAAGACCATCGAGGGCATCCGCAAGGTCGGCGGGTTCGGTGAGCCCGAGCAGTGGCAGTTCGAGTGGGAGTACGTCTACAGCAAGGACGAGTGGCTCGACCAGCTGCCCACCCAGGGGGACCACGGCCAGTTCGAGCCCGAGAAGCTGGAGAGGGTGCTGACGGAGGTCGGCGCCGTGATCGACGCCATGGGCGGCAGCTTCGACATGAAGTACACCGCTGTCGCGGTCACCGCGACGCGTTCCGCGTCCTAGTTAAGAACGTGCCGGAAGGGCGCCTGAGCATCCTCCGACCAGCACTGCTGCTGCCCCCGACCGAGACAGTCCGGTTCGGGGGCAGCAACCTATCGGGGGGTCCGACGCAACCCCGACGACCAGGGCAAGGGCTTCGTCCCGCAGCCGAAGCGGTGTCGAGCAGGTCAACGGCACCCTCAAGCTGCACCGGCGCCTCGCGCGCGACTACGACCGCCGGCCCGACAACGCGGCCTCCCGTGTCTACTGGGCCTCCACCGCCGGCATGCTCCGCCGCCTCACCACTCCTGCCCCCGCCTGGCGGGACGACGTGGAACTGGCCGCGTGAACGTCCATGAACGCCTGCGGCTGCTGCAGACCGAATACGACGAGACCGCAGCCCGGGCCGACCGCCTGCGCGAGCAGATCCAGCGGCTCACCTCGCTGGGACTGAAGCCCGCCTGGCCGAGCTCGCCGCCACCCGCAAGGTCATCGACGACCTCGCCCCTCCCGACCATGCAACGGCCCCCGCGGAGACCGCCACCGCAACCGTCTACCAGCGCATCCGTGACCACGTTCAACGAGAACCCCGGGAAGGTGTTCCGCGTCCGCGATCCGCACGAGCACCTCGGCCTGTCCACCGACGAGCCCTCCATCAACGTCACCCGCTCCCGCCTGGGAAGACTCGTCCGCCAAGGACTCCTCGAACAACCCGGACGTGGCCAGGCGGTAGTGCGGGTGGGCATTGGGGCGTGATTCTGGTCGTCGCCGCGACGCTCGTTTGACGCTCTCGGCCGGGTGAGGACGCCCAAAGGACCCTCTGACCTGCATCTTTCTTCGTGAGAGGGCTCGTCACATGTTTCCGATGACGCATCATGTGGAGTGCGTGGCGGTGCTGGAGCCTGCTGTCAAGGGCTCCTGACCTGCCGTTACTCCGGATGTCACACTTCGTTCGACCTGTTTCCGAATCACCGTGGGGTGGAGCGCGCTGTGCTCCTGCGCCTGCCGCGCGGCGTTGCTGACCTGCGGCTCTGCCAAGGAGTAACGCGGAGTAAGTGTCTGATGTCTCGACGTTGCGCGAGTAACCGGTGATTCGTGACGCCCGTTTGACGCTGTTTTGGCGGATCACCAGATGCGATGGCAGTGAACGGGTGCTCGCCACCGTCCGGTTGACTCCGTCATCGCAGCTCTCGACGTATTCGGTCCTCGTGTTCAGCCGCCCGTCGATGGCGATTCATGGCAGGGCGACTTGACCTGCTCGATCCCTGCAGCTCGAGCGCGGTCTGACGGCGGTGCGCGGGTGGGTTCGGCGTGAGGCGCCGGCAGCCAACGCAAAGTGACGAAAGTGCCACCAGAGAGCTGCGGGCAGGCATAGCCTGCGAATTACCGCAAGCCGGGCTGGGGCGGCCCGTAGCGCGGCGGAGGTGTCATGGGTGGGGACCCGCGTGGATCAGGACCGGTGGCGTTATCGGTGCGCCGGGACGGGAGGGAGGTGCCCGACCCGTACGGCGACCGGGCCTTGCCGACCTCTGCTATGACAAGCGGCTACGACGCCGTGCCCGAAGAGGAACGCGAATGGCTTCTGCGGTATCTCGAAGCGGTGGTCGCCGCTCGGCCGGCGCCCGTGCACACAGCCGTTGCTTTCAACGCCGTCTACTTCGGCTACGACCTCGGCGGCGGCTACGGCGGCAGCCCGCTGCGCCTCGACGACTTCCCCGTGATCACCTTCGGCGAGTCCGTTCCCGCGCTCCCGGTCGGTGCCATGGTGTGCGTCGCTACCGGTTCGGACCCGCTCTACGCCGAGATCGTCTACAAAGAGGGCGCCCACCCGGAGGTCGGTACCCTCGGCGACGTACCGCCCTGGGTGTCGGGGGCACCCGCGGGTGCCGAGGGGCCGGGCAGGCCGGGCAGCGACCCGGCTCCGCGGCGCAGGGAGCTCCTGGTCCCGGATCCCCATGCCTTCGGCCCGGCCCTGAGCCTGTCACCGGCCCAGCTCCACCGCTTGTGCACGCGTCGGCGGTGGATCAACGGGGACGGCCATGTCGTCGTTGACGTCTGCTACCCGTCCCGGGAAGCAGCCAGGCGTGACAACGTGCGCGCCTACGCGGACCATCTGCTGACGACAGCACAGGCGCAGCTGCTCAGTCCGTATGTTCCCGTGTCCCTCGCCGAACTGGTGGGCAGCACGAATGACTACGACCTGCAGGCGGGCCTGCTCGGTCTCCTAGACGTGGTACGGGAGTCCTCGACTCCAGTGAAATGCTGCGTACTTGGGGCCATTACGCCATGACCCGGGCCTCCCTGGCGGACTGCTGGCGTGACACCGGACCGTTGGGCGGCGACGATCTCAGGTCCCTCGCGGCGGCGGTGGAACACGCGGCCACCCCGGCGAAGCGGCGCTACGGCCTGAACTCTCCGGTCACGATGTACACAGCGGTCGGACCTCGACTGCGCGGATTCCCCGGTGCAGCGGAACTGCTCAAGGGGATGGGCTATGCCGCGGCGGTGTGCCGGGCCAATGTGACGCTCGCCGACGTCGTCCAAAGGGACAGCGATCAGGGCCTGTTCGAAAACGGCGCCCGAGTCTCGCTCGACGACGCCTTCGAGGGGGGCGGCGTGTGGCGCTCCCATTGTTCCGGTGGTGCGGAGCCCCCCGGAGATCCTCTGGTCCCGGCCGGATGTGGGTGGACGTCCACGACAACCGCGCCTCCCACACCGGCGCCGGGGCCGGAAGCAGAGGCGGAGCCGGTCGACCTGCCACTTGCCGACGATGCCGCCCTCGGCCCCAGCGAGCTGCTGCGCTCCGGCGGGAACGACATCGTCTGGCGGCTGCCGCTGCGGCTGGCCCATCTCATCGACGGCCGGCTCCCCCTGAACCCGCAGGCTGTGCGGGAACTGCGCGACGCTCACGGCCGACGCTTCGCGATCCGCCTCGAACTCGACCACCCGGGCGGGACGCTGGAGGCGAGCGAGGCGGTCCAAGATGTCACCGCCGAACTCGGCGACGAGGCAGGTCGGCTGACCGGAGTCGTATGGCCCCGCGACTTCTTCCCCGGGCTGTTGCTTGAGCTGTGCCTGCCTTGCGGCGGCACCGTGATCCGCATGACCACGACGCGGCTCGATGAACACGTGCAGGTCGGTGACCGTGTGATCGGGCACTGTTTCGACCCCTGTGTCCTCACCCGGGAAGATGCTCCGGGCAGTGACCGTCACGGCGACACCGCGGTGGGACTGGGCCCCCGGCAGCTGGTGATGCGCACGGTCCGTCGATGCGGGCTGCTCACCCTGGACGGCCATGCCCTGCTGGATCGTTCGGGCCTGCCGTATGCGGCCTACGGCCGCCTTCCGTCGCGGGCACAGACCGTCGCCCTGGAATCGGCGGTCGCCGAACTCCTTGCGGAACGGCTCCTGGAACCGGCCCTCGGCAGCCGTGACGTCTGGGGCCGGCCGCACTTTCCGGAGCGGGACGGGGAGCCGACGATCCCCCTCATCGGCTACCGCCCCGCGCGACGACGAGTGATTCGCCCGTGGGGCGGCACGGAACCGGGCGGCGAGGGATTGCGCGCCATCCAGTTCGTCCCCGGTCACCTGCGCCGTCTGCTGCCGGGCTGCTCGCCCAGCGAAGCTCAGCGAGCGGCCTTCCGGGAGTACTGCCGCAGGCTCGGCAAGGCGGACGGCTGGGAACTGCCCGGGGGATACACGTTCGTCACCGCTCACACGCGCGGCCACTGAGCCGTTCACGCCTCTCGCGAGTTTCTCGACCTACGTCTTTCGTCCGTCTCCACTCTCATCTCGCAACCGCAGAAACGGAGCACGCACACATGCAGGACCGCTATCGCGTCGTGACGGGGCCACCGTTGTCGCCGTCGACCGTGTCGGCCGAGGACCTCGGAGGTCTGGCCGCAGCGCTCAACGCCCTGAACCCGGTTGCCGCCGCCCTGGACGACCTCACGGACGGCATGGTGGAACTGGCCTTCAACTCCATGCCGCCCAAGCAGCGGCAGGAATTGCTCGGCAGCCTGGGAATCCGCATGGCAGCCCCTCGACGGGCGGGCAATGCCCTGTGCCGGGACATTCTCGGCAGGTTGCGGCGCGAGATGCGACAACACGCGTGCACCTGCGCGGTCAGGAAACTTACGCGGACCGTGATGAACCAGGTGGACAGGTTCGTCTTCGCGCAGGACGGTGACTCGGTTTCCGATCCCGTTTCCCGCTGGGGCGCGACGCTGCTCCGGGCCGCGTTGTTCGCTTCGTGCAATGCCTCCGTCGCCGACGCCCACATCCTTGCCTGGGCGGCGGACCAGGACTGGTTCGGCGGGACCGCGGACGAGGAGGAGCGCGCACGCCTCGACGACGTTGCCGGCCTGGCGCGGTCCATCGCGGCCGAGCACCCGGGATTCGCTCCGGGCGCACCGGAAGACATGGATGCCTCCGTGCCCGACGCCAACACGCAGGAGACTCCCGCCCCGGACCCGGTGACGGACCTGGAGACGACCTGCCGCCAGCTGGAGTCGGCGCTCGTGGAAGCTCGGCAAGCCGTCGAGCGGGTGGCCGGTGCGGTCGCGGACGGTCGCCCTCCGTACGACGAGGACCTGGCTCCGCTGGCCGCGCTGGGCGCCGCCTTCGACAGCGCCGACGCGGTTTTCCGCACGGCGGGAGTCGAGGGGGTGCCCCGCCGCCTGGCGGACATGGCAGGCGCCGCCCACGCGCATCGAGCGGCGCACGAACAGGACCTCCAGGCTCGGAAGACGCTGCGAGGACTGCTGGACGTCGCGTGTTCGCCGGGCAGCCCCGCCGCCTTCGCCGCCGAGGCGGTGCGCGGCGCGGCCCGTGGCCTGTTGGACGCACCGGTGTGGGAGGAGACGCAACGGCAGGAGAGCGCGGCGCTCGCCGCCCTGGCACGGCTCATCCGCTTGGGACGGCAGGCGGGCGCCGCGACGGAGATCCTGTCTCTTCAGGACCAGGTGGTCCGTGTGCTGCCCGCGTGTGCCATGGCGGTGGTCATGGCATACGAACTGTCGTTGCCGACGCAGGAAGAAGCCGTTCACGGCTCCGGGCCCGGAGCACCCGCGAGGGCGGAGGCGGCCGGTTCCGACGGTCCGGAGACGGACACCGTCGAGCAGACGGACGGCAACCCCGTCGGGGAGACTGCCGACCACCCCGACGAGGCGATCGCGCTCCACACCACCTCGGAGCCGGAACCCGCCCCGGAACCCGAACGCGCCGTACCCACCCCGGAGCCCCTTCCTGGCCCACGCGGCACCGACGACGCCCACGCCGCTCCACCCGCCGACTGCGGCCCGGTGGCCCCCACCGGCACGGAAGCTGACTCCCCGACCGCTCCGGCCGCAGAGCCCGCACCCGCGCTCATGCCCGCCGCACGAGCCGTGGAGACGACCGCGCCCGTGCATCGAGGCACCACGGAGGCTGCGTCCGAGCAGGCGCTGGCGCAGCTGGTCGTGGAGCGGCGTTTCGGGCTCGCCCACCATGTGGCGCGCGCGGCCGGCCACCCCGAACCGCAGGTGGCGGCGCTCCGGCTGGCCGGTGCCGCAGCCCTGCTCAGCTCCGGTGACAGCCAGGTCGCCCGGCTCACCGCGGACCTGCTCCAGCAGTACGGCGGGTACGAGGGCCGTGACGTGGAGGCCGGCGAACTCGTCCTGCTGCCCGCTCTGTTGCGAACCGCCCTGATCACCGGCGACCATGCGGCGGGCGCTCAGCTCAAAGCCCTGGTGCCCCGGCTGCCGGACCGGCTCGGGGAGGTGGCAACGGCCGTCGCCGACCGTGCCCTCAGCGGTGCCCTGATGATCGCCTCCCCGGTCGTCATCGTCGATGCCTCCGAGACGGAGGCCCGGCTGCGGGAGCTGCAGGAGCAGTGCCGTTCGCTGCTCGTGCCGCAGAGGCTGCGGTTCGCTCGGGCGACGGAGATCGCCAAGCGGTGGCTGGCACCCCGCGACGGGATGCTCGGGACACTGCTCACTAGCGTGGTGAACGACGCCCGCGGCGCGGTGCCGGAGGTCCGGGAGCAGGCCGAACGCCTGTCGAAACTCGCCGAGATCAACAACGAGATCGACCGCATGGACCGCAAGCACCGTGCGCCCAGTGGTAAATCCCTCCAGGGCTCCGGACGTCAGGATCTGGTGCACATCGTGGAGCGTGCCGCGGCTCTGGGCAAGGAATGGTGCCTGGCGGTCGACGGCACCCGGCGCGCAGACGGGTCCGACGGGAACCGGGCTGTGAAGGAAATCTCCGCCCTGCGCCAGTCCCTGCTGGACGGGAGGGAGGCGATACTGGCGGAACTGGAGCAGCTGGCGCGATGCTCGGGTGCCTTCGCCGCCGCGGCGGCATGGGCGGCACGCGCTTCGATGGAGGAACTGTTCGCCCTGCTGGCCGGCGACACCGCGACCACCAGCCCCGGGGCCGCCGTCGCGCCCGAACTCGTGCTGGACGCAGAGTTGCTGAAAGTGTGCGACACATGCGCCGAGCAGCCGCCGCTCGACCGACTCCTCACGGCGGTCGACCGGAGCTGGGACGACGCTCTCGCAGAGCGACTCGCCCACGACGCCTTCGAGGCGGCCCTCCGCATCGTCGAAATGGCCGGTCGCACGGTGCTGCCCGCCGCGCGCGCCGACGAGTTCACCCCGCCCTCGGTCGCTGAGATCGCGGAGCGGGAGTCGGCCAGGCGTACGGCGCTGCGGACGGCACACGACGAACTCGTCGCCGAGCTGCACCGCGCACAGGCCGACAGCGCCTTGACCGACGACCAGGACCTACGCCTTCAGGAGCTGCTGGCCGACGCCCGCCGTCGGCTCGACGACACCACCACGCACGACCTGGTGGACGTACCGCGGGCGCTCGACACCGTACAGAACGATCTGCCCGCCTTCCGGCAGCAGGCTGCGGACCGGATCCGGGCCCGCCTCGACGTCCTGGACGTCACCGCGGCCGAGCGGGCCCAAGTCCTGCGGCGCCTTGACACCAACGACCTGGCCACCGCCGCCGATCTCGTCTACTTCCTGGAGATCGGCGAACCGGTCCCGGAGATCGAGACCGGTGAGCCCCACCTGACCGAGTTCTTCCCGGTTGTGCCCGACGGCCTGCCAGGGGGCATCGACCGTGACCTTGTCGACCTCGTCCGCAGTCGTGGCAAGCATCCGACGGTCCCTGTGCTGGAGTACGGTGCCCTCTCCAGCGACGAAGCGGCATTGGCCGCCGACGCCCTCGACGCGTGGCGGGAGCTGGGCGCCACCGGGGCGAAGGACCGGCTCGACGTGTCCGCCCGACGGCAACTGCTCCCGGCCCTCAAACTTCTCGGTTACGACGCCAAGAGCGCCAAGCCGCTGGACGAGCGCTCCCCGCACCGGCGTGAGTACCGCCTTTTCGAAGTGACCGAGGTCGAGATCAACGGCCGGGCCAAGGCGCCCGCATTCGGCTCGCAGATCAGGGAACAGGGCGGTTCTCTCCGCGTGCTGCTGGTCTGGGGCCGCCCGTCCGCCGAACTCGTCATGAGCTGGGCGTCGCGCGACACCAGCGGGGCCAGCCTCCTGGTCGCCTACTTCGGCAAACTGAGCCGCCAGGCCCGCGTCGAACTCGCTGTCGGCTCTGACCGGTTGCAGCCGCTGCTGGTCGTGGACGACGCCGCTCTCGCCTACCTCGCGGCCCGGGGCAACCGCCAGGTCAGCACGGCCACGCAGACACTGCTGCCGTTCTCCGGCGTCAACCCGTACATCAGGGAGAAGCGCGGCCGGATCGGCGGCGAGATGTTCTACGGCCGTGACGCCGAACGCAAGAGCATCCTCGACCCGCACGGCACCCAGGTCATCTTCGGCGGCCGGGGCCTGGGCAAGTCGGCCCTGCTCAGTGATGCCGAAGAACGGTTCACGGAGCAACGCCGCGGCTACTACCAGGCGGTGTACGTGAACCTGGACCAGGAGAACATCGGCAAGGGCAGTTCACTGGGCCCGGAGGCCCTGTGGAGCGTCCTGGACTGGAAGCTGACCGCGGCGCAGGTACTGGGCCGCCCGCAGGGCCGGAAGTCACGGCAGGAGATCTCCGAACGGGTACGCACCGGCATCAGGGCCTGGCTGGACGGGGAATCGCGGCGCCGCCTGCTGATCCTGCTCGACGAGTGCGACCAGTTCTTCGAGGCGGACGCCCCGCGCTTCGACCAGACCAAGAAGCTCAAGAAACTCGGGTCCGACACCAAGGACCGCGCGAAGGTCGTCTTCGCCGGTCTGCACTCCGTGCAGCGGTTCTCCAACCTCGCCAGCAACGGGCCGTTCGGCCACCTCGCGCAGACCCCGAAGGTCATCGGCCCGCTCGCTCCCCAGTCCGCAGCCGATCTGCTCGTCGAGCCGATGCGCGCCCTCGGCTTCGAGTTCCGCGACGTGGACCTCGTCAACCGGGTGCTCGGCTACTGCTCCTACCAGCCGTTCCTGCTCCAGATGTTCGGTCACCGGCTGGTCGAGGTGATGCACCGCAAGCGGGCCCGGCGCGGAGCCGGGGAACCGCCGTACGCCGTGGATGCCACCGACATCGAGGTCGTGGAGTCGGACACCGGTCTCCGGGACGGCATTTCGGCAGCCTTCAAGGACACACTGAGCCTGGACCACCGCTACGACGTGATCGCCAATGTGCTGGCGTACCACGCCCGCCACCAGGGCCTTGAGGTACGGCTGAGCGACGCCGAACTGCGCGAGGAATGCGAGACGTTCTGGCGCATGGGCTTCGAGCAGCTCGACACCGAGGGCTTCCGTGCCTACCTCTCCGAGATGGTGGGCCTCGGTATCCTCGCCCCCAACCACGACGGCCAGGGCTGGCATCTGCGTGCCCCGAACGCCCTGCGCATGATCGGCACCTCCCACGAGGTGGACGCCCGCCTGCTGAGGGCCGAACACGACTGCGAACTGCAGGAGAGCATCGTGCAGGAGGGCCGCCCCGAGCTGCCCGACGGTCGACCGGCCGCGCTTACCATCACCCAGCTTGACGATCTTCTCGGCGAGCGTTCCAACCAGACGAGGGTCGTTCTCGGCAGCCGAGCCACAGGAGTCGCCGATGTCGGCGACACCCTCCGCACCGTCGCCGGGCGTATCGCCGACTGGAAGCTGCCCCCCGTCGGCAAACCCAGCGTCTACAAGCAGGAGCTCACCGGCGGACTTCCGCGTGAACGGCGGGTCGTCATCAGCGACTTCGCCCGTTACCCGGATGCGAGGCCCGAGGCATGCCGACAGGCCGTCGACTGGGCCGAGACGCTGCTGCCCACCACACCGGGGGTGACCCGCGCTGTGGTCATCGTCACCGATGCCACCCAGCTGGGCCTGTGGCGACCGCTGCTGACCGGCACCGAGCCCACCTCGGCCGCCCCTGTGATGCTGCGCCGCCATGATCGCCGCAGCCTGCGAGGCTGGGCCCAGCGCGTCAACATGTTCCACACGGACGACCGCCTGAATCGTCTGTACGGGCTGACCAGCGGCTGGCCCCTGTTGGTCGACCGCGCACACCGCCTGCACCGTGAACTCGGCCACCCCGACGAGGTGTTGCGCCGCATGGCGGGCCTGCTCACGGGCGGTGCGGAGGCCCGCGACTTCGCCGAGGGGACCGGTGTGTTCGCGGATCCGCTACTCGCGACCGGATACCAGGCCCTCGACGCAGAGTTCAAGGACGGCTCGTTCGACATCGACAGCGCAGTGACCGCCGTAGCGGTCCAGATCGAGGACGAGCACGAGGCCCAGTGGATCGTCGCCTGTCTCGACGCCCTCCAGGTGTTCGACCGTGAGGACACCCACGTGCGCTTGGAACCGCTTCTCCGCCAGTGCGTGGTGCTCCGAGGGTGACCACGGGGGGCAAACTGCCGGCCGCTCGCATGCCCGAGTGGCCGGTCGCATTGCACTGTCACCTTGCCACCGATCGGGCACTGTGAAGCCCCGTGAGGGAGGTCGCCGGGCGAGGTGACAGCGGAGCAGGCCGTGTCAGTCGATCGCCCCTCGCCGCCGCCGAGCACACTCTGGACCGCCTGGAGATCACCCGAGCGACCGTGCTGGAGGGCTTGATTGCCGGCCTTCTATCAAAAGGAGGCGTTCGAGGCCGTCCGTGCGAGCATCGACGAAGGGCAGTCGGTGCGGCGGCCAACTTGGCTGCCTGTCAAAGCCGGTCACGGGTGAGCGGGGAGTCAACCCTTCGTCAGTCCGTCCAGGCCACGTTGAGCACCGGTTCGGACGAAGCCTTCCGGGTCTGATCGGGCCTGCCGTTGTGCCGGGACCAGTGGGACGGTTGGGCAACACCGTTCCGGACTCGGGGGTCTGACTCATGACACCTTTGACCGAAGTGTCTTGTCACGGACTTGTCGACTGCCGTTGCGGGATGGTGCCTGCTGTCAGCTTGATCTTTAACCTCGCTGCTGTTTCAGGCGGACATGTTCGGTGAGGGTCTCGGCTCGTTTCACGGTCTTCCCGGGCTCGTGGTGTGGGGCT
>NZ_JBEXFG010000040.1:0-63353 GCF_040606675.1 Streptomyces sp. NPDC005393 | reverse complement strand
GGGGACCGGCAACGTGCCCTCACGGAACCAGCGATACGCGGTCTGCCGATGCACACCGTTCGCTTCCGCCCACTCCGTAAGGTTCATAGACAAGATCATAACATCGCTTGAACCCGCTAACACTCACTCAATCGACCGCAAGAGCGCACAGTTGAACACCCCCTGAACCACGGCTTCAGGGATGAGGCCGTCGGATACGCCTACGGCAACGCCATTAAGCACGGGGACCGCTTTTGGAACCGGATCACCAGCCCGCTGCCGCAGTCCCTCACCATGATCCCCACACTCGCACTCAAAGAGATGATGATGCGAGTGCCGTGGCGCAAGACGGGAACCTCGCGGCGCATTCACGATGACCTCTTGTCCCGGCGCTCCGAAACCCAAGTGGCTCTCATGGTCAACCCGCTCGCCGGTGACGGGAAAGTACACAGCCTCTACGAAACCTGGGGCTACCGGGACATCGGGAAGAGCCAGCCTTCGCCGGATTCACCGGTCCTGATGGCCATGGTGCGCGCCCTCCGCGACTGATCTTGAGGCGCCGCAGTGCGGATCGGCCGCTTCCAAGGGTTCGTGGTTGTTCGAAGTGCGGTCGATGTCAACGCCGACTTCGTCGATCGGCCGCGACCAAGGGGAAGCGCCGGTCGGCACGACGGGCGGAGCCGACCCGGTGGTGCCCATCCCGCAGGCGCAGTACGGGAGTTGCCACGAGGCGACCGGACCGCTCTACTTTGTCGAATCGCGTCGAAACCCTTGTGGTGGGTGTGGCGCGCTCGCTTGAATAGTTAGGAAAGGTTCCTAACGGATCGCCGAGGGTGGCCCCGGGTGGCCCCGGCATGCCCTCGCACGGTCCATGCGCACTTCCCCACGGTCGACAGGAACGGAGTCCCTCCATGTCCAAGAGGATCGGCCTCGCGGCGATAGCCGTAGCGGTACCGGCCGCACTCGTCTTCGCCGGCGTCGGCATCGGACAAGCGTCCGAGCACACACCGCCGTGGGCGGACACGCGACCGCACCACTCGGCGCACAAGACCGTCGCGGCGATCAACCTGGACGACCCGGCGAAGAAGGAGATCGCCATGAAGCTGGTCTCCAGCGCCGAGAACTCCTCGCTCGACTGGCGCGCCCAGTTCAAGTACATCGAGGACATAGGCGACGGCCGCGGCTACACCGCCGGCATCATCGGCTTCTGCTCCGGCACCGGCGACATGCTGGACCTCGTCGAGTACTACACCCAGCAGAAGCCCGGCAACGTCCTGGCCAAGTACCTCCCCGCACTGCGCGACGTCAACGGCAGCGACTCGCACGACGGCCTCGACCCCAACTTCACCAAGGACTGGAAGAAGGCCGCCGCCGACAAGGCGTTCCAGGACGCCCAGGAGCACGAGCGCGACCGCGTCTACTTCAACCCGGCCGTCAAGCAGGGCAAGGACGACGGCCTCGGCGCCCTCGGTCAGTTCATCTACTACGACGCCATCGTGATGCACGGCCCCGGCGACAGCAAGGACAGCTTCGGCGGCATCCGTAAGACCGCCCTCTCCAAGGCCGAGCCCCCGGCCCAGGGCGGCAACGAGACGACCTACCTCAACGCCTTCCTGGACGCCCGCAAGAAGGCCATGCAGACCGAGGAGGCCCACAGCGACACCAGCCGGGTCGACACCGAGCAGCGGAAGTTGCTCAACGAGAAGAACTTCGACCTGGCGCCGCCGCTGAAGTGGCAGGTCTACGGCGACCCGTACGAGATCTCGTAACTGCCCTGTCAGTGCCCCCTTGCAGGACCTCGTCCGGCTGACAGCGAGGGGGACGCATGGCCGAAATGCCCCAGACGAGGCGTGAGTTGCCCGCGCAGCTCACGGCCGCGGCGGCGGAGGGCGCGGGGGAATCCCCGCGGTTCGACGTCGAACCAGGTGTGGGCTCCTCCACCGCGTCCCAGGGACGACGCGGCCTCACCCCTCCGCCGCCTCCACCAGCGCCCGCATGACCCGTACGTCGTCGCCCGCCTCCGGATGCCACTGCACCCCCAGCACGAAGCCGTTCGCGCCCGGCAGTTCGACGGCCTCCACCGTGCCGTCGTCCGTCGCGTGCGCAGAGGCCACAAGGCCGGAACCCAGCCGGTCCACCGACTGGTGGTGGAAGGTCGGCACGGACAACGGCTCCGGTAGCACCCGCCCGAGCAGGCTGCCCGGGACGGGCTTCACCTCGTGGTGGTCGAAGACGCCGGGCGGGCCGGCGTGGCCGTCCAGGTGTTGGCGGAGGGTGCCGCCCAGGGCGACGTTCAGGAGTTGCTGGCCTCGGCAGATGCCCAGAACGGGGAGGCCCGACGTCAGGGCCGCCTCGATCAGGGCCAGTTCCCAGGCGTCGCGCTCCCGCGCGGGTGGGCCCGTTCGCGCGTCCGGCTCGGCGCCGTAGCGTACGGGCTCGACGTCCGGGCCGCCGGAGATGACGAGGGCGTCGAGGCGGGAGACGACGGCCGCGGCGGAGGCCGGGTCCTCGTCGGGTGGCAGCATCGTGGCCAGTCCGCCCGCGCGCTGGACGAGGCGGGGGTAGCCGACCGGCAGCAGGGCGGCGGGCAGATCCCAGACGCCCCAGCGGGCGGACTCCAGGTAGGTGCTGACGCCGATCAGCGGCTTGGACAACGGTTCCTCCAGTCTCACAGTGTCAGTCGCGGGAGAGTTCCGCCTCGGCCTCCGCCAGCGCCGCGAACTCCTCCTCCGGCGCCGCCGCGACCAGCCGGTGGCGGCTGTAGAAGGCGAAGTAGGCGAGCGCCACCGCGTAGACGCCGAGTGCGATGAACGCCGCGTCCTTGTCCACCAGGAAGGTGGCCACCAGTGCGGAGCAGGCCAGGACGAAGGCGACGGACGACGTTACCGTGCCGCCGGGGGTGCGGTACGGGCGGTCGAGCCCCGGTTCGCGGCGGCGCAGCACGATGTGCGAGAGCGACATCAGGGCGTACGAGATGGTGGCGCCGAAGACCGCGACGTTGAGCATCCGGGCGCCGTCGCCGGACCAGGCCGCCAGCCCGAAGCCGATGGCGCCGGGCACCAGCAGGCCCAGGTACGGCGCCTTGCGGCGGCTGGTCAGGGAGAGGAAGCGGGGCAGATAGCCGGCCCGGGAGAGGGCGAACAGCTGGCGGGAGCCGGCGAAGATGAGGGAGAAGAAGGAGGCCACGAGCCCGGCGAGTCCCGCGTAGTTGACGATGCGGGACAGGGTGGTCGCCTTGCCGTCCGGCTGGAGCGCCTCGACCAGCGGGTTGCCCGCGGCCTGCACCGCACCGGGGCCACGGGCGCCGGTCGCGGCGAGGAAGGTGAGCAGGGCCAGGAGCAGCAGGATGCCCATGGACCAGGCCATGGCCTTGGGCAGCGTACGGGCCGGGTCCCGGGTCTCCTCGGCCGCGAGCGGTACGCCCTCCACGCCCAGGAAGAACCACATGCCGAAGGGGAACGCCGACCAGATGCCGAGCACCCCGAAGGGCAGCCACGAGCTCGCGCCGAAGGCGGAGTGGTCCACCGCGATGTCGTTGAGCGAGCCCGAGTCGAAGTGGGTGAAGGCGCCCACGGCGAAGATCAGCAGCGCGGTGACGGCTATGGCGGTCACGATCAGGCTGAAGCGCAGGGCCTCGCCCACGCCCCACAGATGGATGCCGATGAAGAGGACGAAGCACGCCAGATAGACCGGCCAGCCGGACTCCAGGCCGAAGAGGCCGAGCGACTCGACATAGTCGCCGATGAAGATCGAGATGGCGGCCGGCGCCAGGACGTACTCGATGAGGATCGCGGTGCCGGTGAGGAAGCCGCCCCAGGGGCCGAGGGCGCGCCGCGCGAAGCCGTAGCCGCCGCCCGCCGTGGGGAGGATCGCCGCCAGCTCGGCCAGGGCGAAGACCATGCAGGTGTACATCAGGCCCATCAGCACGGCGGCGAGGGCGAGGCCCCCGAAGCCGCCCTCCGCCAGGCCGAAGTTCCAGCCGGAGAAGTCGCCGGAGACGACATAGGCGACGCCGAGGCCGGTCAGCAGCAGCGGGCCCGCGCTGCCGCGCCGCAGGGTGCGGCGCTCCAGATAGCCGTCCTCGGGGGAGGCCGTCGGGTCCGGCGGGGCGTCGCTGAGGGATGTACGGGCGGACTCGGTTCCGTCGGCCATGGGGTGCTCCTGCTCCACACGAGGGGGCGATGGCAAAGGTGTGGGGCCATACCTTTGCCGTCCCTTGGGTGATGCGCAAGACCTCTGCGTAAAAGCCTGGTTAAGGGCGCGGGGTCAGGCCTGCGCGGGACCGGGGTCCGGGGCCGCACGCGGACGGACGTCACGGCTGCGCACAGGCGGGCGTCAGGGCCGCACCCGGACGGGCGTCACGGCTGCGCCAGGAACCCGCGCAGCAGCGCCGCCGTGCCCTCGCAGTGCTCCCGCATCACCTCGCGCGCCCCGTCCGCGTCCCCGTCCAGCACCGCCTCGACCAGCGCCCCGTGCTGCGCCTGTGAGTGCTCCAGGTTCCGTACCAGCAGCGGGATGCAGTCCAGCAGGTCGTTGACGGTCGCGCGGACGGCCGCGTACCGGGCGGCCAGCGTCGGCGAGCCCGCGAGCTCCGCCAGCGTCAGATGGAGCATCGTGTCCAGGCGGCGGTAGTCGGCGGGCGGGGCGTCGCGCGTGGCGTCGAGGGCCGCGCGCAGCCGCAGCGCCTGCTCCTCGCCGAGCCCGTGCGCGGCGCACAGCCCCGCCGCGCCCACCTCCAGGACCTCCCGGAACCGCAGGGTGTCCTCGACGTCCACCGCCGCGACCCGCCGCCGCAGCTCGTCCTCGCGGCCCGCCGTCGGCTCGGGCCGTGCCCGTACGAAGGTGCCGCCGTAGCGGCCGCGCCGGCTCTCCACCAACCCCTGGTCCTGCAGGACCTTGAGCACCTCACGCAGCGTCACCCGGCTGATCCGCAGCCGGTCGGCCAGCTCCCGCTCGGCCGGCAACCGGCCGCCGTCCGGGACCAGCCCGAGCCGTACGACCTGGAGTATCTGCTCCAGTGCTTCCTCGAAGCCGTTCCCGGCGCGCACCGGCCGCAGCACCGGCGCCAGCCGGTCCCCGTCTCCGCTCCGGCCGCTGTGGGTCTCGCTCATCGAACCGTCCGCACCTACTTCCCAGCCAATGGTCTGCGGTACTACCTTATGGTCTTCCGGCGCAGCAATCTTCGCAGGAGGACACCGTGGCAGACCGCACGCCCCCGCTCTCGGTCGACGAGCTGACCAGACTCGTCACCGCCGGGGAGATCGACACCGTCGTCCTGGCCTTCACCGATATGCAGGGAAGGCTGCAGGGCAAGCGGTTCGCCGCCCGCTTCTTCCTCGACGACGTCCTGGAACACGGCACCGAGGGCTGTAACTACCTTCTCGCCGTCGACGCCGATATGAACACCGTCGACGGCTATGCGATGTCCTCCTGGGGGCGCGGCTACGGTGACTTCGCCATGCGCGGCGACACCGCCACTTTGCGCCGCACCCCCTGGAACCCCGGCACCGCGCTGCTCACCGCCGATCTCGCCTGGCACGACGGCTCGCCCGTGCTCGCCTCCCCGCGCCAGATCCTGCGCCGCCAGCTGGACCGGCTCGCCGAGCTCGGCTGGACCGCCTACGTGGGCACCGAACTGGAGTTCATGGTCTTCAAGGACACCTACGAACAGGCATGGGGCGCCGGCTACCGGGGGCTGACCCCCGCCAACCAGTACAACGTCGACTACTCCGTCCTCGGCACCGGCCGCGTCGAGCCCCTGTTGCGCCGCATCCGCAATGAGATGGGCGCCGCCGGGATGACCGTCGAGTCGGCCAAGGGCGAGTGCAACTTCGGCCAGCACGAGATCGCCTTCCGCTACGACGACGCCCTGACCACCTGCGATCAGCACGCCATCTACAAGACCGGCGCCAAGGAGATCGCGGCCCAGGAGGGCATGGCGCTCACCTTCATGGCCAAGTACGACGAGCGCGAGGGCAACTCCTGCCATATCCATCTCTCGCTGCGCGACGAGGCCGGGCGGCCCGTGCTCGCCGACGACGACGGGCCGTACGGCATGTCCAAGACGATGCGCCACTTCCTGGCCGGGCAGATCGCCGCGATGCGTGACTTCACCCTGCTCTACGCCCCCAACATCAACTCCTACAAGCGGTTCAGGCCCGGCTCCTTCGCGCCGACCGCGGTCGCCTGGGGCCCGGACAACCGCACCTGTGCGCTGCGCGTCATCGGCCACCGCCAGTCCCACCGGCTGGAGAACCGGCTCCCCGGCGGCGATGTCAACCCCTATCTGGCCGTCGCCGGAATGGTGGCCGCCGGGCTCCAGGGAATCGAGCAGGAGCTGGAGCTCCCCGAGGTCTGCACCGGCAACGCCTATAAGGGCGGCGCCGAACACGTGCCGGCTTCCCTGCGCGACGCCGCCGAGCTGTGGCAGGCCAGCCCCATAGCGCGGGCCGCCTTCGGCGACGAGGTGGTCGAGCACTACCTCAATATGGCGCGCGTCGAGCAGGAGGCGTACGACACCGCCGTCACGGACTGGGAGCGCTTCCGGTCCTTCGAGCGCATGTGAGGAACCACCAGGTGAGCAACGAGCACCCGCACGAGCACCAGGTACTCAACCCGGCGACCGAGGAGGTCATCGCCACCGTCCCCGCCGCGACCCCCGGCGACGTGGCCGCCGCCGTCGCCCGCGCCACCGCGGCGCAGCGCGGCTGGGCCGCCCTCGCGCCCGCCGACCGGGCCCGGCTGCTGCGCCGCTTCGCCGCCGCCGTGGACGGCCACATCGAGGAGCTGGCCGCGCTGGAGGTCCGGGAGGCGGGCCACCCCATCGGCAACGCCCGCTGGGAGGCGGGCAATGTCCGCGATCTGCTGGACTACGCGGCCGGGGGAGTGGAGCGGCTGAGCGGCGGCCAGATCCCGGTCGCCGGCGGTCTGAACGTCACCTTCCATGAGCCGCTGGGTGTGGTCGCGGTCATCGCGCCCTGGAACTTCCCCATGCCGATCGCCGCCTGGGGCACCGCGCCCGCCCTCGCCGCGGGCAACGCCGTCCTCCTCAAGCCCGCCGAGACCACCCCGCTCACCGCCCTCAGACTCGCCGAACTCGCCCTGGAGGCCGGGCTGCCCGAGGGGCTGTTCCAGGTGCTGCCCGGCGCCGGCCCGGTGGCGGGCGCCGCGCTGGTCGAGCATCCGGGCGTGGCCAAGGTCGTCTTCACCGGGTCGACGGCCGTCGGGAAGGAGATCATGGCCCGATGCGCCGCGGGCGTGAAGCGCGTGACGCTCGAACTCGGCGGCAAGAGCCCCAATATCGTCTTCGCCGACGCCGATGTGGAGCGCGCCGCGGCGGCGGCGCCCGGCTCGTTCCTGGACAACACCGGACAGGACTGCTGCGCGCGCAGCCGCATCCTGGTCCAGCGGAGTGTCTACGACCGGTTCCTGGAGCTGCTGGAGCCCGCCGTGCGGTCCTTCGCCGTCGGCGACCCGGCCGACCCCGCCACCGCCATGGGCCCGCTGATCTCCGCCGCGCAGCGCAAGCGCGTACGGTCCTACGTCCCCGAGGACGCGCCCGCCGCGATCCGCGGCGAGGCCCCGAAGGGCAAGGGGTTCTGGTACCCGGCCACCGTCCTGGAGGCCACCGGGCCGGGCGAGCGCACCGCCGTCGAGGAGATCTTCGGACCCGTCGCCGTCGTCCTCCCCTTCGAGGACGAGGCCGACGCCGTACGGCTGGCCAACGCCACCGACTACGGCCTGTCCGGCTCGATCTGGACCCGGGACGTCGGCCGCGCCGTCCGCGTCTCGCGCGCCGTCGCCGCCGGGAATCTGTCCGTCAACTCGCACAGCAGCGTGCGCTACGCGACCCCCTTCGGCGGCTACAAGCGGTCCGGCCTCGGCCGGGAGCTGGGCCCCGACGCCCTGACCGCCTTCACCGAGACCAAGAACGTCTTCATCAGCACCGAGGAGCAGTGACGTGACCGAGACCCCCGTGTGCCGCCGTCTGGTGGGCCGTACCGCCGTCATCACCGGAGCGGGCAGCGGCATCGGCCTGGCCACCGCGCGCCGCCTCGCCTCCGAGGGAGCGCGCGTCGTCTGCGCCGATATCGACGAGACCGCGGGCAAGGCCGCGGCCGACGAGGTCGGCGGGCTCTGTGTGAAGGTGGACGTCACCGACCCCGAGGAGGTCGAGGCGCTCTTCAAGACCGCGTACGACGCCTGTGGCTCGGTCGACATCGCCTTCAACAACGCGGGCATCTCGCCCCCCGACGACGACTCGATCCTCACCACCGGACTGGACGCCTGGAAGCGGGTCCAGGAGGTCAACCTCACCTCCGTCTATCTGTGCTGCAAGGCCGCGCTGCCCTATATGCGGCGGCAGGGCAAGGGGTCCATCATCAACACGGCGTCCTTCGTGGCCGTCATGGGGGCCGCGACCTCGCAGATCAGCTACACGGCTTCCAAGGGCGGTGTGCTGGCCATGTCGCGCGAGCTGGGCGTGCAGTTCGCGCGCGAGGGCATCCGGGTCAACGCGCTGTGCCCGGGGCCGGTCAACACCCCGCTGCTGAAGGAGCTGTTCGCCAAGGACCCGGAGCGGGCGGCGCGGCGGCTGGTGCATGTGCCGGTGGGCCGCTTCGCCGAGCCGGAGGAGATCGCCTCGGCGGTGGCCTTCCTGGCCAGCGACGACTCGTCCTTCGTCAACGCCGCCGAGTTCCTGGTGGACGGAGGGATCGCCGGGGCGTATGTCACCCCTTTGTAGGCAGGCGCGCAGTCCGCGCACCCGCGGTGTACGGAGCCGAGCCCTGGCCATAAGGTGACCGAGTGAGCATGAACACACCCCCCGGCTGGTATCCCGATCCCGGCGACACAGGCAATGGCCCCGCCATGGAACGCTGGTGGGACGGAGCCACGTGGACCGAGTACACCCGCGACACCTCAGGAGCGGCGGGTCCGTCCTTCGGCCCGCCGCCGATGCCCCCGTATCTGCCCGCACAGGGCGGGGGCCACCACGGGCGTGGCCGCGGCCCGAGGATCGCGGCGCTCGCCGCCGCCGTGGGAGTCGTGGTCGCCGCGATCGTCGGCGGCGTCGTGCTGCTGGACGACGGCGGTGGCGGGGGCGGCGGGGACAAGGCCGGACCGGCCTCCAGCGCCCCCCTCCCGCCGGGGGACGGGGGTGACGGCGGTGGAGGCGGCACAACCCCGGGCGGCCCCTCGGAGGCGCCCACCACCCCCAGCGCCCCGCCCACCGACGATCCGAGCATCGCCCCGGACTCCGGAAACGGCATCAGCCTGCCCGTTCTCTCCGGCTGGCAGGCGGGCCGCAGCAGCTCCGGCGGCGCGGGCGTCACCACCTCCCGCTACCCCTGCCCGAACGACCCGTCCACGGACTGTGTGCGCGGCGGCGCCTTCTCCCGGACCGCCAGCGGCTACAAGGCCACGTCCGCCAAGGGCATAGCCAAGGAGGACATCGCGCAGAACGCGGAGGAGTCCTACGGCAAGGACGAGGCCACCAACCGCAAGGCGTACGGCGGGATCACCTCCCATCAGCAGGTCAAGGAGGCGGCGGTCGACGTCGCGGGCGAGAAGGGCTATCTGGTCCGCTGGAAGGTCGTCACCAAGAAGGGCGCCGACGGATACGTCCAGTCCCTCGCCTTTCCGTCGCCCATCATGCCCGGCACGATGGTCGTCGTCCGCTTCGGCTTCGACATGGGCGACAAGGCGCCCCCGGTCACCGATATGGACAGGATCGTCAAGGGGATAGCCGCCCTGGCCGGCGACGGCCGGTCCGTCTGAAACGCCGGAGGACCGTGACGCCGGAGGACCGTGACGCCGGAGCGGACCTAGAGGAACGTACGGCCCTCGCCCCGGTACGTCGGCACGGAGGCCACCACCCGGTCCCCGTCCCCGTCGACAAGGTGCAGCACATCGAAGCGCTCGCACAGCTCACCGGCCTTCGCATGCCGGAACCACACCTTGTCGCCGATCAGCAGATCGTCGGCGGCCGTGCCCAGCAGCGGGGTCTGCACCTCGCCCGGCCCCTCCATCGGGTCGTACGCCAGCCCCTCGGGCAGATACGGCACCGGCAGCCGGTCCGGGCCCGGCGCGCCCGACGCCGGATAGCCGCCGCCGAGCACCGTCACCACGCCCACGCCGGGCCGGCGCACCACCGGCTGAGCGAACAGGGCCGCCGGGCGGCCGCGGAAGGAGGTGTAGTTGTCGAACAGACGGGGCTGGTAGAGCCCGGATCCGGCGGCGATCTCCGTCACCGCGTCCTCGGCGGCGGTGTGCTGCACGCTGCCCGTACCGCCCCCGTTGACGAATTCCAGGTCCGCCACGGCCCGTACGGCATGGACCACCGCCGCCCGGCGGGCCGCCAGCTCCCGGCGCGCGGCCGCCTGCATCAGCCGGATGGCGCGGGAGCGCAGCGGACGCCCCGCCACCGCGTCGCCCACGCCCGCCACATGACCCTCGTACGCCATCAGGCCGACCAGCCGGAAGCCGGGGCGGCGCCCGACCGCGCGGGCGAGCTCCGCGAGCTGCTCCGGTTCGCGCAGCGGTGAGCGCAGCGCGCCGATCCGCACCCGGCCGCCGAACATCCGCAGTGAGGTGTCCAACTCCAGGCAGACCCGGACCTCTTCGGTGCCGGCACGCACACTCTCGATCAGATCGAGCTGGCTGATGTCGTCCACCATCACGGTGACGGCGGCGGCGAGCTTGGGGTCGCTGGTGAGCGTGGCGAAGCCGTCCCGGTCGGCGGAGGGATAGGCGAGCAGAACGTCGTCGAACCCCTCGCGCGCCAGCCACAGGGACTCCGCGAGCGTGAAGCTCATGATCCCGGCGAAGCCGTCCCGCGCCAGCACCCGCTCCAACAGCGCCCGGCACCGCACCGACTTGCTGGCCACCCGGATCGGCTTGCCTCCCGCCCGGCGCGCCAGATCCCGTGCGTTGTCGTCGAATGCCCCCAGGTCGACGATCGCCACGGGCGCTTCGAGATGGGCAGTGGCCCGGTCGTACCGGGCCCGGTCAGCGGCGGCAGCGGACATGAGCGAAGCTTGCCAGACCGCTATTACCACTGGGTAGAGGGCGCCCGGTGCGGAGGGCCCCCGGTGCCCCGTAGAGTGTCGCGCACGCCATGACCGGCAGGTCAGCGGCGTGTTGTCCGTATACGGGCCCGCCTGCCCGAAAGGCGGCGGGGCGGCGTGGCCAACCGGACGGAGCCAGGTGGACCAGGTCTTCGAGGGTGCGAGGGGGTGCGGATGAGCACCGACGCGGAACAGGCGCACTCTCCGTACAGCGCGCCCCCACCGCGCCCTGCGCACCCCCCGCGCACGGCGCCCGCGCAGCCTTACGCGCCCCCGCCCCACCCCTCCGCGCCCGGCTTCACCCCGGACCCGGACACCCCCATCCTCGGCATACCGGCGAAGGTCCCGTCCCCGAGGGGGACCAGGGGCACCGGGGCGCCGGACGGCTCCCCGGTGCCGCCCCGCCCCGCCGCCCCGCCCGGCTCCGCACCCGGCTCCGCGCCCCGCCCGCCCGCTCAGCGGAGCGACGACGCCGACCCCTGGTACCGCAGCCCGGAAGCCACCGCCTCCGGCGCCCCGCCCGCGGACGGCCACCACCGCGCGCACAGCCGTACGGTGGCCGCCGCCGCATCTCTCGTCCTCGGCCTCGGGCTGCTCGGCGGGGCGGCGGCCGGCAGCTGGCTCGGCGGCGGCCCCGACACCGAGCCCTCCGTCGCCGACACCTACGCACGGGCCCGCGCCGCCTGGCACAGCGTCCCTGTCGACGACCTCTTCCCCCGCACCCTGCGCGGCAAGGGCCAGGGCCCCGGCGGCGCCGACCGTCTCTGGACCCGGATCGCGGTCGCCCCCGACAGCAGCTGCGGCGGCGGCTTCGACCCGCTGCTCACCAAGGCGCTGGCCCCGGTGGGCTGCAAGCGGCTGCTGCGCGCCACCTACGCCGACGCCACCAGCACCAGCGTCACCACCGTGGGGCTGCTGATCACCACCTCCGACGCCGCCGGGATGCGCGAGCTGCACCAGCGGTTCGCGGCCGAACGGCTCGACGAACGCACCGATCTGATGCCCCGTCCGTACGCCGCCAAGGGCACCGCGGCGGCGGACTTCGGCGACGACCAGCGCGCCAGCTGGCAGATCCGGATCCTGACCGACGCCCCCGCCGTCATCTATACGGTCAGCGGCTTCGGCGACGGCCGTAAGGTCACCGACCCGCAGTCGGCCGGCGAGGCGATCCAGACCGGGGCGACCTCCGCCCCCGCGCAGTCGGGCCTCGGCCATGACGCCCGGGGCATCGCCGACGAGATCGAGCTCGGCTTCCGCCGGGCCCTGTCCGAGACCGCGGAGCCGTCCTCATGACCGCGCTCGCACGGCGCGTCGCCGTGGCCCTCGCCGCCGCCGGACTGACCCTGGTGCCGGTCGCGCCCGCGCGGGCCGACGGCATACAGGCCCAGGAGTGGGCGCTGGACGCCCTCCACGTCCGCGAGGCGTGGCAGACGACGAAGGGCGCCGGGGTGACCGTCGCCGTCCTCGACACGGGCGTCGACGCCGAACACCCGGACCTCGTGGGCCAGGTGCTGCCCGGCAAGGACCTCATCGGCTTCGGCGCCCGGTCCGGCGACCGCGCCTGGGCCCGGCACGGCACCGCCATGGCCGGGATCATCGCCGGTCGCGGACACGGCGCGGCCGGCGGCGAGGGCGTGCTGGGCGTCGCGCCGCGGGCCAAGATCCTGCCGGTGCGGGTGATCCTGGAGGACGCCGACCCGGCCCGTAAGAAGGCCCGCAGCACCCGCGGCGGCGCCCTCGCGGACGGTATCCGCTGGGCCGCCGACCACGGCGCCGACGTGATCAACCTGTCGCTCGGCGACGACAGCGAGTCCGCCCACCCCGAGGCCGCCGAGGACGCCGCCGTGCAGTACGCGCTGCGCAAGGGCGTGGTCGTGGTCGCCTCCGCGGGCAACGGCGGCGAGAAGGGCGACCGCGCCTCCTACCCGGCCGCCTACCCCGGCGTCATCGCCGTGACCGCCGTGGACCGAGACGGCTCCCGCGCCGCCTTCTCCACCCGCCGCTGGTACGCCACCGTCTGCGCGCCCGGCGTCGACGTGGTCATAGCCGACCCCGACAAGCGCTACTACGAGGGCTGGGGGACCAGCGCCGCCGCCGCCTTCGCCTCCGGCTCCGCCGCCCTCGTCCGCGCCGCCCACCCCGAACTGAGCCCGCGCCAGATCCGGCAGCTGCTCGCGCGGACCGCGCAGGACAGCCCGACGGGCGGGCGCAGCGATGAGCTCGGCGCCGGTCTGGTGAACCCGGCTGCGGCGATCAAGGCGGGGGACGCGCTCAGGCCGCGGGCCCAGCAGCCCGTCGTGGCCGCCTACCCCCAGCGCTTCTTCGGTACGGGCCCCGACGGCGCCCAGGCCCAGGGGGACGGAGACGGGCCGAATCAGCTCGCGCTCGCCGCCGGGGTCGCGGGAGCGGCCCTGGTGGCTGCCGCGGTCGCCCTGTGGCGCGGCTCGGGCCCGCTGCGTATGCCGAGGCCGCGCGGGCTGCTCACGACGATCCGCAGGCGCTGAGGGCGGCCGCCGCCCGGACGGCCGCCCGCGCCGCCTTCTCGACCAGCGCGACGCCGCTGTCCATGTCCTTACTGCCGTCGGAGAGCACCGCGACCAGATACGTGCGCCCGCCCGCGGTGACCTGGCCGATGCTGTTGACGTCCCACAGCCCGGTCGTGCTGCGCGGCAGCCAGCCGTTCTTCAGCCGGGTGCCGTTGCCGGTGCCGTCGGCGGCGGCCGAGACGCCCCAGCTCTGGCCGTCGGATATCCGGCCCGTCAGCGACCGCAGATACGCCCGGGACCGC
This sequence comes from Streptomyces sp. NPDC005393, assembly GCF_040606675.1. Lineage (NCBI taxonomy): Bacteria > Bacillati > Actinomycetota > Actinomycetes > Kitasatosporales > Streptomycetaceae > Streptomyces > Streptomyces sp. NPDC005393. Next base: position 49,520 of record NZ_JBEXFG010000040.1, on the reverse strand, counting down.
TCGCTCAGCGCCGAGCCGCCCGCGCCCGCACCCCCGAAGACGGCGGTCAGCAGCTTCAGCTGATCGGCCGCGGTGGTCCGGGTCAGCCCCCAGCGCCCGCCGTCGCCGCCGCGCGTCCGCGTCAGCCCGAGCCGCCGGTGCGCCGCGTCGAGACCGTCGGCGCCGCCGATCGTCTTCCACAGCGAGGTCGCCGCGTCGTTGTCGCTGTGCTCGATCATCACGGTGGCGTACGAGCGCTCCCGCGCGGTCAGCTGCCGCCCCTCGTCCTGGGCCTTGAGCAGCAGCGCCGCGAGAATGCCGACCTTGACGATGCTCGCGGTGTCGTACGAGCCGTCGCCGTACACCCCGCGCGCCCCCGACCGGGTGTCCAGCACGGCGACCGAGAAATCGGCGGCCGAGCCGTCCGCCACCGGGCCGAGCGCGTCGGCGAGGGCCCGGGCCAGCGTCGGTGCCGAGGTGGCCGAGGGGGAGGGCCGGTCTTCGTCCACACGCTCCACACCGTCTCCTTCGCTCCCGCCCGCCGCCGACCGCGTCGGGCCGCTCGCCGGCCGGGCATGGGCCAGGCCCTGCGCACCGGCCGCACCAGACTTCTCCCCGGTGAACAAGGGAGTCTCCCCCTCGGCCGAGCGGCACTACCCGTCACCGATACGCTCGTGGCGTGGCCCTCAAGAACATCCCTGACTCCGGTTTCTCCGACGACGACGGCTCGGCCGACCCCCGCCTGTCCGCGGCGCTCGCCGCCTGGGCCGACGACCGCTCCGCCGAGCCCCAGGTGCTCGCCGCGCTCGCCGGCGCGCGGCTGCTCGTTCCGGTGATCGCCCTCCTGGGGGAGGCGGAGGAAGGGCCCGACGGACTGCGCCGGGACAAGACCAGCGATATGGCGGTGCCGACGCTGGAGGCCCCCGGCGGGCGGCGCGCCCTGCCGGCCTTCACCTCGACCGAGACGCTGGCCCGCTGGCGCCCGGACGCCCGGCCCGTCGCCGTACCGCTGGGCCAGGCGCTGGAGGCCGTCGCCTACGAGAGGGCGGACACCCTGGTGCTGGACCTCGCGGGGCCGGTCGCGTACCAGGTGACCGGGCCCGCGCTGCTCGCCCTCGCCGAGGGGCGGGCGAGCGTCGATCCGCTCACCGACCCGGCCGTCGTCGCGGCCGTACGCACCCTGGTGGCCGCCGAGCCGGGGGTGGTCCGCGCGCATTTCGCCCCGGCCGACGACGCCGACGGCGTGCTCGCGATCGCCGTGGCCCCAGATGCCCCGGCGCGTGAGACGGCGCAGCGGGTGGCGGGCGCCCTGGCCGCCGATGAGGTGCTGCGGGCCCGGCTGGTGCGCGGGCTGACCCTGGCACTGCTGCCGCCGGACGCCGAGGTGCCCGGGGAACCGCTCTTCAGCCGCTGATCAGCGGCTGATCCACGGGGCGTGGGCCCCTCGGCGGAATCGAACCGACAGGCGAAGTCTCCTGATTCGCCCCACAATGCTGAGTGCAACTGGCGGTCCGATCTGCGTGAGGAGAGCGCCATGGAGACGAGAACGGTCATAGCGGAGTTCATCGGGACCGCGATGCTGGTCTTCTTCGGAGTCGGTTCCCTGGTCCTGGCAGGCGACTACATCAACGCCCTCGGCATCTCGCTCGCCTTCGGCTTCACGCTGATCGCGATCGCGTGTGCGTTCGGACGCATCTCGGGCAGCCACATCAATCCGGCGGTGACCCTCGGTGTGCTGCTGGCCAAGCGCATCGACGTCCGTACCGCCATCGAGTACTGGATCGCGCAGCTGGTGGGCGGGATCGTGGGCGCGGCGGTGCTGTTCCTGCTCGCCAAACAGGTGCCGAGGCTCCAGACGGACGACGCCTTCGGCAGCAACGGCTACGGCGGCCGCTCACCGGTGGGCCTCGGGGCGGGCGGGGCCTTCCTCGCCGAGGTCATGCTCACCTTCCTGCTGGTCTTCGTCTTTCTGACGGTGACCCGCACGGTGGCGCTGGTCGGCGTCGAACCGTTCCCGGTGGGGCTCGCCTTCGCCGCGGTCAACCTGATCGGCATCCCGCTGACCTGGGCCTCCGTCAATCCGGCGCGAAGCCTGGGCCCGGCGCTGTTCGCGGGCGGCGGGGCGCTCTCCCAGCTGTGGCTGTTCCTGGTCGCGCCCCTGGTGGGCGGGGTGCTCGCGGCCGTGGTGCACCGGTTCACCCATCTCCATCCGGCGGGGCAGGCGCCACAGCGGGAGCAGGTGACCCATCCGCCGCCGGCGCGTGGGCCGTGGGGGCGGATGCGCGGCGGACACCGGCCCGAGGCGGGCGGGTCCGAGACGAAGGGGCCGGAGGCGGCCTGAGCCGGTACGGGCTCGGAGGCGGCCTGGCGGCCTGATGCGGCCTGGCGGCCTGAGGCGGCCTGGGCCCGGGGCCCGCCCCCGCCCCGGGCGCCGCTCGGTCGGCCCGCGTCAGCCGAAGACCGGTCCGGTGAACTTCTCGCCGGGCCCCTGCCCCGGCTCGTCCGGCACCACCGACGCCTCGCGGAAGGCGAGCTGCAGCGACTTGAGGCCGTCCCGCAGCGGGGCGGCGTGGAAGGAGCTGATCTCCGTGGCGCTCGCCGAGACCAGACCCGCCAGTGCGTTGATCAGCTTCCGCGCCTCGTCCAGATCCTTGTGGAGCGGGCCCTCCTCGGCCAGCCCCAGATTGACCGCGGCGGCGCTCATCAGGTGCACCGCGACCGTGGTGATCACCTCGACCGCGGGCACATCCGCGATGTCCCGGGTCATACGGTCGAAGTCGGGGGCCGGCGGCTGGTCGGCGTTGGCGTCGCTCATGGTGGTAGGGGCTCACTTCCTGAGGGATGGTGCGCTCCAGCCTAGGGGGCCGCCGGCCGCCGTATGCACGGGGCGGGTGAGTTCACAGGAACACGGGGGGCGGACGAGCGGATGACGGCGCGGTGAGCATTCGGCCGCGGTGCTGGTATCGTAGATAAATGACCGGCCGGATCACTCATGTGTCCGGCCCACAAGTGGAGGCTCCGCGCTCCCACCTCCCGATCTCCGGTCGGCAGGTCATCGGTCAGGCTGCGCCCCGCGGTTTTAGCGCGTCGGTGCTCCCGGTCAGTGAGTGGAGCCCCGCCTGTGTACCGTGCGGGGCGTTTTTTGCGTCACGGCGCGGTGGTCTCACACTTATAGAGACGTTACGCGGCAGTCCGCCAGACGGTCGCGTGGTGCAACCGAGGAGGATCCATCAGCGCCGAGCCCCGCATCAACGACCGGATTCGCGTCCCCGAGGTGCGACTCGTCGGTCCCAGTGGCGAGCAGGTCGGCATTGTGCCGCTTGCCAAGGCCCTGGAGCTTGCGCAGGAGTACGACCTCGACCTCGTCGAGGTGGCGGCGACAGCCCGTCCGCCGGTCTGCAAGCTCATGGACTACGGAAAGTTCAAGTACGAGTCGGCCATGAAGGCCCGTGAGGCGCGCAAGAACCAGGCGCACACGGTCATCAAGGAGATGAAGCTCCGGCCGAAGATCGACCCGCACGACTATGACACCAAGAAGGGTCACGTCGTCCGGTTCCTCAAGCAGGGCGACAAGGTCAAGATCACGATTATGTTCCGGGGCCGTGAGCAGTCCCGGCCGGAGCTCGGCTTCCGGCTGCTGCAGCGGCTCGCCGAGGACGTCCAGGACCTGGGCTTCATCGAGTCCAATCCGAAGCAGGACGGCCGAAACATGATCATGGTTCTCGGTCCGCACAAGAAGAAGACCGAGGCGATGGCCGAAGCCCGTGAGGCGCAGGCCGCCCGCAAGGCGGAGCGCCAGGGTGTTCCTCACCTGGACCAGTCCCCGGACGCGTCCGCCGAGGAGCCCGCCGAGGAGCCCGCAGAGGCGTGATTGAGAGGCGCCAGCCTCGACCGCCCACCCGGGGCCGTATGGCCCCGGACACCAACCGAAACATATGACGCTTCCGTACGCCGGATCGCGGCCCGTGCCGCGCCGCCGGCCGCCGGAAGCGCCCCGACGAGGAGAGAACGGCGACATGCCGAAGAACAAGACGCACAGCGGTGCCAGCAAGCGCTTCAAGCTCACCGGCTCCGGCAAGGTGGTGCGCCAGCGCGCCGGTCGCCGCCACCTTCTCGAGCACAAGCCGTCCACGTTGACGCGCCGCCTGGCCGGCAAGGTCGAAATGGCCCCGGCCGACGCCAAGAAGATCAAGAAGCTTCTCGGCAAGTGACGCCCCGCCCCGCTTCGGCGGGGCGTGCGTCAGCCGACCGGGACCTATTCGTTTCCGGGCCGCGTGAGTCACCCGCGGCCCCGTACAAGGAGTTAAACAAGTGGCACGCGTCAAGCGGGCAGTCAACGCACACAAGAAGCGCCGGGCGATCCTCGAGCAGGCCAGCGGTTACCGGGGCCAGCGCTCCCGCCTGTACCGCAAGGCCAAGGAGCAGGTCACCCACTCTCTGGTCTACAACTACAACGACCGCAAGAAGCGCAAGGGCGACTTCCGTCAGCTGTGGATCCAGCGCATCAACGCCGCTGCCCGCGCCAACGGCATGACGTACAACCGCTTCATCCAGGGTCTGAAGGCCGCCAGCATCGAGGTGGACCGCAAGATCCTGGCCGACCTCGCGGTCAACGACGCCACCGCGTTCGCCGCGCTGGTCGAGGCGGCCCAGAAGGCGCTGCCGAGCGACGTCAACGCGCCGAAGGCCGCCTGAAGCAGGCGCTGAGCCTTACGGCACCCGGACCCGCAGGTGATCGCTCACCTGCGGGTCCGCGCATGTGCAGCCCTGCCCCCGGCTGGGGGCACCTCCCAGCGGTTGCTGGGGGCGAGCCGAAGGGGCGCGCCGCTGTCGTAAGGGAGAGCAGGTGCAGGCCCGGAGGGTTCCCATCGCTCTGGGTGCCTTGCCTGCCGGCGAGTGAGCCGAAGGGGCGCGCCGCTGTCGTAAGGGAGAGCGCGCGGAGGCCCTGAGGAACGAAGGGCCGAGCACGGTCGACTGTCGACAGTGGCTGAAAGCGCCCCGGAGGCGAACCGAGCCCCAGAAGAAAGAGAGAGGCGCACCCCATGGCGACCCCCGAGCTGACGTCCCTGCGATCGCCGCGCGTCACGGCGGCCAGACGGCTCGCCAAGCGCGGCTTCCGCGGGAAGGAGCGGCGGTTCATCGTCGAGGGGCCGCAGGCCGTACGGGAGGCGATCGCGCATCTCGTGGAGGTGTACGCGACCCCCGAGGCCGCCGAGCGTCACGCGGAGATCGTCGCCGCCGCCCGCGCCGCGGACATCCCCGTCCTCACCGCGTCCGACGAGGTCGTCGCGGAGATGTCCGACACCGTCACCCCGCAGGGCATCGTCGGGCTGTGCCGCTTCCTGGACTCGCCGTTCGAGGAGATCCTGCGCGCCCGCCCCCGGCTCGTCGCCGTCCTCGCCCATGTCCGCGACCCCGGGAACGCGGGGACCGTCCTTAGGTGCGCGGACGCCGCCGGGGCGGACGCCGTCGTCCTCACCGACGCCTCCGTTGACCTCTACAACCCCAAGGCCGTGCGCGCCTCCGTCGGCTCGCTCTTCCACCTTCCCGTCGCCGTCGGGGTGCCCGTCGAGCGCGCGGTGAGCGGTCTGAGGGAGACCGGGGCGCGGGTGCTGGCCGCGGACGGGGCGGGGGAGCGGGATCTGGACTCCGAGCTCGACGACGGGGTGCTCGGCGCCCCCACCGCCTGGATCTTCGGCAATGAGGCCTGGGGGCTGCCGGAGGCTACCCGCGCACTCGCCGACGAGGTGGTGCGCGTTCCGATCCACGGCAGGGCCGAGAGCCTCAACCTCGCCACGGCCGCCGCCGTGTGCCTCTATGCCTCCGCTCGTGCGCAGCGTGCTCCCGCAGGGTGCCGCTCCGTCACATCGACCTAGTAGGGTTGCCCCTCCGGGGGAGTGAGAGGGGGTGTGGGGATGGACGTCAGGACCTCCGGCGCCAGGGCGGCCGATGCCCATGCGCCCGGTGCGGGGCTGCCCGGCGCGGGATACGACCCGGGCGAGGGCCCCGGCCCGGCCGACGACGTGATGGCCGCGCTCGGTCTGCACCCCGACGATCTGCCCGACGGTCTGGTGGTGGCCGATGAGACCGGCCGCGTCACCTGCTTCAACGCCGCGGCGGGCCGGATCACCGCCACCCGCCCCGCCGACGTGATCGGCTGCCGGCTGGAGCGGGCCCTGCCGTTAGAGGACCTGGACGGGCGGCGCTGGTGGGCGCTGACCGATCCCTACGGAGGGCTGGCCACCCGGGTCGGCCAGCCCGAGCGGAATCTGCTGCTGCCCGGCGGCCGTGAGGTGCTGGTCTCGGCCCGTTACGTACGCGAGCGGCCCACCGGGCCGGTGTGCCGGCTGGTGGTCTCGCTGCGCGGCACCGAGGCGCGCCGGCGCACCGAGCGCAGCCATGCCGAGCTGATCGCGACCGTCGCGCATGAGCTGCGCTCCCCGCTGACGTCCGTCAAGGGCTTCACGGCCACCCTTCTCGCGAAATGGGAGCGCTTCACCGACGATCAGAAGCGGCTGATGCTGGAGACCGTCGACGCCGACGCCAACCGGGTCACCCGGCTGATCGCCGAGCTGCTGGACATCTCCCGGATCGACTCCGGCCGCCTAGAGGTGCGCCGACAGCCGGTCGACGTCGCCGCCGCCGTCCGCCGCCATGTGCAGGCGCTCACCGCCGCCGGACAGTGCGCGGAGCGCTTTCTGATCAGGGTCAGGGGGCCGCTGCCCGGCCTGTGGGCCGATCCGGACAAGATAGATCAGGTGTTGGGCAACCTCCTGGAAAATGCGGTGCGCCACGGCGAGGGAACGGTCACTATTGAGGTGGCACCCGCGGCGGTCAGACCCGCCGCGGACGGCCCCGTAGTCGAAAGGACCGCCATCACCGTGAGCGATGAGGGCCCCGGTATCCCGGAGGAGTCGATGAGCCGCGTCTTCACCCGCTTCTGGCGGGGCAGCAAGCGCGGCGGCACCGGCCTGGGCCTCTACATCGTCAAGGGCATCGTCGAGGCGCACGGCGGGACGATCACCGTCGGCCGGGCCCGCGGCGGCGGCGCCGAGTTCCGATTTACCCTGCCCGTGGGCACCCCGGCCTATCTGGTCTGATCGCCCCACGGGCTTCCCGCGGAACAGCAGACCCCCCGCGCCCCTTAGACTCGGGCCTTGGCACCTTTGGCGTCCCTTGTGGTCCCCTGTGGTCGCAGAGTCGAGCGGGGTCGCGCAGCCAGGGGGCACCTCCCAGCGGTAGCTGGGGGACAATCGGAAGCACGGGAAGAGATGTCGGCACCCAATAAGTCGTACGACCCTGTTGAGGTCGAGGCACTGAAACCGGAAGAGATCGCCCGGATGCGGGACGAGGCGCTGGACGCCATCGCCGCCGCGGGGGACCTCGAGGCGCTGCGCGAGGTGAAGGTCGCCCACGCCGGCGACCGCTCGCCGCTGGCGCTCGCCAACCGCGAGATCGGCGCCCTGCCGCCGCACGCCAAGGCGGACGCGGGCAAGCGCGTCGGCCAGGCCCGCGGCCAGGTCAACCAGGCGCTGAAGGTCCGGCAGGAGGAGCTGGAGGCCGAGCGCGACGCGCGGGTCCTGGTCGAGGAGGCGGTGGACGTCAGCCTGCCGTACGACCGCACCCCGGCCGGCGCCCGTCACCCCATCACCACGCTCTCCGAGCGCATCGAGGACATCTTCGTCGCCATGGGCTACGAGGTCGCCGAGGGCCCCGAGGTCGAGGCCGAGTGGTTCAACTTCGACGCGCTGAACTTCCCGCCCGACCACCCCGCCCGCGAGATGCAGGACACCTTCTTCGTCCGGGGCGCCAAGGAGGGCGAGTCGTCCGGAGTGGTGCTGCGCACCCACACCTCGCCGGTGCAGATCCGGTCGATGATCGACCGGGAGCCGCCCATCTATGTGATCTGTCCGGGCCGCACCTTCCGCACCGATGAGCTGGACGCCACCCACACCCCCGTCTTCCACCAGGTCGAGCTGCTGGCCATCGACGAGGGCCTCACCATGGCCGACCTCAAGGGCACGCTCGACCACATGGTGCGGGCGCTGTTCGGCGAGGGGATGACCACCCGGCTGCGGCCGAACTTCTTCCCGTTCACCGAGCCGTCCGCCGAGATGGACATGCGGTGCTACGTGTGCTGCGGCGAGTCCGTCGGCAACCCGGACCGGCCCTGCCGCACCTGCTCCAGCGAGGGCTGGATCGAGCTGGGCGGCTGCGGCATGGTCAACCCGCGGGTGCTGGTCGCCGCCGGCGTCGACCCGGAGAAGTACAGCGGCTTCGCCTTCGGGTTCGGGATCGAGCGGATGCTGATGTTCCGGCACAACGTGGAAGACATGCGAGACATGGTCGAGGGTGACGTGCGCTTCACCCGGCCCTTCGGGATGGAGATCTGATGCGGGTCCCGCTTTCTTGGCTGCGGGAGTACGTCGACCTGCCCGCCGGTGAGACCGGCCGTGACGTACAGGCCAAACTCGTCGCGGCCGGGCTCGAGGTCGAGACCGTCGAGCAGCTCGGCGCCGGCCTCAAGGGCCCCCTGGTCGTCGGACAGGTACTGGCCATCGAGGAGCTGGAGGGGTTCAAGAAGCCCATCCGCTACTGCCAGGTCGACGTCGGCCAGGCAGGGGGCACCTCCCAGGCCGAAGGCTCTGGGGGCGGCACCGGTGAGCCGCAGAACATCGTCTGCGGTGCCACCAACTTCGCGGTCGGCGACAAAGTCGTCGTCGTGCTGCCCGGCGCCGAGCTGCCCGGCGGCTTCGCGATCTCCGCGCGCAAGACGTACGGCAAGACCTCCGAGGGCATGATCTGCTCCGCCCGCGAGCTGGGCATGGCCGACGACCACGACGGCATCATCGTGCTGCCGCCGGAGTACGAGCCGGGCACCGACGCCATCGAGCTGCTCGAACTCGTCGACGATGTCCTCGACATCGCCGTCACCCCCGACCGGGGCTACTGCCTGTCGATGCGCGGCATCGCCCGCGAGACCGCGATCGCCTACGGGCTGCCGCTGCGCGACCCGGCCCTGCTGGACGTACCCGCGCCCAACAGCCACGGCTACCCGGTCAAGGTCGCCGACCCGGTCGGCTGCGACCGCTTCACCGCCCGTACGGTCACCGGGCTCGACCCCGAGGCGCACTCCCCGATCTGGCTGCAGCGCCGACTGCAGAAGGCCGGGATGCGCCCGGTCTCGCTCGCGGTCGACGTCACCAACTATGTGATGCTCGAACTCGGCCAGCCGCTGCACGCCTATGACCGCACCCGGGTCAACGGCGCGATCGGTGTCCGCCGCGCCGAGCAGGGCGAGAAGCTCACCACCCTTGACGGCACCCAGCGCGTCCTGGACGCCGAGGACCTCGTCATCACCGACGAGAGCGGGCCGATCGGCCTCGCCGGCGTAATGGGCGGCGCCGACACCGAGATCGCGGACGCCGCGGCCGCCCCCGGGACCGGCCAGGTCAAGGGCACCACCGAGGTCGTCATCGAGGCCGCCCACTTCTCCCCCGTCTCGATCGCCCGTACCGCCCGGCGCCACAAGCTGTCCTCCGAGGCGTCCCGGCGGTTCGAGCGCGGCGTCGACCCGGAGGCCACCTCGGCCGCCGCGCAGCGCACCGTCGACCTGCTGGTGCTGCTCGCGGGCGGCACCGCCGAGGCGGGCGTCACCGAGATCATCTCGCCCAGCGCACCGCACACCATCACGCTGCCCGCCGACCACCCCGACCGCGTCGCGGGCGTCACCTACGGGCGCGAGACCGTGGTGCGGCGGCTCCAGCAGATCGGCTGCGACGTCTACGGCGCCGACGACCTCACCGTCACCGTGCCCAGCTGGCGGCCCGACCTCACCGACCCCAACGACCTCGCCGAGGAGGTCATCCGGCTCGAAGGGTACGAGAACCTCCCCTCGACCCTGCCGCGGCCGCCCGCCGGGCGCGGGCTGACCAGCCGTCAGCGGCTGCACCGGCGGGTCGGCCGCGCGCTGGCCGGCGCCGGCTATGTCGAGGCGCTCAACTACCCGTTCATCGGCGAGGAGGTCCTCGACCAGTTCGGCCTCGCCGCCGACGACGGGCGGCGTGACCTGGTCCACCTCGTCAACCCGCTCTCCGACACCGAGCCCGCGCTCCGTACGACGCTGCTGCCCGGACTGCTCGCCGCGCTGCGCCGCAACGTCGGCCGCGGCGAGCACGACGTCGCGCTCTTCGAGACCGGTCTGATCTTCCGCGCCACCGGCGGCGAGCCCCCGGCCGTCGTCCTCCCTGTCGACCACCGTCCGTCGGACGAGGAGATCGCCGCGCTGAACGCCTCGCTCCCGCGCCAGCCGCGCCGCGCCGCCGTCGTCCTCGCGGGCGCCCGTGAGCAGGCCGGCTGGTGGGGCAAGGGCACCCCGGTGAGCTGGGCCGACGCCGTCGAGGCGGGCCGTATCGTGGCGCGTGAGGCGGGCGTCGAGCTGATCGTCCGCCAGGACCAGCAGGACCCCTGGCACCCGGGCCGCTGCGCCGCGCTGCTGGCCGTCGTCGACGGCGAGGAGATCCTCGTCGGCAACGCCGGTGAGCTCCACCCGCGCGTCACCAAGGCCCTCGGCCTCCCCGAGCGCACCTGCGCGATGGAGATCGAGCTGGACCATCTGGAGCGCGCGGGCACGGGCGTCGTGGAGGCCCCCCACGTCTCCACCTTCCCGGTGGCCACCCAGGACGTCGCGCTCGTCGTGGACACGTCGGTGGCCGCGGCCGACGTCGAGGCGGCGCTGCGGGAGGGGGCCGGCGATCTGCTGGAGTCCGTCCGCCTGTTCGACGTCTTCACCGGCGAACAGCTCGGCGAGGGCAAGAAGTCCTTGGCCTACGCGCTGCGCTTCCGCGCCCGCGACCGCACCCTGACCGCCGAGGAGATCGCGGCGTCCCGCGACGCCGCGGTGGCGGTGGCGGCCGAACGCACGGGCGCCACGCTCCGCGGAGCCTGACGCCGACCGACTCGCGTCGGTCGCCGTAACGAGCCGATGGGGCGCACCCCGATCACGGGGTGCGCCCCATCGCGCGCTCCCGCCGCCCGGGGGCGGCGTGCCCCCGCGGCGACCGCCACCGGGCCGCGCCGGATACGGGCGGCTGCGCCCGCCCGCACCGCAGCGGCCCTGCCGCGTTGGCGCGCCGTGGCCGCGTGTGTGCGGCCTTCCGTAGCGTCTGTCGGCGACCGGTGCCGCCGCCGGTCGTGCGGGGGTGTGGGTGGTTGCGTCGGTCCGCGTCTGCAGCGGCCGTGCGTGCCGCGTTGGGGGCGGCCTGGTCCGCGTGTGTGCGGCCTTCCGCAGCGTCTGCCGGCGACCGGTGCCGCCGCCGGTCGTGCGGGGGTGTGGGTGGTTGCGTCGGTCCGCGTTTGCAGCGGTCGTGCGTGCCGCGTTGGGGGCGGCCTGGTCCGCGTGTGTGCGGCCTTCCGCAGCGTCTGTCGGCGACCGGTGCCGTCGCCGGGCTGCGCGGGATGCGGGCGGTTGCGCTCGCCCGTGGTCCGGCGCGGTGTGGCCGCGGCTGCGCCACCTCCGTGCGTCTGAGGGCGGACCGGTCCGCCACACGCACGCCGGCCTTCCCGCAGTGGCGCTGCGGCGTCGGGCGGGCCTGCGCTCGTCGCCGCCGCTGCGGGCCGCCTGGGCGCGGTCTCCGCGGTGCGGTCGGGGCCGGGCGGGCGTACCGCCGAGGCCCGGCGCGTCGGCTCGGGCCGGCGTCGGCGGTCAGCCGCGCGGGCGCCGCCCGGGGCGCGCGCACGGGCCCCGCCCGGTGGCTCCGCCGCGTCAGCCGTTCCTCTGAGCCGGGCTGGTCTCCGGGCCCCGGTATCGGCAGACAGCCGATACCGCGTCCGGCCCACGGCGTGGTGTTCGGGGTCCGGTCAGGGCGGTGGTCACACGTTCAGGTGAGATCCGGAAGGCGACTGGTCCTTTGCGCAGGAGCTGTCGCCAGAATCGTCACGGTCGCACGGCTCGGGTCAGGACCGGCACCGGGCCCCGCCGACCGCCTCATTGGGCTGCGAGTGGGGGCGACGCATGATCGGGACCAGGGCGGTGGGCGGTGTACCGGCAACGGTGGCGGATTCGCCGTGCGGGAGGCGGCGGCGGTTTGTGCTCGTGTTTGCCTGTCTGTGGGTGGCCGGTGTCGTTGTGTGGGAGCTGTACTGCCCGCATGGGCCCCGGCTGGTGCAGGTTCTGGCCGCCGTTCCCGCCTTCGCGTACGCGATCAGCGGCCGCAGGCTCTGCATGCTGCTGGGCGGGGTGAGCGCGCTGTTCGCGCTCGTACCGCTGAGCCTCCTGGCCCCGGCGAGCCCGTCGGACGCCCTGTCCACCCGGCTCGGGGCGTGCGGGGCCATCCTCAGCGTCGTCGCGGCGGGGTATCTGACGACGGGCCGGCGGTCCCGGCTGGTGCGCGAGCTGGAGCGGGCCCGGGAGGTGGCCGCCGCCGCGCAGGACGCGGTGCTGCGGCCGCTTCCGTCCCGTCTGGAGGGCATCGAGCTGGCGGGCGGCCATCTGTCGGCCAGCCGGGGCGCCGCGGTGGGCGGCGATCTGTACGAGGCGCTGGCCACTGCCCATGGCGTCCGGGTCGTCATCGGGGATGCGCGCGGGCACGGGCTCGCCGCGATCGGCACTGTCGCCGCCGTGCTCGGCAGCTTCCGCGAGGCGGCCCACGAGGAGGCCGAACTCGCCGATGTACTGCGCCGGTTGGACCGCGCCCTGCAGCGCCATCTGCGGGAGCGCGCCGGGGGCGAGTACCCGCCGGAGAGCCCGGAGGCCGAGGAGTTCGTGACGGTCCTGCTGCTGGAGGTGGGCCGGGACGGCGAGGTCACCGCGCTCAACTGCGGCCACCCCTGGCCGTACCGGCTCTTCGAACAGCCGGTGGGTCCGGCCATGGCCCGGCAGACGGCCCCCGGCGAGGTGCTGCCCCCGCTCGGCCTCTTCCCGCTCCCCGCCGAGCTGCCCGTCGCCCGCTGCCGCGATCTGCGGGGCGGGGACGCGCTGGTGCTGCACACCGACGGCGCCGAGGACGCGCGCGACGCGCACGGCGCGTTCTTCCCGTTGCGCCGCGCCCTCGCCGAGGCCGCGGGCCCCGGCCCGATCGTGCCGGCGGCGGTGGTCGCGGGGGTGCGCGCGGCGGTGCTGCGGCACACCGGTGGCCGGCTCGCGGACGACATCGCCCTGGTCGCGCTCCGCAACGACCGCAGTCCGCTGTCCGCCCACCCGGCCCTCAGCGTCCCGGCCGGCGATGCCCGCCACCGCTAGGGCGCCCCTCACGCGCCCTCTTCACACCCCGTGCGAATCCCCCTCCACTACGCTGAGCGCACCGAGGGCATCGGGAGGGCGCCATGGAGCCCAACACACTGCTCGATTCCTTACTCGACGAGGCCGGAATCTCCCACGCGGGGCTGGCCGCGCATATCAACGAGGCGGGCCGGGCGCGCGGCATGAGGCTGCGGTACGAACACACCGCGGTGGCCCGCTGGCTGAAGGGCCAGCGGCCGCGCGGTCAGGTGCCGGACCTCATCTGCGAGGTGCTCGGCGAGCGGCTGCACCGCGCGCTCACCCTGGACGACATCGGTCTCGGCACCCCCGGCAGCCCCCGCGCGCCCGCCACCCCGCTCTCCGGCTTCGTCGAGCGCGCCACCGCGCTGTGGCGCTCCGACGAACAGCAGCGCCCGCATGTCATCGGCGCCCCGGCGGTCACCGGCACGCCCGCCGTCATCCCGGTGTGGGAGTGGGAGAACCCGCCCGAGGACTCCGATGTGTCACGCCACGGCCTGACCCGCGTCAGCATGACCGACATCGACATGCTGCGCGCCGCCCGCGCCCACTACGAGCAGCTGTACCGCAAGGCCGGCGGCATCGCGACCAGAGCCCGCGTCGTCGGCTTTCTCAACTCCGAGACCGCGCCGCTGCTGCGCGGCAGCTACGCCGACGACACCGGCCGTCAGCTGCACCGGGCGACCGGCGGCCTGGTGGCCATCGCCGGGATCTGCGCGTACGACTCCAACGCGCACGGCCTGGCCCAGCGCTACTTCCACCAGGCGCTGCGGCTCGCCAAGGCCAGCGGCGACCGGGGCCTGGGGGCCTACGTCATAGCGCTGCTCGTCACCCAGTCCCTGTACATGAAGGAGCACCGGCAGGCGGTCGCCTTCGCCGAGTCGGCGCTGCGCGCCGCGGGCGCCCAGATCACCCCCGCGCTCGCCGCCGATCTGTACGCCATGCAGGCCAAGGCGTACGCCCGGCTCGGCGACGGCGCCGGGGCCCTGTCCTGCATCCGGCGCGCCGAGACCGCGGCCGACCGGATCCGGCCGGGCCAGGAGCCCGACGAGACGGGTTACGTCCAGCCGGGGCTGGTGAACATCCAGGTGGCCGAGGCGCTGCTGAGCCTCGGCGACCTCGGCGGCGCCCGGGAGCACGCCACCGCCGCCGTCGGCACACCCGCGCACGACCGGGGCCGGGTGCACCGGCTCGCCATGCTCACCCATATCGAACTGCGCCAGGGGGACGCGGACCGGGCGGGCGCCACCGCCGTGGAGATGACCGAGCGGGCCCGCGGGATGGAGTCCCAGCGGTTACGCGACCGGTTGCGCGCGGTGCGGGAGCACCTCGCGACCAGCGGATCCGCGGCGACATCCGTGGCAGCCGAGCTCATCGACGGGGCACTGCGCGTTCCTCTCTGACCGCGGTCCGCACCCTCGTCAGCGGTTGGCCGAGGATTGCCATCTGTCCGACGGAAGGTGGCTGACCAGTGCGATGGAAGAACCTCAGGGAGCAGACCGTGTACGAGAACCGATGGTTCCGGGTCAACCTCGCGGATGTCCGACTCCCCGACGGCCGTCATCTCGACCACTATCTGATCCGGCTCCGACCGGTGGCCGTGGCCACCGTCGTCAACGCGGCGAACGAGGTGCTGCTGCTGTGGCGGCACCGCTTCATCACCGACACCTGGGGCTGGGAGCTGGCGGCGGGCGTCGTCGAGGACGGTGAGGACATCGCGGAGGCCGCGGCGCGCGAGATGGAGGAGGAGACCGGCTGGCGCCCCGGCCCGCTGCGCCATCTGCTCTCCGTCGAGCCGTCCAACGGGCTCACCGATGCCCGGCACCATATCTACTGGGCCGAGGAGGCCGACTACGTCGGGCCCCCGGAGGACGACTTCGAATCGGACCGCCGTGAATGGGTCCCGCTCAAGCTGGTGCCCGATCTGGTCGCCCGCGGCGAGGTGCCCGCGGCGAACATGGCGGCCGCGCTGCTGCTGCTTCACCACATACGCCTCGGCTGAGCGGTGGGCCGCGCGAGCCTCGCGGCCCCCGCGGCCCACGCGGGCACCCCGGCCCGGGCGCTAGTGGCCCGCCGCCTGCCACACCGCGAGCGCCAGCGCGGAGACGCCCGTCAGGGCGGCGATGGAGGGCAGCGGCCAGCGTCCGTGCTCCAGGACGCGCATCCGTCCGGCCAGTTGGCCGACGTCCTCCTCCGACTGTTCCCCCCGGTGGTCGAGCAGGGCGAGCCGGCCGTCGACGCGGGCGAAGCCCACATCGACGCTCCGGCGGAGTTCCGCGAGCTCCACGGCTAACGCGGCTTGCTCGGGCTCGGTGGTCACGGGTTGATCCCCTTCCGGATGTACGTCCGTGCACTGGTCATGCTATGAGTCAACCGCGTACCCGGGCGGCGCGGGAGAGTGTGTGGGGATGGTGTGTGAGTCACCGGCGCACACCCCGTGCGAAGAGCGGTGCGCACCGGGGCCGGCCGTTCCGTTTCCCGTTCCGCTTCCCACGTGTCCGAGCCGATGTCGGGTACTGATGGGACGCATGGGGTGGGACCGTCAGGACGGACCGAAGAGGTGGCACGTGCAACTGATCGCCGCTCCGATGTGGGAATTCGGTGCTGACCAGGGGGTACGGCAGTTCGCCGAACTCGGTGTCGCGCTGGTGCTGTCCACCCTCATCGGGCTCGAACGGGCGGTGCGGCAGAAGAGTGCCGGGCTGCGCACCCACACCCTGGTGGGCGTGGGCAGCGCGCTGTTCATGCAGGTCTCCCAGTACGGCTTCGCCGATGTGCTGTTGCGGGAGCACGTCACCTTGGACCCGTCGCGGGTGGCGGCGCAGATCGTCTCCGGTATCGGCTTCATCGGCGGCGGTCTGATCTTCGTACGCCGGGATGCCGTCCGCGGACTGACCACGGCGGCCACCATCTGGCTGACCTGTGCGGTGGGCATGGCCTGCGGCGGCGGCCTGGCCCTGCTGGCCACGGCGGCCACCGTGGTGCACTTCCTGGTGGTACGCGGCTATCCGCTGGTCACCCGCCGTATGCCGGCCACGTGGTCGGCCGAGGAGGTGGAGGTGCAGCTCTCCTACCGGGTGGGCGGCGGGCTGCTGTCCCACGTTCTGGAGCTGTGCACGTCCGCCGGGTTCAAGGTGCTGCGGGTGCGGGTGGACCGGGCGCCCTGGAAGGGCCGGGACCGTTCGACCCGTGTCGTCCGGGCCGAGGAGGAGGCCAGGCCCAGCGATACGGGCGTCGCCGAGGTACAGCTCGCCCTCGAAGGCACGGGGGATGTGCTCCGGCTGGTCGGGCAGATCTCCGAGCTGGACGGTGTGCTCGGCGCCGACGCCGGACCGGAAACGGAGTCGGCGGAGTGAATCCCGCCGGTCACAGTGCGCGCGCCCGGAGGCGGCGCAGCATCCGCGCGTCGTCGAACCCCACTTCGCGGGCCGCGGCTTCCACTGTCGAGCCATGGCTGATCAGATGCTGGGCGCGTTCCAGCCGCAGTGTCTGCTGGTAGCGCAGCGGGGTGAGCCCGCTGGTGGCGCGGTTGAACAGCCGGGTGAGGGTGCGTTCGCTGACCCCCGCACCGGCGGCCAGATACGCCAGCGACAGCGGCTCGGTGAACCGTGCGTCGATGAGGTCCTGGACGCGGTGGACGGTGTCGTCCAGATGGGAACGGTGCCGCAGCATGACGCTGGCCTGCGGCTCATGGCCGTTGCGGCGGGCGTAGACGACCATGTTCCGGGCCACCTGGGCGGCGAGCGCCGGACCGTGCCGGAGGGCCAGCAGATGCAGCGCCAGATCGATCCCACTGGCGATGCCCGCCGAGGTCACTACCCGGTCGTCGGTCGTGAACAGCACGTCCCGTACCACCGTCGCCCGGGGATACCGGGCGGCCAGCTCATCCTGGAGCTCGTGGTGGGTGGTACACCGGCGCCCGTCCAGCAGCCCGGCCAGGCCCAGCGCCAGCGCCCCGGCGCACACGCTGGCGACGGTGCCCCCGGCCGCGTGGTGCGCGCGCAGCCGCGCCAGTTCCTCCGGGCCCGGCTCCGGGCCGACGTGCGGCGTGGACGTCCGCCAGCCCGGCACCACGACCAGGTCGTCGGGGCCTGTCTCGGGCCATCGGGTGTGCGCGGTCAGCGTCACACCCTGAGCGCTGGGAATCCGCTCCCGCTCGGCGACGTAGCTGAGCTCGTACGGCTGCCCGAGGTCCGCCGCCGTGCTGAAGACCTGGGCCGGTCCGGCCAGATCGAGCAGGTGGACTCCGGGCAGCAGGACGAAGACGACCCGGCTCACGCCGTGGACACTCCCGGCTCCGCCTCCAGCTCGGCCACCGTCGCGATCCGGGCGAACCGGTCGCGGAGGACCGCCTCCGTACGCTCGATGATCGCCTCGGCGCTGAGCTTGCCGATCGGGTTCGTCGTGGTGGCGTCGGTGACGAAGACGACCCGGTACCCCAGGTCGCTGCCGACCCGGGTGGTGGTCTCCACACACTGCTCGGTGCGGATGCCGCAGACCACCAGCTCGCGCACGCCCGCCGCGGTCAGCAGCTGGTGCAGACGGGTGGTGGTGAAGGCGTTGTGGGAGGTCTTGTGCAGCACCGGCTCACCGGCCTCCGGCCGCTCCAGCTCGTCCAGCAGCCGGACGTGCTGCTGGTCCGGATCGAACACGCCTCCACTGCCGGGCTCGGTGTGCAGCACCCAGACCACCAGGTCACCCTCGGCACGGGCGAGGCGGACCAGCCGATTGACCGGATCCGCGATCTTCGGATTGGCGATCTGCTCCCACGACGGGCGGGCGCGGAAGGACTCCTGGACATCGACGACGATCAGTGCGCGATTCATGTGACCCAGTCTGACCTGGGCCGACATCAAGCGGCCAGGCACGATCGGGGCTGGTGCCGGAACGATCCGGTCAGCCTCATCCGGGCGTAGGCGGCCCCCTCCCCGCGAGCCGCCCTCCGCCACCACCGGGCGCCGAGCCGATCGCGAGGGCGTCAGTACGGGTAGAAGCCCGAGCCCGTCTTACGGCCCAGCCGGCCCGCGTCCACCATGCGCAGCAGCAGCGGGGGAGCGGCGTACAGCGGCTCCTTGTACTCGTGGTACATCGAGTCGGCGATCGCCGCGATCGTGTCCAGACCGATCAGATCGGACAGCTTGAGCGGGCCCATCGGATGGGCGCAGCCCATCTCCATGCCGTTGTCGATGTCCTCACGGCTGGCGATGCCGGACTCGAACATCCGGATCGCGGACAGCAGATACGGGATCAGCAGCGCGTTGACCACGAACCCCGAGCGGTCCTGGGCGCGGATCGCGTGCTTGCCGAGGACGTCATGGACCAGCGCCTCGGAGCGCTTGATGGTCTCGTCGCCGGTGGTGAGCGCCGGGATCAGCTCGACCAGCGCCTGCACCGGGGCCGGGTTGAAGAAGTGGATGCCGATGACGTGGTCGGGGCGGGAGGTGGCGACGGCCAGCTTGACCAGGGGGATGGAGGAGGTGTTGGAGGCGAGGATGGCGTCGGGACGGGCCACCACCTGGTCGAGCACCTGGAAGATCTCCGTTTTGACCTGCTCGTTCTCGACAACCGCCTCGATCACGAGGTCACGGTCGGCGAACTCCCCCAGATCGGTGGTGAAGTTCAGCCGCCCCAGCGTCTCGTCCCGCTCCTTCTCGGTGATCTTGCCGCGTTCGGCGGCCTTGCCGAGGGAGTTGGTCAGGCGGGTACGGCCGATCTCCAGGGCCTCGCCGGTGGTCTCCGCGACCATGACGTCCAGGCCGGCGCGGGCGCACACCTCCGCGATGCCCGCACCCATCTGGCCGCAGCCCACCACTCCGACGCGTTCGATGTCGGTCACATCGTGCCTTTCGCTGATCTGCCTTCGGCTGTGTCGTCCCCCTGTCGCCCCTGACGTTACCCTCCGGTTATCGGCGAGGGACGGGCCGGGGCCGGATTCGCCCGGGCCCCGGCCAGTCCGCTGTCACCGCGCCGTTACGACGCGTCGCCGCGGAGGATGACGCGGCCGTTCGTCTCCCCGTAGACCCGCCCGTGGACCCGGGGGCCGCCGGTGATCGTGGCGCCGGTCCAGCCCCACTGATGGGCGTTGCCGTTGATCCTTGTCCAGCTCGCCCCGGCGTCGGCCAACGGCCGGATGGCCGTGCGAGAAGAGTGAAGTCACGGGGTAACCATTGCCGCGTGCGCCCAAGAGCCCCATCATCGGCGGGAGTTGCCACAAGGGGCGAGGAGCTGAGCATGGGTCGGATCACGCGCAGAAGCCTGACGGTCGCCGCCGCCGGGGCGCTGGCCGCAACCGTCACGGGCGAGGCGAGGGCGGACGGGCGGGGCGGGGAGCGCCGGCCCCGGTTCCGCGGGATGTGGCTGGCCTCCGTCGCCAACCGGGACTGGCCCTCCAGGCCCGGTCTCACGGCCGCGGAGCAGCGCGCCGAGCTGCTCGCGTTCCTCGACACCGCGGCCGAGCGCCGGCTCAACGCGGTGGTCTTCCAGGTGCGGCCGACCGCCGACGCGCTGTGGCCGTCACCGTACGAGCCCTGGTCGGAGTACCTCACCGGGGTCCAGGGCCGCGATCCGGGCTGGGATCCGCTGGGCACCGCCGTACGCGAGGCGCATCGGCGCGGTCTGGAGCTGCACGCCTGGTTCAATCCGTACCGGATCGCCAACCACACCGACGTCTCGAAGCTGGTCCCCACTCACCCCGCGCGCGTGCACCCCGAGTGGGTCGTGCCGTACGGCGGGAAGCTCTACTACAACCCCGGGCTGCCCGAGGTCCGCCGCTTCGTCCAGGACGCGATGCTGGACGCGGTCGGGCGCTATGACATCGACGCCGTTCACTGGGACGACTACTTCTATCCCTATCCGGTGGCGGGCCAGGTCTTCGACGACGACGCCGCGTACGAGCGCCATGGCGCGGGCTTTCCGGACCGGGCCGCCTGGCGGCGGGACAACATCGACCGGCTCGTGCACGAGACGGCCGGCCGTATCAAGCGGCTGAAGCGGGGCGTACGGTTCGGCATCAGCCCCTTCGCGGTGTGGCGCAACCGGGCCACCGATCCGCTCGGCTCCGACACCCGGGCAGGGGTGCAGACCTACGACGACCTGTACGCGGACACGCGCGGCTGGGTGCGGCGGGGGTGGATCGACTACATCGTCCCGCAGGTCTACTGGAACATCGGCTTCGCCGCCGCCGACTACGCCAAGCTGGTGCCCTGGTGGGCCGATGCCGTACGCGGCACCGGGGTGCACCTCTACATCGGAGAGGCCCTCTACAAGGCGGGCGACCCGGCACAGCCCGCACCCTGGCAGGACCCGGCGGAGCTGTCCCGGCATCTCACCTTCGACCGGGACTATCCGCAGGTCCGGGGGAACGTCTACTTCTCCGCAAAAGAAGTGGCCGCCGACCGCAACGGCGCCATGGCGCGTGTGGTCGCCGACCACTACTCGTGTCGCGTACGTCCGCCCCGTTGAGCCGGGCCTTGGCGGCGTTACTGCCGGGGTCCGGTGGCCAGGTGCCGGACGACGGAGTCGGGCCCGGGGGAGAACAGGCACTCATGGCCGTCGTCCTCGTAGCGGATGCGGTACGGCGGTTCGCCGTGGTCCCCGAGCACTTCGATGATCTCTGCGATCCGGTCGTGTATGCCGACAACCCTGCCGTGCACCAGCAGCTTGTCGCCTGTGGTCGCCTCCATCTGCGTGACCTCCTGTCCGCCGGAGGGCAATGCGATCCCTGAAGCCAGTCTATGGCCGCTTATCCTGGTTTGCGCCTGTCGGGGGGCCAATCCGGGCCGCCGATCCCGGAACCCGCGCCCGCTGCGTCACTCCGATGCACACCAGGACCGCGACGGCGGCGAGCGGGGCCGCGGGGGTCAGCTCCTCGTCGAGCAGAAGCACCGACCACACCAGCGTGAGCAGCGGCTGCGCCAGCTGGAGCTGGCTGGCCCTGGCCACGCCGATGGCGGCCATCCCGCGGTACCAGGCCACCAGGCCCACGAACTGCGAGCCCACCGCCAGCCACAGCAGCCCGGTGACGGCGCGCGCGCCGAGGTGGACCGGCTCGCCGAGCAGCGCCAGCGCCGCGCCCGGCACCGACAGCGGCAGACAGCCCACCAGGGCCCAGCCGATCACCTGCCAGCCCGGCATATGGCCGGCCAGCCGGCCGCCCTCCGTATAGCCCGCCGCGCACACCAGCAGCGCGCCGAACAGATACAGATCGCCGGTGGTCGGCGCGCCACCGCTCTGCTGCACCGCGAAGACGATCACGACGGCGGCCCCGGCCAGCGCCGCCGCCCAGAACAGGCGCGAGGGCCGCACCCCCGTGCGCACGGCGGAGAAGGCGGCGGTGGTGAGCGGCAGCAGGCCGACCACCACGGCCGCGTGCGAGGTGGTGGAGGTCTGCAGGGCGAGCGTGGTCAGCAGAGGGAAGCCCACGACGACACCCGCCGCGACCACCAGCAGGCCGGGCCAGTGGCGGCGCCCGGGGAGCGGTACGCGCAGCGCGGCCAGCGCGCCGCCGGCGACCAGCGCGGCGAGCACCACCCGGCACGCGGTCACCGACCAGGGGCCGAGGCCCTCCAGCGCCCAGGCGGTGGCGGGGAAGGTGAGGGAGAAGGCGGCCACGCCGAGCGCGGCGAGAACGGTTCCGCTCCGGGCGGGATGCGGCGGCGAGGTGCTGGGCGGCGGGGCGCCGGGCGGCGGGGCGGAGCCGCGCTGGGGCTCGCCGCTCACCGCTATCGTGCCGCGCTCGGTAGCGCTATCCTCTGCTGTCATGCATGAGCGTAGCAGTGTGGCTGATCTCGCCGATACGCTGCGGAGCGAACTGAACCGCTACTCACCCGGTGAGAAGCTGCCCTCCAGCCGTGCGCTGATCGAGCGCTATCGGGTAAGCCCCGTGACCGTCTCCCGGGCGCTCGCCACACTCGCCGCCGAGGGGCTTGTCGTCACCCGCCCCGGCGCCGGTGCCTTCCGCGCCGCCGCCCGGCCACGGGCCGAGGAGCCGCGGCCCGGCGACACCTCCTGGCAGGAGGTCGCGCTGAGCGCCCCGCCCGCCGGCGACTCGGTCCCGCGCTCCGTCGACGCCTCCGGTGTCCTGGCCACGCTCGCCGCCCCGCCACCCGGCGCCCTGGAACTCAACGGCGGCTATCTCCACTCCTCGCTCCAGCCCGAGCGGGCGATGGCCGCCGCCCTCGCCCGCGCCGGCCGCCGGCCCGGTGCGTGGGACCGCCCGCCCGTGGAGGGGCTTCCCGAGCTGCGCGCCTGGTTCGCCCGCGAGATCGGCGGCCGGGCCGGCGCCCTGGCCCCTTCCGACGTTCTGGTCACCGCCGGCGGCCAGTCCGCACTCACCTGCGCGCTGCGCGGGCTCGCACCGCCCGGCGCGCCTGTCCTCGTCGAGTCCCCGACCTACCCCGGCATGCTCGCCGCCGCCCGCGCCTCCGGGCTGCGGCCCGTCCCGGTCCCGGTGGACGCCGACGGGGTCCGCGCCGAGCTGCTCGCCGAGGCGCTGCGCGCGAGCGGCGCCCGGGTCTTCGTCTGCCAGCCGCTCTTCCAGAACCCGACCGGTGCGGTGCTCTCCGCCGAGCGCCGCCGCGAGGTGATCCGGATCGCCCGCGAGGCGGGCGCGTTCGTGGTGGAGGACGACTTCGCGCGCCGGCTCGTTCACGAGGACGCGCCTCCGCTGCCCGCCACGCTCGCCGCCGACGACCCCGACGGGGTGGTCGTTCACGTCTGCTCGCTCACCAAGGCCACCTCGCCCAGCCTGCGGGTGGGCGCGCTCGCCGCCCGCGGCCCCGCGCTGGAGCGGCTGCGCGCGATCCAGATCGTCGACAGCTTCTTCGTGCCCCGCCCGCTGCAGGAGGCCGCGCTGGAACTCGTCGGCGCGCCCTCCTGGACCCGCCATTTGCGCACCGTCGCCGACCGGTTGCGGACCCGCCGCGAGGCGCTCGTCACCGCGATCCGGCGGGACCTGCCCGGCCTCGCCCTGCCCCATGTCCCGCCCGGCGGCTACCACCTGTGGCTACGGCTGCCCCAGGGCGCCGACGAGGCCGCGCTGGCCTCCGCCGCGCTGCGCGCCGGAGTCGCCGTAGCCCCCGGCCGTCCGTACTTCTGCGCCGAGCCGCCCGCGCCGCACGTCCGGCTGAGCTTCGCGTCGGTGGCGGGCACCGGTGAACTGGCGGAGGGGGTACGCCGGCTCCGTACCGCGTGCGAGGAAGTGCTCGGCTGAGGCGGGTGCGTCGGGGCCGAGGGTCCGCCGGAATTCCGTCGCGGCGGCCGTGGCGCTGCTGATAGGAACATCCACATGATCGACGGCTACGAGATCTCCACCGACCCGGCGCGGCTCGACCCGGCCCGTGTCCACCACTGGCTGTCAACCGACGCCTACTGGGCGCTCGGCCGCACCCGCGAGAAGCAGGACCACGCCATCGCTGGCTCGCTCAACTTCGGCGCGTACGACACCGCTTCGGGCGCCCAGGCCGCGTACGCGCGCGTCGTCACCGACCACGCCACCTTCGCCTGGCTGTGCGATGTCTACGTCGACCGGGCCGCGCGCGGCAAGGGGCTGGGCAGCGCGCTGGTCACGGCCGTCCGCGACCATCTGGCGCCCCTCGGTCTGCGCCGCATACTCCTCGCCACGGAGGACGCCCACGGCGTCTACGAGAAGATCGGCTTCGGGCCGCTCGACGATCCCGAGCACTGGATGCGCCTGCTCTTCGCCCGGCGACAGGCCACCGGGGCGAACCCGTGAACCGTACGATGCCCGGATGACGTTTCGGCTGACGCTGGTCGCCGCCGCCCGGACCTCATCCCGCCTCGGGGAGCGCTTCGACGACGACCGGCCGCTGGATCCGGAAGGCCGGCACGCGGCCGAGCGCGCCGCGCCGGTGCTGTTGCCCCTCGCCGCCGCGGAGCTGCGCTACTGCTCGCCGTCGCCCCGCAGCCGCGAGACCGGTGACGCGCTCGGCTTCACCCCGCTGGTCCAACTCGCCCTGCGCGATTGCGACATGGGCCGCTGGTCGGGCCGTACGCTGGCGGATGTGATGGCGCGCGAGCCGCGTACGGTCGACGCCTGGCTCGCCGACCCCCGCTCGGCGCCGCACGGCGGCGAGTCGCTGCACACATTCATCACCCGGGTGGGCGGCTGGCTGGACACCCGGCCGGCCGAGGACCACGCCAAGATGGTCGCCGTCGCCGACCCCGGGGTGATCCGCGCGGCGATGATGTACGCGATCAAGGCGCCGCCGCACTGCTTCTGGAGCGTCGACATACTCCCACTCTCCACGGTCACCCTGACCGGTCGCGCGGGCCAGTGGCGGCTGCGTATGGAGGGTTTCTAGGGCACTCCTTTTTTTCTCAGGGCTCGGTTCGCCTCCGGGGCGCTCCAGCCACTGTCGACAGTCGACCATACCGGCCCCGCAAAGTCGTCCGCATGGACGGGAACGATCTCAGGAAGCGGGGGCGGAGACCAGGTCCTTTCGCGACCGCGTGGGCCGGCTGACCGGCGACTCGGCGCTGTGACGCATACGGGGCCAGGTTTCTTTCGAGGGTCCTTTCGAGAGGGGCCCGATCACGAGATATCTTGATGTCGAGCAATGTTGCAGACGTGGAGCGGAGCACCCGGTGACTGACTCGACCATCATCTATACGCACACCGACGAGGCCCCGGCCCTCGCGACGTATTCGTTCCTGCCTGTGGTCGAGGCGTACGCCTCGACGGCCGGGGTCACCGTGGAGAGCCGTGATATCTCGCTGGCGGGGCGGATCATCGCGAGCTTCCCCGAGTACCTCGAAGAGGGCCAGCGGATCGATGACGCGCTCGCCGAGCTCGGTGCGCTGGCCAGGACCCCCGAGGCCAACATCATCAAGCTGCCGAACATCTCGGCGTCGATCCCGCAGCTGAAGGCCGCGATCGCCGAGCTCCAGCAGCAGGGCTACGCGCTGCCGGACTACCCGGACGACCCGAAGACCGACGAGGAGCGGGACATCCGCGCCCGTTACGACAAGGTCAAGGGCAGCGCCGTCAACCCGGTGCTGCGCGAGGGCAACTCCGACCGCCGCGCCCCCGCCTCGGTGAAGAACTACGCCAAGGCCCACCCGCACCGCATGGGCGCGTGGTCGTCCGACTCGAAGACGAACGTCGCGCACATGGACGCCGACGACTTCCGCTCCACCGAGAAGTCCGTGGTGATCTCCGAGGCCGGTTCGCTCCGTATCGAGCTGGTGGGCGACGACGGCACCACCACCGTGCTGCGCGAGTCGGTGCCGGTGCTCGAGGGCGAGGTCGTGGACGCGTCCGTGATGCGCGTCGCGGCGCTGCGCGAGTTCCTCTCGGATCAGGTCGCCCGCGCCAAGGCCGAGGGCGTGCTGTACTCGCTGCACCTGAAGGCCACGATGATGAAGGTCTCCGACCCGATCATCTTCGGCCACGCGGTACGCGCCTTCTTCCCGAAGACCTTCGCCGAGCACGGTGAGACGCTCGCCGCCGCCGGTCTGACCCCGAACGACGGTCTCGGCGGCATCCTCAAGGGCCTGGAGCCGCTGCCCGAGGGCCCGGCGATCAAGGCGTCCTTCGAGGCCGAGCTGGCCGAGGGCCCCGCGATGGCCATGGTCGACTCGGACCGCGGCATCACCAATCTGCACGTCCCGAGCGATGTCATCGTCGACGCCTCCATGCCGGCCATGATCCGCACCTCCGGACATATGTGGGGCCCGGACGGCGAGGAGGCCGACACCCTCGCGGTCATCCCGGACAGCAGCTACGCCGGCATCTACCAGGTCGTCATCGACGACTGCCGCGCCAACGGCGCCTTCGACCCGGCCACGATGGGCTCGGTGGCCAACGTCGGCCTGATGGCGCAGAAGGCCGAGGAGTACGGCAGCCACGACAAGACCTTCGAGATCCCCACCACGGGCACCGTCCGCGTCCTCGACGAGGCCGGCAACGCGGTGCTGGAGCAGGTCGTGGGCGCCGGTGACATCTTCCGGATGTGCCAGACCAAGGACGTGCCGATCCGGGACTGGGTCAAGCTCGCCGTCACCCGCGCCCGCGCGACCGGCGACCCGGCCGTGTTCTGGCTCGACGAGGGCCGCGCGCACGACGCCAACCTGATCGAGAAGGTCAAGGAGTACCTGGGCGAGCACGACACCGAGGGTCTCCAGATCGAGATCATGTCGCCGGTCGACGCGATCGCGTTCTCGCTGGAGCGGATCCGCCGGGGCGAGAACACCATCTCGGTCACCGGCAACGTCCTGCGTGACTACCTGACCGACCTGTTCCCGATCCTCGAGCTCGGCACCAGCGCCAAGATGCTGTCCGTC
The DNA here is from genome assembly GCF_040606675.1 of Streptomyces sp. NPDC005393. NCBI lineage: Bacteria > Bacillati > Actinomycetota > Actinomycetes > Kitasatosporales > Streptomycetaceae > Streptomyces > Streptomyces sp. NPDC005393. The sequence goes on along the minus strand of NZ_JBEXFG010000040.1, from coordinate 22,981 downwards.
GTCCCGCTCATCAACGGCGGCGGCCTGTTCGAGACCGGCGCCGGCGGCTCCGCCCCCAAGCACGTCCAGCAGTTGGTCAAGGAGAACTACCTGCGCTGGGACAGCCTGGGCGAGTTCCTCGCGCTCGCGGTCAGCTTCGAGCACCTCGCCCAGAAGACGGGCAACGGCCGCGCCCAGGTGCTCGCCGACACCCTCGACCGCGCGACCGGAACCTTCCTCAACGAGAACAAGTCGCCGAGCCGTCGCGTGGGCGGTATCGACAACCGCGGCAGCCACTTCTACCTGGCCCTCTACTGGGCCCAGGAGCTGGCCAAGCAGACCGACGACCCCCAGCTCGCGGAGGCGTTCGCCGGCCTCGCCAAGACGCTCGCCGAGCAGGAGCAGACCATCGTCGACGAGCTGATCGCCGTCCAGGGCTCGCCCGTCGACATCGGCGGCTACTACCAGCCCGACCCGGCCAAGGCCTCCGCCGTCATGCGCCCGTCCGCGACCCTCAACCAGGCCCTCGCGACCCTCAGCTGACGCCTCCGCCACAGCGCCCGTTCCGCCCCGGCCGGTATCCCACCGGCCGGGGCGGTTCCGTCTTCGGGAGGTGTTCCTCGTCGGTCGAAGAGGTCCACGGCGCTCTTGAACTGTCGCGACGGCAGGTTCTGGTGTGGCCGGCGTGATCGGGAAAGCCGCCGCGCGGACGACGTGGCAGGACAACAGCGAAGAGATCAGCCGAAGCCTGCCGTGGCCCGCGGAGCATGCGTGACCTGGTCCGTTACCCGGAGCGGGCCCGTCAGGCCGGATAGGCCCGGTGCGGCATCAAAGAAGTGCGCGACCCGTGTTATTTACCGTGCAACCATCACGCCCCCTCACAAGTCCTTCACATGCAACACGTCTTCATCGCACTTTGAGGGGAATCTCTTGCGTAAGCGATCTGTCATAGCCGCGGCTGTTACCGCCGGCGCGCTGGCCTTCCTTGCCGTCAACCCGGCTCAGGCCGCCGAGTACCACTCGGCGCTGAAAATCCGCGGAGTCCAGTACGACGCGCCCGGCCGTGACTCCAACAGCTGCTCCTCCGGCAACACCAGGGAGGAGTACCTGACGATCAAGAACTACTCGTCCTCGGCGACCATCAACCTCAAGGGCTACGTCGTCAAGGACGCCACGGGTAACCGCTTCGCCTTCACCGCCAGCCACTACCTCCAGCCCGGTGACTACGTGAAGCTCCGCGGCGGCCACGGCACCGACTCCGACAAGTACAACGTGGTCTACCGCGACAGCTGCAACTTCATGTGGAACAACGACCGCGACACGATCTACCTGTACAAGCCCTCCGGCAGCCGCTCGGATGTCCACTCCTACACCAAGAGCGGATACGACCGCGACGGCGACGGCTACATCCGCTTCCACAGCTGACCAGGACGCGCGCGGCCCCCACCTCCTGATCGCAGGTGGGGGCCGCGCGGTGAACCTTTGCATCAAGCTGCCGTGGATCGTATAGCGTGCCATACCTGAGGGAGGAAGGCGATGGCGGTACGCGCTGCGGTAACAGGCACCGACACCGTCGACGCGGCCGGCGAGCCGCTGTCGGGGTGCGCGGCGCTGGTGACCGGCGCGTCCAGCGGCATCGGGGCAGCCACCGCCCTGGCGCTGGCCCGGCAGGGCGCCGCTGTGGCGCTGGTCGCCCGCCGCACCGAGCGGCTGGAGGAACTGGCCACCGCGATCCGAGGCCAGGGCGGCTCGTGCGTCGCCCTCACCGCGGACCTGCGTGACATGGCGCAGGCGCGCCACGCCGTCGAGGACGCCGCGGACCGCTTCTCACGGCTGGACGTGCTGGTCAACAACGCCGGTTACGTAGCGATGGGCACGTTCGAGGAGAACGCCCCCGAGGACCTGGATCAGACGGTCGACCTCAATGTCAAGGCTGTCCTGCACGTGTCGCAGGCGGCGCTGCCGCACCTGCTGCACGCGGCCGCGGATGATCCGCGCCGAGTCGCCGATCTGGTCAACGTCAGCTCGCTCGCGGGCCGGGTGGCGCGTAAGAACAACAGCGTGTACTCGGCGACGAAGCACGCCGTGGGCGCGTTCAGCGAAGCCCTGCGCCAGGAGGTCACCGGGCGGGGGGTGCGGGTGGGCCTGGTCGAGCCGGGTATGACCACGACGGAGATGGCGACCGGCGCGGGTTCCGCCGCCGCCCGTGGCCTGCCGCGGAATACGTGGCTGCGCGCTGAGGACATTGCCCGCTCCATCATCTTCATGATCACCCAGCCCCCGCACGCCGCGATCAACGAGATTATGGTGCGCCCGACGGCTCAGGAGCACTGACCACCGGCGCGCACGCCGGAACAGCAGCCTGCCCACCGATTCGAGCACTCAGAGTTGCCGACTGGACGGGACGTCGGGCCGGCCTCCGGTAGTGGGGCTGCGCAGCCGCCATCGGACGAGTGCCCTGAGCATTCCGGCGCCGGCCGCAACGGCGCCGGCCGCAATGGCGCCGGCCGCAATGGCGCCGGCCGCAATGGCGCCGGCCGCAACGGCGCCCGCCTCGGACGCCACCCCGGCCGCCCACGTCCACCACTGGGACTGTTCGCCTCCCCCGTCCGGCGGAACCGCCCTCATCACCCTGACCGACCAAGCGTGCGTCCGCAGCCCGGCGACCCCGACCACACACCCGGCCAACTCAGGCGCTCACTGGCCAACCGAAGCGCGACCACAAGCGGCCTGCTGGTCGGTAACCCGACTCTTTGCATAAAGCTGCCGTGGATCGTATAGTCATGCCATACCTGAGGGAGGCTGGGATGGCGGTACGTGCTGCGGTGGCAGGAGCGAGCGGATATGCGGGCGGCGAGCTGCTGCGTCTGCTGCTCGCGCATCCCGAGGTGGAGATCGGCACGCTGACCGGCAACTCCAATGCCGGACAGCCTCTGGGGACCCTGCAGCCCCATCTCCTCCCGCTCACCGACCGGGTGCTGGAGGCGACCACCGCCGAGGCGCTGGCCGGGCACGATGTGGTTTTCCTCGCGCTGCCGCACGGGCAGTCCGCCGCCGTCGCCGAGCAGCTCGGCGACGGGGTGCTGGTGGTGGACTGCGGCGCCGACTTCCGGCTGGCGGACGCGGCGGACTGGGAGAAGTTCTACGGTTCGCCGCACGCCGGGACCTGGCCGTACGGCCTGCCCGAGCTGCCCGGGGCCCGCGTCGCGCTGGAGGGGGCGGGGCGCATCGCGGTTCCGGGCTGCTATCCCACCGCCGTCTCGCTCGCGCTCTTCCCGGCGTACGCGGCGGGGCTGGTCGAGCCCGAGGCCGTGGTCGTCGCCGCCTCCGGGACCTCGGGCGCGGGCAAGGCGCCCAGGCCGCATCTGCTCGGCAGTGAGGTCATGGGGTCCATGAGCCCGTACGGCGTGGGCGGCGGCCACCGGCACACCCCGGAGATGATCCAGAACCTGTCGTCCGCGGCGGGGGAGCGGGTCTCCGTCTCCTTCACTCCGACGCTCGCCCCGATGCCCCGCGGCATCCTGGCCACCTGCAGCGCCAAGGCCAGGGCCGGGGTGACGTACGGGACCCTGCGGGCCGCGTACGAGAAGGCGCTCCGGGACGAGCCCTTCGTACGGCTGCTCCCCGAGGGGCAGTGGCCCTCCACCTCCGCCGTGTACGGATCCAACGTCGCGCTGCTCCAGGTCGCCCACGACGAGGCGGCCGGCCGCGCCATCGTGATCAGTGCCATCGACAACCTCACCAAGGGCACCGCGGGCGGCGCGGTCCAGAGCATGAACATCGCCCTCGGCCTCCCCGAGGAGCTGGGACTTTCCACGATCGGAGTCGCTCCATGAGCGTTACGGCAGCCAAGGGCTTCACGGCCTCCGGCGTCGCGGCAGGGATCAAGGAGAACGGGCACCCCGATCTCGCACTCGTCGTCAACAACGGCCCCCGCCTCGCGGCCGCGGGCGTCTTCACCTCCAACCGCGTCAAGGCCGCCCCCGTGCTCTGGTCCGAGCAGGTGCTGAAGGGTGGTCAGGTCTCCGCCGTCGTCCTCAACTCCGGTGGCGCCAACGCCTGCACGGGCCCGGGCGGTTTCCAGGACACCCACGCGACCGCCGAGAAGGTCGCGGACGTCCTCGGGCACAGCGCGGGCGAGGTCGCCGTCGCCTCCACCGGGCTCATCGGCCTCCGGCTGCCCATGGACGCCGTGCTGCCCGGTGTGGAGGCGGCCGCCGCCGCGCTCTCCCCGCACGGCGGCGAGAAGGCCGCCATCGCCATCAAGACCACCGACACCGTGCACAAGACGGCCGTCGCGCAGAGCCCCGACGGCTGGACCCTCGGCGGTATGGCCAAGGGCGCGGGCATGCTGGCCCCGGGCCTGGCCACCATGCTCGTCGTCCTCACCACCGACGCCGAGGTGGACGCCCCGGAGCTGGACGCCGCGCTGCGCGCCGCCACCCGCACCACCTTCGACCGGATCGACTCCGACGGCTGCATGTCCACCAACGACACGGTGCTGCTGCTCGCCTCCGGCGCCTCCGGCGTCGCCCCCGCCCACGCCGATTTCGCCGAGGCGGTCCGCACCGTCTGCGCCGATCTCGCGCGCCAGCTGATCGGGGACGCCGAGGGCGCCTCCAAGGACATCCGGATCGAGGTCGTGGGCGCGGCCACCGAGGACGACGCCGTCGAGGTGGGCCGCTCCATCGCCCGTAACAACCTGCTCAAGTGCGCCATCCACGGTGAGGACCCCAACTGGGGCCGGGTGCTCTCCGCGATCGGCACCACCTCCGCCGCCTTCGATCCGGATCAGCTCAATGTCGCCATCAACGACGTGTGGGTCTGCAAAAACGGTTCAGTCGGCGAGGACCGCGAGCTCGTCGATATGCGCTACCGGGAGGTACGGATCACCGCCGACCTCTCCGCAGGCAGCGAGTCGGCCGTCATCTGGGCCAACGACCTGACCGCCGACTACGTCCACGAGAACAGCGCCTACTCGTCATGAGCCAGCCGACCGCCCGTAAACACACCGCCCTGCCCAAGGCCCGCACCCTCATCGAGGCGCTGCCCTGGCTGACCCGCCACCACGGCAAGACCGTCGTGATCAAGTTCGGCGGCAACGCGATGGTCGACGAGGAGCTGAAGGCCGCCTTCGCCCAGGACGTGGTCTTCCTGCGCCACGCCGGGCTGCGCCCCGTCGTCGTGCACGGCGGCGGCCCGCAGATCAGCGCGCACCTCGACAGGCTCGGCCTGGTCTCGGAGTTCAAGGCCGGGCTGCGGGTCACCTCGCCCGAGGCGATGGACGTCGTACGGATGGTGCTGGCCGGCCAGGTCCAGCGCGAACTCGTCGGCCTGCTCAACCAGCACGGCCCCCTCGCCGTCGGGCTGACCGGCGAGGACGCGCACACCATGACCGCCACCAAGCGCTACGCCGACATCGACGGCGCACGTGTGGACCTCGGCCGGGTCGGCGAGATCACCGAGGTCGACCCGGGCGCGGTCCAGGCGCTGCTGGACAACGGCCGGATCCCGGTCGTCTCCTCCATCGCGCGCAGCGCCGACGACGGCCATGTCTACAACATCAACGCGGATACGGCGGCGGCCGCGCTCGCCGCCGCGCTGAACGCCGAGACGCTGATGGTCCTCACCGACGTCGAGGGCCTCTACGCGGACTGGCCGAACAGTGACGAGGTGATCAGCCAGCTCACCGCGAGCGAGCTGGAGAAGCTGCTGCCCGAGCTGGCCAGCGGCATGGTCCCCAAGATGGAGGGGTGTCTGCACGCCGTGCGCAACGGCGTCACCACCGCGCGCGTGCTCGACGGGCGGGTGCAGCACTCCATCCTGCTGGAGATCTTTACCGACGAGGGCATCGGCACGATGGTCCTGCCGGACCAGGACACGACGACGGACGAGGGGGAGGACCAGTGAGCAACACGGAGCTGAGGAAGCGCTGGCAGGGCGCGCTGATGGACAACTACGGCACCCCCCGCCTCCCGCTCACCCACGGCGAGGGCACCAAGGTCTGGGACGCCGACGGCACGGAGTACCTCGACTTCGTCGGCGGCATCGCCGTCAACTCCCTCGGTCATGCCCACCCCGCCGTCGTACGGGCCGTGTCCGACCAGATCGCCACCCTCGGCCATGTCTCCAACCTGTTCGTCGCCGAGCCCCCGGTCGCGCTCGCCGAGCGGCTGCTCCAGCTCTTCGGCCGCTCCGGCCGGGTCTACTTCTCCAACTCCGGCGCGGAGGCGGTCGAGGCCGCCTTCAAGATCGGCCGACGGACGGGCCGCACCCATATGGTGGCCACCACCGGTGGCTTCCACGGCCGCACCCTGGGCGCCCTCGCGCTGACCGGCCAGCCCGGGAAGCAGGACCCCTTCCTGCCGCTGCCCGGCGATGTCACCCATGTCCCGTACGGCGACACCGAGGCGCTGCGCGCGGCCGTCACCACCGACACCGCCCTCGTCATCCTGGAGCCGGTCCAGGGCGAGAACGGGGTCATCGTGCCCCCGGCCGGCTATCTGGCGGCGGCCCGCGAGATCACCCGGGCCACCGGCACCCTGCTGGTCCTCGATGAGATCCAGACCGGAATCGGCCGCACCGGCCACTGGTTCGAGCATCAGGCGCAGGGCGTCGAACCCGATGTCGTCACCCTCGCCAAGGGGCTCGGCGCCGGGTTGCCCATCGGCGCGACCGTCGCCTTCGGCCCCGCCGCCGAGCTGCTCACCCCAGGTCAGCACGGTTCCACCTTCGGTGGAAACCCCGTCGCGTGCGCCGCCGCCCTGGCCGTTCTCGACACCATCGCCGCCGACGGCATCCTCGACCGGGTCAAGCGGGCGGGGGAGCGGCTGCGTGAGGGAATCGAGTCGCTCGACCACGCGTTGATCGCCCGGGTCCGCGGTGCCGGGCTGCTGCTCGGTATCGTGCTGACAGAGTCCCTCGCGCCGCAGGTGCAGCAGGCGGCTCAGGACGCGGGACTCCTGGTGAACGCGGTCGCTCCGGATGTGATCCGGCTCGCCCCGCCGCTCATCGTCGGCGACGACGAGGTGGACACCTTTCTCCGGGAGCTGCCCGCGATCCTGGACGCCGTCCACGAGGGCCACGGGGAACGACGATCCGGAGACTGACGACACCGATGACCGAGGCGCAGCACACCGAGGCGACGCAGGACCCCGAAGCGAACCACGGCGGACCGTCCGTGCCGCAGACCCGCACGGCCCGCCACCGCCGGATCGTGGACATCCTGAACCGGCAGCCGGTCCGCTCCCAGAGCCAGCTCGCGAAGCTCCTCGCCGACGACGGACTCTCCGTCACCCAGGCGACGCTCTCCCGCGACCTGGACGAACTGGGCGCGGTGAAGATCCGTAACACCGGCGGCGAGCTGATCTACGCGGTGCCCAGCGAGGGCGGCGACCGCACGCCCCGCGCCCCGCTCGGCGAATCGGCGAGCGAGGCACGGATGGGGCGGCTGGCGGGCGAACTCCTGATCTCGGCGGAGGCGTCGGCCAACCTCGTGGTGCTGCGCACCCCGCCGGGCGCCGCCCAGTTCCTGGCCTCGGCCATCGACTCGGCGGAGCTGCACGACATCCTCGGCACCATCGCGGGCGACGACACGCTGCTGCTGATCAGCCGCGACCCGGCGGGCGGCCAGGCCCTCGCCGACCACCTTCTGCGCCTGGCCCAGAAGGCCCGCTGATCCCGTCCCCGCGGCCGGGGTTCCGCCCCCGCTACCGCCCTGCACCCCGCCGGGGCTCCGCGTCAGCTCCGGCCGGGCCGCGGCGGCAGCGGCAGCGGAAGCCCCGGGAGACCGTCGATACTGCTGGCGACGTGCTCCTTCTTCTGGAAGTAGCGGTCCAGCGTCTCGTCGTTCTCCCGCCGGAAGCGATCGCCGTGCAGGGTGCGTTCCTCCCGGTAGTCCATGAACGGGACCGCGTAGCCGCAGGTGTCCCGGATCAGCTCGGCCGTCACCACGATGATCGCCCGCAGCCCGTGCGTATCGATGTCGACCTCGGGGAAGTGCCGCACCAGCTCCGCGAACCGCGGATCGTCACGGAACACCGGCTCGCCCCGGCCATGGACGCGCACGATGTTCGGCGGGCCGGTGAAGGCGCACCACATCAGGGTGATCCTGCCGTTCTCCCGCAGATGGGCGATGGTCTCCGCGTTGCTCCCGGCGAAGTCCAGGTATGCCACGGTCAGTTCGTCGAGTACGGCGAAGGAGCCGGCCAGCCCCTTCGGGGAGAGATTCACGGTGCCGTCACCGGCCAGCGGGGCGGTGGCGGTGAAAAAGATCTTCTGCTGCTCGATGAACGTGCGCAGCCTGCCGTCGATGCGTTCGTACACCTTTCCCATGTGGCGCATTATTCGCCGAGCCGGCGGCGGAAGGGATGTTTCCATAGGGATATGGCCGACAAGAAAGCCCCCGCGAAGGGCCCCGGCATCCGGGTCCGCCGGGTGTACGAGGCACCGGGACCGGACGACGGCACCCGCGTCCTCGTGGACCGGGTCTGGCCGCGCGGCCTCGCGAAGGCCGACGCCCGACTGGACGAATGGGCCAAGGCCGCGGCCCCCTCGACCGAGCTGCGCCGCTGGTACGGACACGAGCCGGAGCGGTTCGCCGAATTCGCCCGGCGCTACCGCGCGGAGCTGGCCGAACCGGAGCGCCGCGAGGCCGTCGACCATCTGCGGGAGCTCGCCGCGGCCGGTCCGCTCACCCTGCTCACGGCGGTGAAGGATCTCAGTTACGGACACGCTCCGCTGCTGGCCGACGCGGTACGCGGCCACCGGTAGCTCCGCTGAGGCGTGAGCGGCTGTTGGTGAGGGCTACGGAGTCGTGCGCGAGTGCCGGTGACTCTGCGGCGGGCGTAGGCGGCCACCCGTACGCATCGCCGTGGCGGACGCCACTTACCCCAAGCGGCCCCGCGAAGCGGGCTATACGCACAGCTCGGCCGAATAGCGCGCGAAGCCGCTGGTGTGCCAGGTGGCGCCGTCGGCGGTGACGACGAACGCCTCCGCCCCGGCCAGCCGCTGCAACCACGGCCGGGCCCGCTCGGCGCCCATCGCACACGCCGCCGTGGCCCACGCGTCCGCCTCCGTCAGGCTCGCGCCGATCACCGTGACCGAGGCGAGGCCCTGCGCCGGGGGCAGTCCGGTGCGCGGGTCCAGGATGTGGCAGCCCCGCTCGGCCGGGCCCGAGGTCGCCACGGCCAGCTCGCCGTGCGCCGCCACGACCGCGGCCAGCTCACCGTGGCGCAGTGGATCGGCGATGCCCACCCGCCATGGGCCGCCGTGCACCTGGACATCGCCGCCGCCGTTCACACACACCGACCCGGCGCCCGCCGAGACCAGCATCCGCGCGGCGCGCTCCACCGCCCATCCCTTGACCAGGCCGGTCGGATCCGGCGCCCCGCCGGCGTAGCGCGCGCTGAACCAGCCGTCGCTGCGGTACTCGGCGTCCTCGCACATCCGCAGCACATCCCGGACCTCCCGATCGCACCGTGACAGCGTCAGCTCACCGCGCGCCAGCCGGCTGATCTCGCTGTCCGGGCGGTACGTGGAGAACAGCTCGTCCACCCGGTGCAGCCCGACCACGGCCCCATCCAGCGCGGCCAGCACCCGGGGCCGGCCCGCGGCGGGCACCTCGCGCACATCGAAGGAGAAGACGGTGCCCATGACGTGCTCGACATGGCGCAGCGGCTCGGGTTCGGGTTCGTACGTCATTGGACACCCGCCTTGTCGAGAGCGCTCTGCAGGGACTTGGCGTAGCCCTGACTGGTGTAGGTGGCGCCGGAGACGGTGTCGACCTTCGCGGCCGCCACCGCCTGCTGGTTGAGCTTGGGAATGGAGTCCTTGGCGATCTGTACGCTCTGGGGGCCGGAGTCGGGCGTCTTGACGGCCTGGGCGGCGGTGATCTTCCCACCCGCGACGGTGAGGCTCACCTGGACCGGGCCGTACTGCGTCTGGGCGGTGTCCCCGGTGACGGTCTTCGCGCCCGCGTTGGCGCCCGCGCCACCCGGGCCACCCCCGCGACCCGCGCCACCGGCCCCACCCGCCCCACCCGCCCCACCGGCGCCCGGTGGCGCCGTGGCCGCGACGGGCGGCGCCTGCCCCGGCGGGTTCTGCGCGACGGCCTGGCCGCCGCCCGAACCGGGCTGTTTCAACGCGAGCAGCAGCACCACACCGGATACGGTGGCGGCCGTGCCCAGGATGATGCGGCGCAGCGGATGATTCCTCTTCATGGCTCCACCTCGGTCACAGCTCGAAGGATTCATGGTGGATATGGCGGTCCGGGATCCCCGCCTCGTGCAATGCCTCGTACGCGTGCTCGGTCAGGCCCGGCGGCCCGCACAGATAGACGTCGTGCTCTTCGATATCGGGCAGCAGCTGGCGCAGCCGCTCCGCGGTGATCTCCGGCCGGGCGCCGTCGGGGCCGTTCACGGCGTACAGCAGCCGGGCCTCGCGCTCGGTCGCGATCTGCTTCAACTCGTTCCACAGCGCCAGGTCCTCGATGCTGCGGGCGCGATACAGCAAGGTGAGATCGCCGCCCTTGCCGGGCAGCGTCTCGAACAGGGCCCGGATCGGGGTGATCCCGGCCCCACCGGCGATCATCAGTACCTTTCCCTGGCTGCGGCGCGCCGCGGTCATCGCCCCGTACGGCCCCTCCGCCCACACCCGCGTCCCCGGCTTCAGCGAGGCGAGCCCCGAACTGTGGCCGCCCACCGCCTTCACCGTGATCCGCAGCAGCTCGGGCCGGGGCGGCGCGGACAGCGAGTACGGATGGGAACCCCACCGCAGCCCCGGCGCCAGGAACCGCCACCGGAAGAACTGCCCCGCCTCGGCCCCGATACGGTGCAGCCGCCGCCCCTTGATCAGCACCGACACCATCCCGGGCGCCTCTTGGACGACGGCCTCCACCCGCATCCGATGCCGCAGATTCAGCCGCAGCGGCACCAGCAGCCGGTACCAGACCGCCAGCGCGGTGACCGTGCCGTACAACACGTACCAGGCGGTCTGGGCCGTCTTGTCGCCCACGAACTCCGCTCCGGTCGACAACTGGTGCCAGAACGTCAGAAAGACCGCGAGATAGGTGAGCAAGTGCAGGTAGTACCACGCCTCGTACGACATCCGACGGCGCACCACCCCCGCCGAGATCAGCCCAATCACCACCAGCACCCCGGTGCCGATCGCCGCGTCCACCATGTCCGGGTAGTCCATCACCACGGACACCAGCTGGTCGATGAAGCCGGCACCGGCCTGCTCCGCGTACCCCGCGATGATCAGGACCACATGCGCCACGATCAGACACAGCGCATACCGCCCGCTCATCGCATGCCACCGCGCCACCCGGTCCGACCCCACCCGCCGCTCCAACGCCGGCACCCGCGCCATCTGCAGCACGACCAGCGCCAGCACGTACCCCCCGAGCAACCCGCTGAGCCGCCCGGCCCCGGTGAGCCACTGCGTGGTGCCCTCGACGTTCGGTGTGTTCTGCCACCACAACGACAACACCGCCGCGGCCCCCGCCCAGCTCAGCACGACCAGCGGCACGGCGGGCGAACGGCGAGGCCGGATCTGGCGCATGGCCTGCCGCCGTCCGGCCCGGCTGTTGAGTAGCGTCGTCACGGCCTGTCCCCTTCGCGTACGAGCTCCGGCGAACAGGGGTACGGCTGGAAACGCCCGGCGACTCAAGGGGCGCCAGGATTCACAGTTTCGGGGCCCGCCGTCGGTATGGTGAACTGACGAGTAGGTGATCGCGACGCGTACAGGGGGGCCTCGTGTCGGCGTCGAAGGGGAAGCCGGACTGGGACATCGATCCCACCGGTGTGCGGAGCGTGGTCCTCAGGTCGGGGGAGGACGCCCGAGCGTTCCAGGAGAAGGTCAAGACCTTCAGTGACCACTTGGGGAGCGCCGCGGAGTCGGCGGGCTCGTTGAGCTCGGGCGGGGAAGTGCCCGAGATGGGGCTGGTGGGCGCCGCGCTCGCCCAGTTCGCCCAGGCGTGCGAGAAGAAGATCAAGTTCATTGCGGCGCGGGCCGGACGGTCGGTGGACGGTGCGGTGAAGGCGACGGCCGAGTATCTGGAGGGGGATCTTCAGATGGCCGCGCAGGCGCAGCGGGAGGCGCTGAAGGCGCCTGAGACCGACGCCAAGCCCCGCGGACGGCGGGACGCGTCGAAATGAAAATGATCCAGCCAGAGAACATTCCTCAGTTCACGGGAGATTTATCCCAGTTGGAGTCGGAAGCGACTGCACTGGCGATGGACGCGTCGCATATCCGTGGCGCGGGCCAGGGGATGCACGACCGGTTCCAGGGGTTATCGGCGTACTACCACGCCCCGGAGGCCGAGCAGCTGTTCGCGACCACACTGCCGGTGCGCGACACGGCGGACAAGGCCGCGGGCGAGGTGGAGACGGTCGGCCTCGCGCTCGAGGAGTACGCGACGGAGGTCCGCCCGATCGCGGCCAAGCTCGCCCGCCTGAAGCGGCAGGCGGCGAAGTTCGTCGAGGACGTGGGCGACGATGACGACTGGGCGTACGACCGGGACAAGGTCCGTGAGCACCAGGATCTGCTGCACGACGTCAACGCGGCGGTGGGCGCCTTCTGGGAGGCCGAGCGGCGGACGGCCAACAAGATCACGGCGTTATTCGGCGGCCCGCACTACGTGGCCAACGACGGTTCCCACAAGCCGAACATGTACGGCTACAAGGGCTCGGACCTCGACCACGCCAAGAAGACCCCGTGGGGCTCCCCGGTCCAGCAGAAGTTCCACTCGTGGGACATCGGCCACTGGACCAAGAGCTTTGTATGGGACGGCTTCATCGTCGACGGCGTATGGGGCACGCTCCAGGGCCTCGGCAGGCTGACCGGCTTCAACGGTTGGGACGAAGCCAGGGCTGCCTGGAAAGACCTGGGCAAGGTTGGGGTCGGCGCGGGTATCTATCTGAACTCCACGCTGCGGGACAAGCCGGACTCGGAACTGCCGCCGTTCCTGCGGGAGAGCAAGCACGCCGCCAAGGAGGCGGGCAAGAGCCTGGTGGCCTGGGACGAATGGAGCAAGAACCCCGCCCGAGCGGCCGGCGCGGTCTCCTTCAACGTCGTGACGAGCGTGGGCACGGGCGGCGTGGGTACGGCGGCCAAGTCCGGCGCGATAGCGAAGGCGATCGGCACAGCGGGCAAGATCGGGCGGCTGGCGGACCCGATGACCTACATCTTCAAGGGCGTGGGCCTGGCCAAGGTCAAGGTCGCCGATGTCATGGCCGGTCTGAAGAACGCCTACTCGGGCCGGTACGTGGACTTGGCTGACGGCTCGGTGAAGCTGCCGAACCATGCCGTCTTCCACCCGGACGGCTCGGTCAAGCTCCCCAGCGGCCACTACTTGGACGAGTACGGCACGCTCTACAAGGCCGACGGCACGGTCGTCGACAGGGCGAGGGTGGAACTCTCCGCAGCCGACCGCCAGGCTCTCAGCGATATCCAACGCGCCCAGGAGCCGGACCTCGTCCACGCCCACGGGCCCGGCGGTGAGCGGGGCGGATTAGGCAATGAGCTCGGCCCGCGCGCCGATCACGACCCTTTGAGTAACTCGCAGAGGCCAAGTGGGCCCGGCCGTGATCTCCCTGCAGGGGAAGGCGACAACGCATCGGCACCGGTTGGCCGCGATGAGCCGGGCGGGAATACGAGCCATGCCGAATCAGGCCATGGTGAAATCTCCGCTGGTGGTACAGCGGTCCATGACCTGCCTGGACATGCAGACCATGGCCTTCCGGGGCCACGGGATGAGGGGATTCCCGGCTCTCCGGGTCGTGGAGGACACGACGCACCGACGCCGCACGGTGAGGACATACCAGGGGATCCCCATGCAGACCATGGCCCCAACGGTGCGGATAACTGGGGTACCTACAAGGGCGAGCCGGTGCATTACGCCGAGGCACCCGAGGATGGGCTGGAGCCCGCGGTAAAAGCGGTACGAGCCTACGAACGCATCCGAGCCACCACGGAGGACGTACCGAAGATCGCTGAGAAGCTGAAACTCGATCCCGACGTCGTTATCAAGGCGAAGGAGAACCTCTTCCTGAACCGGCACGAGGTGCAGACAGGTCCGTATGAGACGAGGTACAACGTGTTTTTCACGCCCGACGAGACGATAGCCAAACTATGGACCAAAGCAACTAACGGTACAATAAAAGGCATTGATGAGGGTGCCCTACGTGGGGTCATTGCCCACGAGTACGTGGAGCATCGACTGATGGAAGCAGGGATGCCGTTCCGCTCGCAAAGTCCCGGCAGTTGGGCTTCGAATCACCAGTTGGATGTCAGTGAAATTGGTGCACATGACGTGGCACCTTTGTCGTTCAGGGGTGCTCCGGTAACGGTCGAGGGCACTCTGAAGCATTGGCCGCGATGGGGGATCAAGCCCCCGGAAGTTGCCATTGCTGATGACCTGTCGAACTTGGATGAAGTGGTCAAGGCGGCCAAGAAGGGCCTAGGGTTGTAATGCACAACGGACTGGCGGATGCACTGGTGAAGCGGATGCTTGCCGTTGCCTGGACGGATTGGGACACTGCGGATCACCATGCCGTGTCACGGTCCCGGCTGATGCGTGAGTACCTTCGCCGTTCAGCTTTGTGGGCGCAGGCGCTAGGTGGTGCGGACGCATGGCCGATCTTCGATATCGCCGCACGAGTCGACCCGTCGGTGCGGGCCGATGCGAAGCTAGTGGAGCAGCTTGAGGGGTTCCTGGAGGATCATGTCCCTGGGTTGACGACGAGAGCGGCCTGTTTGGCGGCATTGCACTGGGCGGCACTTCGAGAAACGCTGTATACCCCACCTACGGATCTAGATGACCCCTTTGATCCATTGCTCATGCTGTTTGAGCGAGGTGGGGGTTTCTTTATCGATAAAGGGGTTATTGACTTTCTCTTCGTTCGGGTGCGAGTCGGAAAATGGCAAGACCACGTCTCGACAGAGCCTGTTGTGCAGCTTGACCCTGTCGTGCTCGACGCCCTGGACGCGCAAGAGGATTGAGTGGTGGATCCTCGCCACGCGGATGGCCGCCGGTCGACTCTATCTTGGCACCCACCATGTCCAACTGCCCGGGTAATTCGTCTCCACGGCTCGACTTTTTCATGCCGGAGCTGAGTCGGGAATGGGCGCCTGCTTCGAATTACGAAGTCGAACTCATATTGACCTCCTGAGTGTGCCCCATACTCCTGTTCATCCTTCTATACCGTAAGGAAATTCATGACCGCGCCACCGCCTTCGGGCAACCCGTATGCCGCCCAGCCCCAGGCGCCCTATGCGCAGCCGCAGCCGCTGCCCACCTACCCGAGCTACCCCGGCTCTTACGGTCAGCCCGTGGCTGGGGCCAACGCTGGGCTGCCTCATGCCGCGCCGCAGCAGCTCACGTGCCGCAGGTGCGCGGCGTATCCGGCGGAGGACGTCACCATCCGCAGCCACCAGGGCATGCTCGTGCTGATGCGATTCCAGAGGTGGGAAGGTCCGTTCTGCCGGACCTGCGGTACGGCGCTGTTCCGGCAGATGACCACCAAGACGCTGTGGCAGGGGTGGTGGAGCCCGTTCTCCGCCGTCATCTTCAACCCGTTTACGATCATCAGCAACCTGGTGGTCCGCAGGAAGATCAACAAGCTGTCGGAGCCCGGATACGACCAGTCCGGGATTCGCCTGGACCCCGGCAAGCCCGTTCTTCACCGTCCGGCCGCGTATATCGCGCTGCTGCCCATCCTGTGGTTCCTGTTCCTGGTCGTGGTGAGGCCGTAGGTTCGGGCAACGGCCCCCGCGCGGGTCCCAGGTTCTAGCCTCGCGCTTTCACGAGGCGGGCTGTCCGACTGGTGGTCAAGAAGGCAGAAAGTGCCGACCAGCGAGAATGAGGATTGCTGAGGTCCTTGTTCCCGCCACCGTCGGAGGCACTTTCCAGATGAAGAAGCGTATCGGGTCCTACCCGCGTGTCCGCGTCAAGGGCGGCGGTCGCGGAGTGGTTTCGCAAGCCGGTGCGGTACTGCTGGTCGAGACGGTCCGCAAGACAAGGTCCTCCTGGACGTCGCCCTGACGGTCGCGCTCGGCGGTGACTGCCTCGCAGATGTCGCGATGCTGCGGTGCGAGCCGGCCGTCTTCGGCCCGGTCGCCTCCGACCCGACGGTCTCCCGCCTGATCGACGTCCTTACCGCCGGGCAAACACGCTCCGGACGCCGGTGGACAGGTCACGGTCGACCTCGACGGTGCCCTGGTACTCGGCTGCGTCCTTGCCGGAAGCACCTGATCGGCCCGGCTCGGTAGCATGCAACGCATGGCCATCAAACTTGAGAACGTCGGCATCGCCGTTCGCGACCTCGAAGCAACGATCTCCTTTTTCACCGACCTCGGCCTCACGGTCGTCGGCCGTGACACGGTCAGTGGTGAGTGGACCGACACCGCCGTCGGCCTTGATGGCAATCACGCCAAGATTGCGATGCTCCAGACGCCAGACGGTCACGGTCGCCTTGAGCTCTTCGAGTACATCCACCCCGAAGCGATCGAGTCGAAGCCCACTCGTCCCAACGAGATTGGCATGCATCGCGTCGCCTTCTCAGTCGACGACATCGACAAAGCCCTTGAGACAGCCGCAAAGCACGGATGCCGTCCGCTTCGCGGTGTGGCGACCTATGAGGACGTCTACAAGCTCACGTACGTCCGCGGTCCCAGCGGCATCATTGTGATGCTCGCCGAGGAGCTGAAGAAGAACTGACGGCCGATCGGGTCAATTAGCCTCGCGCTTACACAAGGTCCGACTGGTGGTCAAGAAAGCAGAAAGTGCCGACCAGCGAGAATGAGGATTGCTGAGGTCCTTGTTCCCGCCACCGTCGGAGGCACTTTCCAGATGAAGAAGCGTATCGGGTCCTGCCCGCGTGTCCGCGTCAAGGGCGGCGGTCGCGGAGCGGTTTCGCAAGCCGGTGCGGTACTGCCGGTCGAGACGGTCCGCAAGACCGGTCTGGATGCGGCGCTATCCGCAACTCTGGCCCCGTGGCGGAAGCCCCGGGCCATACACGATCCCGGCAAGGTCCTCCTGGACGTCGCCCTGGCGGCAGCGCTCGGCGGTGACTGCCTCGCGGATGTCGCGATGCTGCGGTGCGAGTCGGCCGTCTTCGGCCCGGTCGCTTCCGACCCGACGGTCTCCCGCCTGATCGACGTCCTTACCGCCTCCGGCGAGAAGGCCCTGCAGGCCATCCGGTCCGCAGGGTCCGAGGTGCGTAACCGGGTCTGGTCGCTGGCGGGCAAACACGCTCCGGACACCGGTGGACAGGTCACGGTCGACCTCGACGGTGTCCTGGTGATCGCGCACTCCGGCAAGGAGGACGCGGCCGCGACCTGGAAGAAGACCTATGGCCATCACCCCCTGACAGCGTTCGTCGACCATGGCCCGGGCGGAACCGGAGAGCCGGTCGCCGCCCTCCTCAGACCGGGAAACGCGGGCTCGAACACGGCCGCCGACCACATCGCCACCGCTCAACTGGCCCTGGCCAGCTGCCGAAGAAGTACCGGCGAGGGCGACAGACCCTGATCCGCACGGACTCCGCCGGCGGTACTCACGACTTCGTGTCCTGGCTCGCCAAACGAGGACGATGGCTGTCCTACTCGGTCGGCATGGTCATCACCGAACAGATTCACCAGCACTTTGTGAAGATCCCGGCGTCGGCCTGGACGCCGGCTGTCGAGGCCGACGGCACGGTCCGCGACGGGGCCTGGGCCGCCGAGGTCACGGGCAAGTTGCTGGACGGCTGGCCGAAGGGCATGCGGCTGATCGTCCGCAAGGAACGCCCGCATCCCGGAGCCCAGTTGAGGATCACGGACGCGGACGGCATGCGGATCACCTGCTTCGCGACCAACACCCCTGACCGGCCGATCGCTGAGCTCGAGCTCCGTCACCGGCTGCGCGCCCGAGCGGAAGACCGGATCCGGGCCGCCAGGACCACCGGACTGCGCAACCTGCCCCTGCACCACACCGCGCAGAACAGGGTCTGGCTGGAGATCGTTCAGATCGCACTCGACCTGCTGGCCTGGATGCCCATGCTCGCCCTGACTGGCACAGCCCGGCTCTGGGAACCTCGCCGACTGCGGTTCCGTCTCTTTTCCGCGGCCGCCCAGCTCGTCACCACCGGTCGGCGCCGCATCCTCCGCTTCACCCGCCATTGGCCCTGGACAGGCGAGATGACAGCCGCCCTCGAACGACTCGCGCTCCTGCCCAACCCGGGCTGACCAGCAGACCTCCGTCCCGACGGCAGCACCACCCCAACCCCGGGCAGTGGAACCCGGCGCCCGCCCGACGCGACAGCCGGGCCACCGGCCTGCCCACCACCCGCCCTGGAAGGCGAAAGGGTCCACCGACTCCGTCCACGGACCCTCACGCAAGATCGAGGCTAGTGTCTCGTGATCGTGATTGCGTTACTTCGAGTTGTTATTGACGAGTTTCTTCACGCTGGTCTGGACGAGTCAGACCTTGGCGAGGATCTCGTCGGCGGTGGCGGTCCAGGTGAAGGGTCTCGGGTTCTCGTTCCAGGAGTTGATGTAGTCGCGGATCTGTTTGACCAGGACGTTGACACTCGAGAACGTGCCGCGGCGGATGGACTGCCGGGTGATGATCCCAAACCAGATCTCGATCTGGTTCAGCCACGAGGACCCGACGGGGGTGAAATGGAAGTGGACGTGCGGGTTTTTCGCCAGCCATGCCTTCACGTCCGGGGTAGTGTGCGTGGAGAGGTTGTCCAGGACGATATGGATTTCCTTCCCGGCGTGCGGCTTGACGGCCTTCTTCAGGAACGCCAGGAAGCTCGCTCCGTTCCGGTTCGGCTTGCACTCGCCCAGCACTTCACCGGTCGTGACGTTCAGCGCGGCGAACAGGTTCGTGGTGCCGTGCCGCACATAGTCGTGGGTGCGCTTCTCGATGACCGCGAAAGCCACCGGCAGCACTGGCTGGGTCCGGTCCAGGGCCTGTACCTGCGTCTTCTCGTCGATCGACAGCACCACAGCGCCACCGGGCGGGGCCAGGTACAAACCGACGACATCGGCGACCTTCTCCGCGAACGCCGGGTCTTTCGAGATCTTGAAGGTGCCCGAGCGGTGCGGCTTCAGATTCTCCTCACGCCAGACCCGGGCAATGTAATGCCAGGAAACCGAGACGCCTTCCCGCCGCTTCAGATGGTCGGCCAGCGTCCGCGTCGACCAGTGCGACAGGCCGGATTCCGCCGGCGGGGACATCCTCGTCAAAGCGATCACCCGGGCCCGCACCTGCGGCGGCACCTGGGTACGCGACCCGCCGCGGCGCTTCTCCTCCAAACCGGCAAGACCCCGCTCGGCATAACGGGCCTTGCAGCGGTCCACCGTCAGCGGCGCCACACCGGCGAGCTCGGCAATGTCCTTGCGCCGCCGCCCCTCGCCGGACCACAACACGATCCGTGCGCGAAGCGCCACATCGGCAGGAACATCCCGCGACCCGGCCAACTCCCGTAGTTCTGCCATCTGTTCAGAGGAGAGATCCATACCAGACTCAACGATCACAGAAGCCTCATGGTTCCATGAACAGGATCACGAGACACTAGTGGTCCTTGCAACACCCCACTTCAAGGGGTGCCATGGACTTCGAGATCCGCGACCGTCGGTCAATCGGGGGAACCGGGGGCCGACGGAAGAGCGGCGGCTTTACCTTCAGCTCGTGCAACAGGGCGTGAGCTACAGAGAAGCCGCCGCGATTTACTGTGGCCAGTTGTCCGCTGTCGAAAGACGCTTGATCGGCGCAACTATCAGGTCAAGCGTTTTCTGAGAGGTGTGGGGGTAAGGGGCTCGCGGGCTACGGCTGGCAGAGCGGGCTGTCTCAATGGCCTCCCACATACCCGGGTTCGGGGTGCGAGGCATCACCAGTGTGACGGCGGGGCAGCCTGGGCCCATGGTCGCTATTCCGCAGGATGTACACGCGAGGATCGACGGGCCGCACATCTGGTACGTCGCCACGGTCAACGCTGACGGGTCGCCGCATGTGAGCCCGATGTGGGTCGGGCGAGACGGGGACTTGCTGTTCTTCAACACCGCCATCGGGCGGATCAAGGAGCGCAACCTCCGCCGTGATCCGCGGGTGTCCCTGTGCCACGCGGACTCGGCCGATCCCTACGACCGGGTGCAGGTCCGCAGCCGGGCGGTCCGGTTCATCGAGGGCCCGGAAGCGGACGAGAACATGGACCGCCTGGCCCACACCTACCTGGGCACCGAGCGATTCGAGTGGCGGGTCCCCGGTGAGCGGCGCGTCGCCGTACTGGTCGAGCCGTCACGCGTACGTCGTGTGGTCGGCGTCGAGCCCTTCCCGCCCGGGGCGCCTGGAAGCGCGGGGCCGGGTTAGCGGCTTGCCGCGTAGGTGACAAAAGCCGTCCAGGCGGCGGAGGAGAAGGCGAGTTGGGGGCCCCGCGTGTCCTTGGAGTCGCGGACGTGGACGGTGTGGGGGGAGGTGGCGACCTCGACGCAGTCGTCGCCTTGCGAGCCGCTGTAGCTGGACTTGTGCCAGGAGAGGGCGACTTCGACGCAGCTGTCGCCGTCGCCTCCGCTGTAGCTGGACTTGAACCAGGACAGCTCGGTGGTGGTCATAGCGCTCCTTGGATCTGCTTCAGCAGGCTCGCGGAGTCCTCGGCGGTGAGAGCCTGTGAACGCAGTTTGGCATACCGCATCTGGAGCACACTGACCTCTTTCCGGTCAGAGATCAACTGGCCGCTGCGTTGACCTTCGCAGTAGCCCAGCCATCGATGGTCTGGGCTCTCCAGCAGTTGCATGGACCCTTCCAGCCCTGCGTGATGCTCTTGTTCGAGTGGCAAAATCTGCAGCTCGACGTTTCGAAGTTGGGCGCATTCCAACACATGCCCGAGGAGTCCCCGGGTGGCGTCGATGCCTCCGGTGCGCCGCCTGAAGAGCGCCTCCTCCATGATGAAACTGAACGCCGTGTTGGGCCTGTTCCTGAGCAGGAGCTGGCGCTCCTGACGGGCGGCCAGCTGGGTCTCGATCTGCTCGTCTGCCAGCGGCGGCACTCTGTTGTGGAACACCGCCCGCGCGTACGCTTCCGTCTGCAAAAGACCCGGTACGACCCGGCACTCGTACGTACACAGGCTGATCGCCTGCTCCTCCAGCCCCGCCCACTGCCTGAACCAGGAGGCCAAACCCTTCCGCCGCGCCAAGTACTTCGCCGCTGCCCGTAACACGCCGAACGCGTCCAGGACATCCTCGGCCCGGTCGACGAAGTCCTGTTGCGGAAAGCGCCGACCCTGCTCGATCGAGGCGACGGTCTGCGGTGAGTACCGCACCAGCGGGGCCAGTTCCTCCTGGGTGAGGCCCGCCCGTTCTCGGAAGACCTTGACCACGGCCCCGAATGCCCTGAGGCTGTCCGAGGACTCCGGCTCGTTGGTGTTCGCGCTGTCCGCCATCTCGGCCACCTCCGATGCGCCCGCCTGTCCCTGGGCCTGACTATCTGCTCAACGCGCCCAGGGTCACGGTCGGTTACGCGTACCGTCCACCCTCCGCGCCCGTACGCTCACTCCGCGTACGAGCCGCTGACCTGGTCCGCTCCACCCGGGAACCGGAACGGTGGCCGCATGTCAGCCCAAGCACGGCCGCCGCCGCCCGTCACCGTACGTATGTTCACCCGCCGGCTCCGCTCCACCCGCAGGGGAGCCAGGCTCGCCCGGCTTCTCGTCGTCCGGCAGCTCGATGCGTGGGGGTACCGCGGCGAGCCGTCCGACGTCGCCGCCGCGATCGTCGGCGAGCTGGCGGCGAACGCCGTCACGCACGGCCTGGTGCCCAGCCGGGATTTCGAGGTGGGGCTGATCCTCACCGGGGGCACGCTACGGATCGAGGTCGCCGACACGCGCACCGAGAGCCGCCCGCCGGCCGCCGAAGCCGGGCCGATCGTGCCCGGCCCGGACTGCGAGACCGGCCGGGGGCTCCTCCTGGTCGCGGCCCTCGCCACCCGCTGGGGCGTCGCCGACCGGCAGGGGCCGGGCAAGACCGTCTGGGCCGAGATCGGCACCTGACCCCTACCCGGTGCCCCGAGGGATCGGGGGACTGGGTGGGGGCGCCGGGCGGCGTGGTGTCACCGGTGCGACGAGTCCACGGTCACTGGTGCCGCTGCCGGTTCGTCCGCTCCGCCGGTGGGGACGTCGCGCAGGTCCTGGTGGCGACCTTCGCGCAGGGCGAGAGCCGATACGAGGGTGATCGCGCACAGAGCGGCGACGTACCAAGGGAAACTCCGGACAAGTCACGGGCGTTGAGCCATTCGATCGTGAACGGGGCCGTGCCGCCGAAGACCTCCACGGACAGCGCGTACGGCAAACCGAGACCGGCCGCGCGGACCTCGGTGGGCAATTGCTCGGCCATGGTCGATCCGACGGCCAGGACGAGCCCCCCAAGCGGCCGGAAGAAGAAACCCACCGCGTATATGGCCAGCGCTCCGAGCAAGGAGGCGACCGGGTCGTCGCCGGGAAAGAACTCGGGGCGAAAGTGGCCGCGAAGACGGTGAAAATTCCCAGTCGTACCATTCGAGGCAGTTACTGACGAGGACGGAGAAGAGATGCTTCCCGGATGACTGCCGTGCCTTCGGCTTCCGCGGGGCTTGCGGGGCCTGCGGGGTCCGCGGCTGCCGGTCGCTTCGGCCGCGGGATTCGGGCTCGGCCCCATTCTGTGCGTTCATGTCGTTCCTTCGGTTGGATGGCAGGAGCACGGCGGTGAGCGCGACACCGGGAATGCGGTCGAAGGGAGTCGCCCGAAGCCGAGGGGTGGGGCGGGGTAGGCTCGCTCACGAGTTCCTGATGATCTGTTCCGCAGGCTGTGGGGGCGGCCCGTGCGGTATGGCGGGTCTTCGAAGTTGAGCGGTGTGCCCTTTGCGTGTACTGACTGGCAGTCACTGCGCGTGATGGGTAGGGCTGTTGGTGGCCCTGGACGCAGGACGCCCGTGGTCCTGGGTGATCATTTCTGTTCTCTACGCAGAATGATCGTCTGGGAG
>NZ_JBEXFG010000039.1:0-63501 GCF_040606675.1 Streptomyces sp. NPDC005393 | reverse complement strand
AACGCGGGCAACCAGTGCATCCAAAACCGTTCGGGATGCGCGCAGTGCCTGGCAGTGGGTCCAAGACTCACTCCTGCTCACTGATTAGGAACGGTTCCGGTCGACGTACTCGAAGATCGAGCCGTCGGGATGGCGCGCCACCAGCATCCGGCCCACGGGGGCGGGCAGCGGACCGGCGACGATCTGCCCGCCGACCGCCGTCAGATCGGCGATCGCCTCGTCCACGTCCTTCACCGCGATCGTCGCCGTGATCTTACGGAGAACCGACAGCTCCGACTCCGGGCCGCTCATCAGAAAGAAGCAGCCGACCGCCGCGACCGAGACGCCGCCGCGCTCAAAGCGGACCGCCTCGGCGCCGGTCAGTCGTTCGTAGACGGTGATCGCCGAGTCCAGATCGTCGACGCACACCCGCAGTGAAGTCCCCAGAATGTCCATGCGGGCGAGCCTAGTTGAACTGCTCAGACGCGGCAGAGGATCTCGCCGTGCAGGACGGCGAACCATCCGTCCTCCCGCTCGCCCCACTCCCGCCACGCCTCCGCGACGGCGCGCAGCTCGTCCTCGGTGGCATGGCCGCCGTCCACCGCCAGCCGGGCGTACGACGAGGCGACCGTGCGGTCCGCCCACAGACCGCTCCACCATGCCCGCTCCTCGGGGGTGGCGTAGCACCACGCCGTGGCGGTCGAGGTGATGTCGGTGAACCCCGCCTCGCGGGCCCAGGAGCGCAGCCGGCGTCCGGCGTCCGGCTCACCGCCGTTGGCCCGCGCGACCCGGCGGTACAGATCGAGCCAGCCGTCCAGCCCGGGGACGGACGGATACCAGGTCATGGCGGCGTAGTCGCTGTCGCGCACGGCCACGATGCCGCCCGGCCCGCACACCCGGCGCATCTCGCGCAGCGCCCCGACCGGGTCGCCGACGTGCTGCAGCACCTGATGGGCGTGGACCACGCAGAAGGAGTCGTCCGGATAGTCCAGATCGTGGACGTCGGCGACCGCGAAGCGGACGTTGGTCAGCCCGCGCCCCTCCGCGAACGACCGGGCCTGCTCCAGCACAGTGCCCTCGGCGTCGACGCCCGTGACCTGACCCTCGGGGACGAGCGCGGCCAGGTCCGCGGTGATCGTGCCGGGGCCGCAGCCGATGTCCAGGATCCGCATATGGGGCCCCAGCTGCCCGGTCAGATAGGCCGCGGAGTTCTCCGCCGTGCGCCAGGTGTGCGAGCGCAGCACCGACTCATGGTGTCCGTGGGTGTAGACGGCGGCGTCCTTCGGCATGGCGGCACTCCTCTTCGAGTCGACCGGCGATCGGAGTGGCTCCACCGTACGCGGGTATCCCGCATTGTGAGAGTAGCGTCTCACCATGCGAGCGGAGGGGTGGTGAGAGAAGGTCTCTCACCACCCCTCGCACCCGACTCATTCAGGTCGGCGCCGTGACGTCCCCCAGGCTGACGATGCCCAGTGGACGCCCCGCCTCGACGACCGGCAGCCGCCGCACACCATGCTGCCGCATCAGCGCGACCGCCTCGGCCACCTCCTCATCCGGCCCGATGGTCACCGGGTCCGCGGTGCACACGGCATGGCAGCTGACCGCCAGGGGATCGACACCTTCGGCGACCGCGCGCAGCGTGATGTCACGATCCGTGAGCACACCGAGCAAGTCCCCGTCGAGGGCCACGATCACATCGCCGATGTCCTGCGCACGCATCAGCTGGGCGGCTTCGACCAGCGAGGCGTCGGGGCGGACCGAGATCACGGCCCGGGTCATGACGTCCTTCACATATCGCGGCATGTTCTGCTCGCCTTCTTCGGGTGGGGTGCTGCCCGCAGTACCCGTGGCGAGCGGTCTTACGCACCAGGCTGCAGGCCGAGCGCCGAGACCACCTCCTGCACCGTGTGGAACGTCCGGTCCCCCGGCAGCTCCTCGGCCAGGTCGATCAGCTGGTCCGGCGCGTGCCGCTCACTCAGAGTGCGCACGATGGTGTCGCGCTCCGCCGGGAACGTCGTACGCCCCAGATGGCGGGCGAACTCGAACCGAAACGCCTCCGCTTCGCCGCCCCCTCCGCGCGCGGGCACCGGCCCCGCCATGACCTCGGGGTCGTCGTCGGCGGCGGGCTCCGGGTCGTGCCACTCCTCGACACGAGTCGGGTGGCCTGAGCGGATCAGCCCCTGCAGCTCGTGCTTCATCTCATCGTCCCTGCGGACACTCAGCCGGTCGCTGCCTCGCTGCATGTCGGTCCCCTTCCTAGCGGGTCCGGTCTTTCGTCCCCTTTGCGTACCCGCCACGGCGGCATCAAACCCGATGTTTGACCTCCCTCCGATCGGGGACCCAAGGTGTGGCCGAGCGGCCCGTAGGGAGTGAGGAGCGGCGTCGGAGGCGGGAAATCAGGGGCCCGCGCCCGACGCCGTACCCCCGCGCGTGTGCCGGCGGTGCCCGTGTCCCGTGTTAGCGGCGGCAGGGCACGGGTACCCGGCGCCCATGACTGACAAATCCGCGTATCCGAGGCCGTCGGCGGGAGACCTGGCCGGACCGGTCGCACAGGCCGTCCGCGAGGAGGTCCGCGAAGAGCTGCGCGAGATGTCCCTGCGGCGCAGCGTCCGCCTCTACGGCGGCGCGGCCGCGATCGCGCTCTACGCGGGCGGTGCCCTCACCGCGTGTCTGGTGCTCCTGTTCGCCCTGGCGATGCCGGCGTGGGCGGCGGCACTGATCGTGTTCGCGATCCTGATGGTGGCCGCGGCGGTCCTCAGGAACTCCGCGTCCCCGCACGCCCGCTCCGCCCCTTCCGCGCCCGCGGCACCCCCGCCGCCGCCTACCGAACCCCCTCACACAGGGTGATGGACCATGGCTGAGAATCCGCTGCTGGCCAGATATGGCGAGGCCCTCGATCTGTTCACCGAACGCGTACACGCGATCGGGCCCGACCAGTGGGACGACCCGACGCCCTGCACCGAGTGGACCGTACGCGACCTGGTGAACCACCTCACCGTCGAGCAGATGTGGGTGCCGCCGCTCGTCCACGAGAGCTCCGGCGCCGCCGACCACGGCGACGCCCTCGAAGGCGACCTGCTGGGCGACGACCCCGTCGCCACCTGGGACGCGGCGGCGGCCGCCGCCCGTGCCGCCTTTCGTGAGCCGGGTGCGCTCGAACGCACGGTCACCCTCTCGTACGGGGAGAGCCCCGCCACGGAATACTGCGCCCAGATGACGGCCGACGCGGCCGTCCACGCGTGGGATCTGTCGCGGGCCATCGGCGCCGATGAGCGCCTCCCGAAGCCGCTGGTCGACTTCTCGGTGCGTGAGGTCGCCCCGTACGCGGCGGATCTGGAGGAGAGCGGTCTCTTCGCCGCGCCGGCGGAGGCGCCGGCCGGTGCGGATGCCCAGACCAAGCTGCTGGCTCTGCTGGGCCGCGCGCCGTAGGGGTTCTCCTCGATCGGTTCTCGGCTGCGGGTCGTGGGCGCCTGCGGTGCGGCGGGAGAGTTGAGCGCCACGGTGGCTGGGTGCCCGCGAGCGTCGGCCCCGGCACGCCCGTCGGGCCTGTCTGTCATCGCCGGACGGGCCGGACAACGGGAGGAAGGGCGGGGCCGGAGGCCCCGCCCTTCCCGGCCCTCACCCTCGGCTCAGCACCGCACCACCGGCCGCCCCCAATGCCGATGCGCCGCTATGGCCTCCGTGAACGCCTGCGTGAACTCCTCGCTCGTCGAGCCCGTCGTCGTATCCGTGACCACCCCGTGGTCCGCGCACACATGACCGTGCTCCGACGCGATCCGCAGACCCTCCGGCCGCACCGACGCCAGCACCCCGACCCCCGACCCCAGCGCACCGATGGGCTTGCCGTGCAGGTACGCGTCGCGGATGAACCGCATCGCCGTGGGGTCGGACGCCAGGTCCGGCGTACCGGCCGGGCCGCCCGGCAGCAGGACGGCGTCGTAGAGCACCGAGGCGACCGTCGGCAGGGCGCGGTCCACCGGGTAGCCGTTGCCGTCGCTGCCGCTGACCTTGCCATCGTGCTTGGCGAGGACCTCGACCACGGCGCCCTGGGCGCTGAGCGCCTCCCGGGCCTGGGTCAGCTGGTCGGTGTCCACGCCGTCCGTGACCAGCACCGCGATCGTGCGGGTGCGGATCGACTCGCCGCGGAGGTTCTCCAGGCTGAGGGCGGGGGAGGAGGCCTGCTTGTGGTTGGCGCCGGGCGGGGCGGGGTTCGCGACCCCGATGCCCTCGGCCACCGCTGTCGCCAGGCCGTAGTCGATGTGCCCGAGCTCGTCCACCGTCCGCTCGCGGACCTTCATCGCGGTGACCTTGCCCAGCTCGAAGCGGAAGGCGTCCACGATGTGCTGCCGCTCCCAGTCGCTCATGCTGTTCCAGAACAGCGCCGCCTGGCTGTAGAAGTCCTTGAAGCTCTCGCTGCGCTTGCGGATCTTGTGGCCGTCGACCCGCTCGGCGTAGTGGGTGAAGGCGTAGCCGTCCGGCCCCGCGAGGGCCGGGCAGCCGCCGCCGAGCGAGTTGGGGGAGTAGTTCGTCCCGGTGTGGATCGCGGTCTGGTGGTAGCCGTCGCGCTGGTTGGTACGGACCGGCGCGATCGGCCTGTTGACCGGGATCTGGGCGAAGTTGGGACCGCCGAGCCGGATCAGCTGGGTGTCCAGATACGAGAAGTTGCGGGCCTGGAGCAGCGGATCGTTGGTGAAGTCGATGCCGGGGACCACATTGGCGGTGTGGAAGGCGACCTGTTCGGTCTCCGCGAAGAAGTTGTCCGGGGTGCGGTTCAGGACCATCCGGCCGATCGGCCGCACCGGCACCTGCTCCTCCGGAATGATCTTCGTGGCGTCGAGCAGGTCGAAGTCGAAGTTGAACTCGTCCTCCTCCGGGACCAGCTGGACCCCCAGCTCGTACTCCGGATACTCGCCCGCCTCGATCGCGTTCCACAGATCGCGCCGGTTGAAGTCCGGGTCCCGGCCCGCGCACTCCTGTGCCTCGTCCCACACGAGCGAGTGCACACCGAGCTTCGGCTTCCAGTGGAATTTGACGAAGGTGCCCTTTCCGTTCGCGTCCACGAAGCGGAAGGTGTGGACCCCGAACCCCTGCATCATCCGGAAGCTGCGCGGAATCGCCCGGTCCGACATCAGCCACATCATCATGTGCAGGGTCTCGGGCTGGAGCGAGACGAAGTCCCACAGGGTGTCGTGCGCGGAGGCGCCCGTCGGTATGTCGTTGTGCGGCTCGGGCTTGAGCGCGTGCACGAAGTCGGGGAACTTGATGCCGTCCTGGATGAAGAAGACCGGCATGTTGTTGCCGACCAGGTCGTAGTTGCCCTCCGAGGTGTAGAACTTCGTGGCGAAGCCCCGGACGTCCCGCACGGTGTCCGCCGAGCCGCGCGGCCCCTGCACGGTCGAGAACCGTACGAAGACCGGGGTGCGCACGGACGGATCCTGGAGGAAGGCGGCCTTGGTGAACTCGGCGCAGGACTCATACGGCTCGAAGTATCCGTACGCGCCCGCGCCGCGCGCGTGCACCACCCGCTCCGGGATGCGCTCATGGTCGAAGTGCGTCATCTTCTCGCGGAAGTGGAAGTCTTCCATCAGGGTGGGGCCGCGCTCGCCCACCGTGAGTGAGTCGTCGGTGTGGTCGACCGCCACCCCCTGGTCGGTGGTCAGCGGGCCCTCGCACGGGTCGGGGGCCAGGTGCTCCTCGCGCTGCCGCTGCTTGCGATCCGGATCCGTCATCGCGCCGCTCCCTTTGTCCCCGTCGCCTTGGTGAACACGTCCACGATCGCCTCGTTGAACGCCTTGAGGTCGGCCGGCTTGCGGCTGGTGATCAGGGTGTTGGGGCCGCCCTCGCAGATCCTGACCTGCTCGTCCACCCAGACACCCCCCGCGTTGGTGATGTCGGTGCGCAGGCTGGGCCAGGAGGTGAGGGTGCGGCCGCGTACGACATCGGCCTCCACCAGGGTCCAGGGGGCGTGACAGATGGCGGCCACTGGTTTGCCCGCGTCGAAGAAGCCCTTGGCGAAGGCGACGGCCCGCTTGTCGAGCCGCAGGAGGTCGGGGTTGGCGACCCCGCCGGGGAGGGCGAGCCCGTCGTACTCCTCGACCGTCGCGTCCTTCACCACCTGGTCGACCTCGAAGGTGTCGGCCTTGTCGAGATGGTGGAACGCCTGGACCCGGCCGGATTTGGTGGACACCAGACGGGGCGTGCCGCCGGCGTCGCGGACCGCCTGCCACGGATCGGTGAGTTCGACCTGCTCAATGCCTTCCGGGGCGACGAGAAAGGCGATCTTCATGCTGCTCACGACCTTCCGGTGTTGTCCGACATCTGGCGTCATTCCAGCCATCCGGGAGGCGGGTAGCCAGCAGAATGAGGACGAAACCGCAGTCGCCACCTCCTGTGATCAGCCGCGCTGGGCGCGGGACGACCGGTGCGACCGGTGCGGCAGGAGCTCCTGCACCTTCGCCTTCAGCCCTTGCCGCACCATGCCCGCCCGGTCCGGGTCGCCCATGACGATGGCCTCGAGCGTGGACTCCATCTGCTCCCAGGTGGCGTGTGGCGGGATCGGCGGTACGGAAGGGTCGGTCAGGAACTCCACGACCGCCGGGCCCTCCGCGCTCAGCGCCTCGCGCCACGCCTGTTCGACATGCTCGGGCCGCTCCACCCGGATGCCGGTCATGCCGAGCGATTCCGCGAACCGCGCGTAGGAGACATCGGGGATCCCCTGCGAGGGCGGAAACTGCGGCGCGCCGCCCATCGCCCGCATCTCCCAGGTCACCTGGTTGAGGTCCTGGTTGTTCCAGACGCCGATCACCAGCCGCGGATTCTCCCAGGCATGGCGGTACTTGGCCGCCGTGATCAGCTCCGACATCCCGTTCATCTGCATCGCGCCGTCCCCGACCAGCGCCACCACGGGCCGCTCCGGCCGGCCGAACTTGGCGCCGATGGCGTAAGGGACCCCGCAGCCCATCGTGGCCAGCGTGCCCGACAGCGAGGCGCGCATCCGGCCGCGCATCCGCAGATGGCGGGCGTACCAGTTGGCGACGGAGCCGGAGTCGCAGGTGATGATGGCGTCGTCGGGCAGCAGCGGGTCCAGGCAGTGGGCCACGTACTCGGGGTTGATGGGGTCGGCGGACAGCTCGGCGCGCCGCTTCATCACCTCGCGCCACCGCTGGACGCTCGCGATGATCTCCTCCTGCCAGTCGCGGTCCTCCTTGCGGTGCAGCAGCGGCAGCAGCCGCAGCAGCGTCTCGCGCGCGTCGCCGACCAGATTGACCTCGTAGGGGTAGCGCAGCCCGATCATGTGCGGATCGAGATCGATCTGTACCGCCCGTGCCTTGCCGTACTCGGGCAGGAATTGCGTGTACGGGAAGCTGGAACCGATCGTCAGCAGCGTGTCGCAGTCCCGCATCAGCTCATACGAGGGGCGGGTGCCCAGCAGCCCGATCGCCCCGGTGACATACGGCAGTTCATCGCTCAGGACGTCCAGCCCGAGCAGCGCCTTGGCGACGCCCGCGCCCAGGGTCTCGGCGACCCGCTGGACCTCGCCGCGCGCCCCGGCGGCGCCCTGGCCGACCAGGATGGCGACCCGCTCGCCCGCGTTGAGCACCTCCGCGGCCCGCTCCAGCGCACCGGAGGACGGCACCGCAGACCAGCCGCTGCGGTCCAGGCTGGAGGGGACCATCTTGAACTCATGGGTGGGCGGGGAGTACTCGAGATCCTGGACGTCCGCCGGGATGATCACGGCGGTGGGGGCGCGGCGGGCGTAGGCGGTGCGGATGGCCCGGTCCAGGACGTTCGGCAGCTGCTCGGGGACGGTCACCGTCTCCAGGAAGTCGGAGGCGACGTCCTTGAAGAGGCTGTGCAGATCCACCTCCTGCTGGTACGAGCCGCCCATCGCGCTGCGGTGGGTCTGGCCGACCAGGGCCACCACCGGGACATGGTCCAGCTTGGCGTCGTAGAGGCCGTTCAGCAGATGGATCGCACCGGGGCCGGAGGTCGCCGCGCACACCCCGAGGCGGCCGCTGAACTTGGCGTAGCCGACCGCCTCCAAGGCGGCCATCTCCTCGTGCCGGGACTGGATGAACCGCGGTTCGTTCTCGGCCCGTCCCCAGGCCGCGAGCAGCCCGTTGATCCCGTCGCCGGGGTAGCCGTAGACATGCTCGACGCCCCACTCGCTCAACCGGGCGAGGACGTAGTCGGCCACAGTCATGGTCATGTGCGTCCCTTCTTGGGGGCGGGGCCGCTCGGCTCAGCCGGCCAGCTGCGGAAGCACCTTGCTGCGGTAGAAGTCGAAGAAGCCGCGCTGGTCCGGGCCGATCTGGTTGACGTAGACGGTGTCGAATCCGGCCTCGGCGTACGCGGCGAGCGCGCGGATATGCGCGTCGGCGTCCGGGCCGCAGATCACCCGCTGAGCCACCCGCTCGGGGGTGACCAGCTCGCAGGCCTGCTCGAAGTGGGCGGGGGTGGGCAGCAACGACAACAGCTGGCCCGGCAGCGCCTCGCTCGCCCACAGCCGGTGGGCGGTGCGCAGCGCCTCGTCGGCGTCCGGGCCCCAGCACACCTTCAGGCCCCCGCGGACGGGTTTGGAGTTGCCGCCCGCGCCGCTGCCGCGCCGGAAGCGCGCCACCAGCTCCGCGTCGGGGACCATCGTGATGAAGCCGTCGCCGACCCGCCCGGCCAGCGCGGCGGCGGCCGACCCGAACGCCGCGATGTCGATGGGCACCGGATCCTCCGGCACCGTGTACAGGCGCGCGTTCTCCACCGTGTAGTGCTTGCCGTGGTGGCTGACCTTGCGTCCCCCGAACAGCTGGCGCATCACCGCGATGGCCTCCTCCAGCATCTCCAGCCGGATCGCCGGCGGCGGCCAGCGGTCGCCCAGCACATGCTCGTTGAGCGCCTCGCCGCTGCCCACCCCCAGCCGGAACCGGCCCTCCAGCAGTACGGCGCTGGTGGCGACGGCCTGGGCGACGATGGCGGGGTGGATCCGCCTGATGGGGCAGGTCACCGCGGTCTGGATGGGCAGGCTCGTCGCCTGCGCGAGCGCGCCGATCACCGACCAGACGAAGGAGCTCTGGCCCTGCGCCTCGTTCCAGGGGTGGTAGTGGTCGGAGATCCACAGTGCCGTGAAACCGGCCTGCTCCGCCATCCGTGCCTGCTCGACGAGTGCCGCGGGCTCGTGTTCTTCGGCCATCAGGAAATAGCCGTACTCGGTCATAAGGCCCTCCTCGAGCGCGGGGTGCCGATGCGACGGGTAACCGGCGCGCGGGCAAGGAAACCTTGTTTGGAAGGGCCAGGAGCGGGCACGCGACCCGTGTGCTTCAGACCGCACGCACGCCACGGGAGCAGCTCGGCTACTGGAGGCGTGCCGCGGAAGGCACCCGATTCATCCCGGATTGCTTCCTGTGGTGACATCGACCACAGCCCGAGGGAGACATCGGCGCATGACGTCCGTACGAGCACATCCCGGGCAGCGGAAGCATCCGCACGACGACGCCCCCGACACCTCCGCCGCATTCCGCCGGATCGCCGCCATGCCGGACGGCCCGCCGAGGGAGGCGCTGCGACAGGAGGTCGTATGCGCCTGGATGCCGATGGCCGAGCGGCTCGCTTGGCACTTCCGCGACCGCGGTGAGGCATCCGAGGGCCCGCGGCAGGTCGCCATGCTGGGCCTGGTCAAGACGGTCAAACGCTATGACCCCGACCGCGGCCCGGCCTTCGAGAGCTTCGCCGTCCCGACCGTGGTCGGCGAGGTCAAGCGGCACTTCCGCGACCATATGTGGGGTCTGCACGTCCCGCGCCGGGTCCAGGAGCTGCGCAACCAGGCGCGTACCGCGGCCCGCCTGGGCGAACAGGTCAACGGGGAAGCGGCCTGAACCGGGCGCGGTGGTCGCGCCACGCGACGCCGCTCAGGCTCCGGGGGCGGGCGCGTCGGGGGCCGGGGCGCTGGGCACAGCCGACGGCATGGTGAGGGCTATGTGGCGGCAGAAGCGATCCGCCGCGCCCGCCTCCGCCATTTCGAAGGGGTTGCGCCCGCCCGTACGGAAGAGCGTGAGCGCACCGCGGACCGGGGCCGTCGGGGAGGTCCGCAGGGGTATGCACAGCAGCGAGGTGACCTCTTCGCGCACCAGCACGGGCGCGCCCGCCGCGTCCCGGCCGAAGGCGTCCGCGTCGGGCGGGCTCACCCGCAACGAGGAGACGCCTTCGCGCAGCGCGTCCACCACCAGGGGGCAGTCGGCCGGGTCCTGCGCGGCCAGGGACACCGTACGGTCGCCGACGGCGCCCGCCGGGCCGAGCGCCACCACCCGGCGCGGGGCGCCGGCGGCATCGCCGGACGGGGCCAGATCGGCGATCACCCAGTCCGCGAAGCGGCCGGCCAGAACCTCCGCCGCCCGCACCAGGACGGCCTCCGGGCCGGCGCCGGCGAGGGCGGCCCCGAGCAGCGCCGTCGCCATGTCGTCGACGAGGTCCAGCAGTTCGGCGTGTCGCGTCACCTCGGCCAGATCCGGCCCCGACCGCGGCCGCCACGCCCCGGCCGCCCCGCCCGCCGCGTGGCCCGTCACCGGCTGGAACGCCGCCAGCACCGCCGGCTGCGGTTCGCCCGGCGGCCGCAGCGCGGCCAGGGTCACCCGCACCTCGCCGTCGGTCGTCGGCTGGGAGAGCCGCACCGTCAGACTGCGGTCGCCCTCGCCGCGCGCGACCGCGGCGACCTGCGAGCGCAGCGCGGCCTGTCCGTCACGGCGCAGCGACGAGGCGAGGGGCCGTCCGGTGGCGTATCCGGCAGGGGTGTTGAACAGCTGCGTGGCGGCGAAGTTCATCCGCCGTACGGCGGACTCACGGTCCATCAGTACGACGGCGATCGGCATCCGCTGGAACAGCGCCCGCAGCAGCTGCTGCTCATGGGGGTCGGCCCGGCCCCCGCCCGGGATCCGCGATGCCGCGGCCAGCTCCTCGTACCGCGGCCACAGCACGTCCACCACATGCTGAAGCTCGAAAAGAGCGGCGTCCAGTACGGACAGCCGCTCCTGCGAGGGCAGAGCCCGCGCGGTTCTCAATTCGTCAACCCGTCTGCGGAAATCTGTGAGCTCCGCACCAAACTCCTGCGCCCCGGACATGGGCACACGGTAGCCTGACCGGCCGTGGCGGACCGCCTGGGTGTTGTTTTCCGCGCAAAGCCGGGGGAAGCCGGAAATGAGGGTCCCGCGCGGGGGCGGGGCCGGACCGGGGCCGGAGCGCCCGCCACCTCGCAGCGAAAGGACCGGACTCGGCGATGCCGGACCGCACGCACAGCCGCCCCACCACGACCTGCCAGACCGACGCCCCCTTTCTCGGCCGCGGGCTGGCCGACCTCGCGGAGCAGGCCGTCTCGTGCACCCCCGACAGCTGCGGGGCCACCGCCACCGCCGTCCTCGCATCGGACGCGGGCGGCTGCGGGGACGGCGACCGGACGACCGCGGCCACCCACCCCGATCTGTCCGCGCTGGTGTCGGTGCAGCTGAGGTCGGGCGAGGGCCCGATCCTCGCGGCGCTGGACACCGGCCGCCCGGCGGGCGCCGACGATCTGCTGTACGACCGGCGCTGGCCGCGGTTCCGGGCCAGTGCGCTGGACGCCGGCGTACGGTCCAGCGCCACCCTGCCCTTCGCCTGCGACGGGCTCACCGTGACCATCTCCGTCTACGGGCTGCGCCCCGGCTCCCTGGAGAAGGCGGCTCAGGGCACCACCGAGCTGCTCGGTGATCTGACCACCGAGAGCCTGGCCCGGGACCGGCTCTACCGCGCCGCCCTCGTCCAGGTCGATCAGCTGGACGCGGCGCTGCGCGCCCGCCCGGTCGTCGACCAGGCGTGCGGCATCGTCATGTACGTGCTGGGCTGCGACGCCGACCACGCCTTCGATCTGCTGCGCCGGCTGTCCCAGCGGACCAACCGCAAGCTCACGGAGCTCGCCGGGAATGTGGTGCGCACCCGTGGCCGCGGTCTGGAGAAAGACCTCATCGAGCTGGGCCGCTGAGCCCGGGGCCCGCCCGTGTCGCCCTGCCGCCGCATCCCCCGATCTGCGAAGGTGGACAGGTCAGCACAGACAGGCGGAGGTGTGGACGAATGCAGCGGCAGTGGACCGCCCCGGCTCCGGCGGATCGGGACGACGGCGGCCTGCCGGTCCTCCCGGAGCTGGCCGAGCGCTTCACCGGGGCGGCCGGCCGCACCGCGCCGGAGCCGGTCGGCGGGTCCGTGGAGCTGCGCTCGGCCGCGTGCGGCTACTGGTCGCGACGCGGGCTGTGGACCGATCCGGCGCATGTCGTGGTCGCGCCCGGCGCCGAGCCGCTGCTGCTCGCGCTGCTCGCCTCGGCCTACGGCGGCGATGTGCTGCTGCCCCGGCCCTGCGCCGCCTGGTACCCGCCGCTGGTGCGGCTGGTCGACCGGCGGGCCTACCACGCGCCCGTACCGGCCGAGTGCGGCGGGCTGCCCGATCCGTTCGCGCTGCTGGAGACCGTGCGCAGGATCCGCGCCGAGGACGGGCTCCCCAGGCTGCTGCTGCTGGCGGTGGCCGACGATCCGACGGGCACCGTGGCCCCGCCCGAGCTGCTGCACGAGGTGTGCGAGGCGGCCGTGGCCGAGGGGCTGCTGATCGTGAGCGACGAGACCTGGCGGGACACGGTCCACCATCCGCATGGCACGGTGCTGCTCAGCCCCGCCGAGATGTCCCCCGAGGACGTCATCGTGCTCTCCGATCTCGCGGGTGCGTTCACCCCGGCCGGCTGGCCCGCCGCGATCGCCCGGTTCCCGGCCACCGAGCGCGGGTCCGAACTGCGGGGGCGGGTGCTGTCCCTGCTCACCGCCGTACGCTCCACCCTTCCGGCTCCCGTCGCGGCGGCCGCCACGTACGCGCTCGGCGAGCCCGGGCCGGTCCGCGCGCGGATGACCGCCGCGGCCCGGGCGCACGGTGCCGTGGCCGCCGCGGCCTATCGCGCGCTGACCGCGGTCGGGGCGCTGTGCCGTCCGCCGCAGGCCGGCCGTCATCTCTACGCCGACCTCGACGAGCTGCGCGGGGTGCTCGCCGCCCGCGGTATCACCGACTCGGTGGAGCTGGAGCGCGAGCTGACCCGGCGGCTGGGCTCCTCCGTGGCCGGGGGCCATCGCTTCGGCGACCCCCCGCACACCCTGCGGGTGCGGCTGACGACCCTGCCGCTGCTCGGGGCCGACGACGAGGCGCGGCTGGGCGCCCTCGGCGCACCCGATCCGCTGGAACTGCCGCATGTGGCGATGGCGCTGGCCGCCTTCGAGGCGGACTTCCGCGAGCTGATCGAGGCCGGTCCGGGCTGACCGGGCCGGCCGGGCGACCGCCCGCACGCCGTCCAGAGCCGAGGGCCGCCGCCGAAGGGCCGGCCCGGACCGGAAGGGAGCCCACGCCATGACCGACCAGGCAGACCAGGCCGACCGGGCCGACCGGGCCGAGCCGGCGGGGCCCGCCGGGCGGCCCCGTCCCGAGCCCGGCGCTCCGGTCCGGACCCGGCTCGGCCCGGCGACCCCCGAGCTCGCCGCCCCGCGTCCGCTCGGCGAGCTCCGCACCTGGCCCCGGTCGTTCGTCCACCGGCTCACCTCACCGCTGCCGGGCGTACGGGCGATCGCCCGGCTGGCCCGGGAAGGGCGGCTGCGGCCGCCGGTCGAGACGCTCCGAGAGATCCCCGAACTCCCCTTCGCCCCGGGTCCGCTCCCGCTGACCGGCCCCGGCCAGACGGCGCTCACCTGGGCGGGGCACGCGAGTTGGGTGATGCGGATCGGCGGGCTGACCGTGCTCACCGACCCGGTCTGGGCCCGTAAGCTCCTCGGCACCCCGGCCCGGGTCACCCCGGTCGGGGTCCGCTGGGAGGATCTGCCGCCGGTCGACGCGGTGGTCATCAGCCACAACCACTACGACCACCTCGACGCGGCCACGATCAATCGGCTGCCCCGGGACACGCCGCTGTTCGTCCCCGCCGGGCTGGCCACCTGGTTCCGGGTGCGCCGGTTCATCCAGGTGACCGAGCTCGACTGGTGGGAGGCGGCCGAACTGCCCGGCGAGGGCGGCCCCGTCCGCTTCGACTTCGTCCCCGCGCACCACTGGAGCAAGCGCACCCTGACCGACACCTGCCGCTCGCTGTGGGGGGGCTGGGTCCTCACCGCGCCCGACGGGCAGCGCGTCTACTTCGCGGGGGACACCGGCTACGGCCACTGGTTCCAGGAGATCGGCCGCCGCTATCCGGGGATCGATCTGGCGCTGCTGCCCATCGGCGCGTACGACCCGCGCTGGATGCTCCGTCCGGTGCACACCGATCCGGAGGAGGCCGTACGGGCGTTCGGGGACCTGGGGGCGCGGGCGCTGGTCCCCATGCACTGGTCGACGTTTCTGCTCTCCGCCGAGCCTCCGCTGGAGCCGCTGCACCGGGTCCGCGCTGCCTGGGAGGCCACGGGCCGTCCCCGCGAGGCGCTGTGGGATCTGCCGGTCGGGGGCTCACGGGTGCTCGAATAGCGTGCGTCCGGGGGAATGTGACGTAAAGGTGCTTACCGGAACATAAGTGGCGAGTGGTGCGGAGGGCACCTAGCTTCCTGTTCATGCGTACACGAAAACTTCGCTATGCGGCGGGCCTCACGGCCGCCCTTGTCATCGAACTCGGCTCCCTCCCCGCCGCCCACGCCGCCGCGGCCCGGCACATCGTCCAGCCCGGCCAGTCGATCCAGGCCGCCGTGGACGCCGCACGGCCCGGGGACACCATCGAGATCCGGCCCGGTACCTACCGGCAGAACGTCGAGATCACCACCGACCGGCTGACCCTGCGCGGTGCGGGCCGGAACACCGTGCTCAGCCCGGCCGCGCGTCCCTCGGCCAACGCCTGCGGCGCGGCCGGCCACGGCCTGTGCGTCACCGGTACGGCCCAACACCCCGTCACGGATGTCCGGATCCGCTCCCTGACGGTCGCCGGCTTCCCCAAGAACGGCATCTGGGGCTCCGGCACCGACCGGATGGACGTACGCAAGGTCGTCGCCGAGAAGAACGGCCAGCAGGGCATCGGCCAGCAGCTGTCCACCCGCGGCGTCTTCCTCTCCAACGTCTCGCGCGGCAACAAGGAGTCGGGCATCTTCCTCGCCAACACCGTCGACAGCGAGGGCGGGGCCACCGACACCATGGGCACCGAGGTCGCCGACAACCAGCTGACCGGGAACCGGATCGGGGTCGTGGTCCGGCGGCTGCGGAACCTCACCATCGAGCAGAACACCGCCACCGGCAACTGCGGCGGTGTGTTCATCGTGGGCGACGAGTCCACCCCGCGCGCCGGTGACCTGACCGTACGGCACAACGCCGTCCACGAGAACAACGCGTACTGCGCGCCCAACGCCCGGCTGCCCTTCATCCAGGGCGCCGGCATCGTGCTCACGGGCGCCGAGGGCACCCGGGTGACCGGCAACCAGGTGCACAACAACGTGGGCACCTCGCCCATGTCCGGCGGGATCGTGCTGTTCAGCAGCGTCGTCGGCACCCCGAACGCCAAGAACGCCATCAGCCGGAACGTGCTGAGCGGCAACAAGCCGGCCGATCTGGCCGACCGGGACAAGGGTCCCGCCAACACCTTCACCAACAACGTCTGCGAGCTGTCCGTGCCCACGGGCCGGTGCTGAAAGGCGACGCCATGACGACCATAGGGACCACCCCTCCCACCACCACACCCGCCGCCGCCCCGGCCCCCGCCCACCGCACGGCCCCGACGCAAGCGGCCATGCAGCTGCGCGAGGTCGCCTTCGGTGCCGCGCGGGCCGCCGCCTTGCGGGCCGCCGCCCGGCTCGGCGTCGCCGACGCGCTGGGGGAGCGGCCCGCCTCCCTCGGCGAACTGGCCTCCGCCGTGGACGCCGAGCCCGATCCGCTGCGCCGGCTGCTGCGCGCCCTGGCCTGCTGCGGGATCTTCACCGAGACCGACGACGGCCGCTTCACGCACACCGCCATGTCCCGGCTGCTGCGCGAGGACGCCCCGGGCAGCCTCCGGAACATCTGCCTGTGGTGCACCGAGCCCTGGACCTGGGAGGCCTGGCCCCGGCTGGACCGGGCGGTGCGCTCCGGCGGCGTCATCTTCAACGACATCTTCGGCAAGGACTTCTTCCGCTATCTCCACGAGGACGCGCCCGAGTCGGCCGAGGTGTTCGACCGGGCGATGACCACCTCCAGCCGGCAGTCCGCCGCGGACGTCGCCGACTTCCTCGACCTCGACGGCATCAAGGAGGTCGTGGACATCGGCGGCGGCCAGGGCCATGTGCTCGCCAGCCTGCTGGAGAAGCATCCGGCGCTGCGCGGTACGCTCCTCGACCTTCCGCAGGTGGTGGCGAACGCCGATCCGCGGCTGCGGGACGGCGGGCCGCTGGCCTCGCGCGCCACGCTGCTGCCCGGCGATTGCCGCCAGGAGATCCCCGTCCAGGCCGATCTCCACATCATCAAGAACATCCTCGAATGGAACGACGAGAGCACCCGACGGACGCTCGCCAACGTGGTCGCGGCGGCGCGGCCCGGCGCGCGGGTGGTGGTCATCGAGAACCTCGTGGACCACAGCCCCTCCCACTTCACCACGGCGATGGACCTGTTCCTGCTGCTCAACGTGGGCGGCCGCAAGCACACCACCGACAGCATGGTCGCGCGGATGACCGAGGCCGGGCTGAACGTCACGGACATCCGCCCGGTCAACGGCTATCTGCACGCGTTCGACTCCACGGTGCCCGGCGCCTAGCCGCCCTGGCCCGCCGTGGCCACACATACGGTGCCCGCGTCGTCCTCACGACGCGGGCACCGTGCTTGCTGTCCCGTATGCGAATCAGGCCAATTGCGGTCAGGCGGTATGCGATCAGGCCCAGCGGAACGAGGTGAGGTGCGCGAATGCCACCACATTGGCCGTGTAGTCCCTGGCCGCGTGGTCGTACGCACCGCCGCAGGTGATCAGGCGCAACTGGGCGTCGGCGGTGTCCCCGTACACCTCCTGGTCCGGGAAGGCGTTCTTCTTGAAGGTCTGCACCCTGTCGACGAGGAAGGTCGCGATGATGCCGTCCTCGCGGGTGATGCTGACCTTGCCCCCGGGCTTCAGGGAGCTGAGCGTGTAGAACACCGCCGGTCCGATCTTGGTGTCCACATGCCCCGCCACGACGGCGTTGCCGCGCTCGCCGGGCGAGGCGCCGCCCCGGTACCAGCCGACCAGGTTGTTGTCGGTGTCGGGCGGCGGGACCAGCATGCCCGTGGCGTCGAGTGACAGCTCGGTGAACGGCGCGCTCACCCCGATCGAGGGGATGTCCAGATGCGTCGCGGGGGAGCGCGGCAGCGCGGGTCCGGGCCGGGACTCGGGGGTGGCCGTCGGATCCAGGGACTCGGCCGGCGGCTCCTCCGCCGTCTCCGGCTCCTCGTACGCGGACGCGGACGCGGTGGCCGTGGCCGTGGGCGTTGCCACCGCCGGCGAGGACTGGGAGGACGCGTCAACGGAGTTGTAGATCAGGAAGACTCCGATGAGGGCCGACGCCGCGGCCCACCGGAGAGTGCGGGTGTTGCTGTCTGCCCCGCCCTGCTTGCGCATAGGGGTCCGCCTTTCTCACAGCGCCCGAGGCGCTGCCGTGGCACCTCCGCCGAGCGGTGGTGCCACGGCAGCACGGGATTCAGAAGCGTCAGGCTCAGATCGCGGTGCCCGAGGGCTTACGACGACGCAGGGCGTAGGCGCCGGCACCCAGGCCACCGAGGAGCAGGACCGAACCGGCGGCCATGCCGCTGCCCGTGGTGGCCATGCCGCCGCCACCGGTGTGGACACCGCCGCGCGGCTTCTCGCCCTTCCACGAGCCGCCGTCCCAGTCGCCCTTCTTCTCGCCGGACCAGCCGTGGTCCTCCTTTTCGCCCTTCTCGGACCAGTCGTGGTGCTCCTTGCCCTTCTCGGACCAGTCGCCCTCGTCCTTGCCCTCGTGCTCGTCCTTGCGCTCGTGCTCTTCCTTGCCTTCTTCCTCGCCCTTGTGCTCCCGCTCCTTGTCCTTGTCCTTGTCCTTCCACGAGCTGCTGCCCTGACCGTAGCCGTCCTCGGAGGACTCCTGGCTGCTCGAGTACCCACCGTGGCCGCCCGGGTCCGAGACGTCGGCGGCGAACGCGGCAGCAGGGGCGCCCAGGGACAGGGTGGCGGCAATCGCCGCCCCGGTGAAGAGTGCGCGAGTAGATCGCATGAGTCATTCCTTCCGGCGCCTGCCGCGATACTGACTATTTGCCAGATAAAGGGATCGCGGCGGCGTCTTGTCCACCGTCAGCGAAGAGTGACTCACCTGCCACTTGGCGCGGCCTACAATCTGGCCGGTTGTAAGCCCTCTGGGTGTAGATAAGCGCAATGATCACTCATTCGCCGCGCGAATGGTCTGATGCCCGTTCACCTTCTCGGCAGACGTGGCCTCGATCAGCTCGGAAAGGCGCGAATATCCAGGCATACGAAAGGGCCGCCGACCCGATACGAACGCGGTCAGCGGCCCTGCGGCGGGGGCGGAGGCGGCAAATGAACGGCCCAGGCCCTCCTGGGACGGACTCAGCTCCGGTCCCGCTCCCAGCGGTAGAACTCGTGCGCCATGGCGTCCTTCGGCTCCCGCCATGTCTTCGGGTCGTACGCCTCGACATATGCGGTGAGCCGCTCGCTGATGGCGCGGAATTCCGGATGGCCGGCCATCCGCGCGACCTCGGGTCCCGGCGGCCGGTCGGCCTCGATCAGATGCAGATACACATCGCCGAACTGGAACAGACTGCGGCCGGTCACTCCGATGAGACGCGGTAGTTCACCGCGGTCCGATTCCTCGAAGACGGAAGCGATATCCGGGGCCGAGCCTTCCTTCATCCGGGCGACGATCAGAGAGCGGTACATGACTACGCCCTGACCCGCGCGCGGGCGCGCTGCTCGATCTTGTCCCGGATGAGCTCCATCTGGATCTTCGAATTGCGGTTGATGTGCTCCGTCATCCCGGCGTCGTCCACCGGGGCGTCGGGCTTCATCTCGAAGTCCTGGGTCCAGCGCATCCGGGTGCCCTCGGGCTCCTCGTCGTACTCCCAGCGGATGTTCATGAAGGCGAACGGGCCCGTCTCGACCCGGCGCGCCCACACGGTCCGCACATCGCGGGCCGTCTCCCGCTCGGAAACCCAGCTCCAGATCTTCCCGTTCTCATCGGGGTGCATGGTCAGCCGGAAGGTGGTGGTGTCCCCGGTCCGCTGCAGCACCTCGACCGACGCGTACTCGCTGAACAGCTGCGGCCAGTTCTCCAGGTCGTTGGTCATGTCCCAGACAAGGTCCAAGGGCGCTGCGATCACGATCTCGTTGTCGGTGTGGCCGGCCATGTCATGCTCCCGTGGTCAGTGAGGTGTTGATGACATCGAGGAAGTCGCCAGGGGTCTTGCAGCTCTCGGCACCCGGCTCGATGGGGGTGCCGTACCGGTTCTCCAGTTCGCCGACGATGGCGAGCAGACCGAGCGAGTCCAGGCCGTACTCCTCGAAGGTGGAGTCGGGCCGGGTCTGCATCGTGTCCGGATCGACGGTGAGACCGGCACAGCGCTTCATGAGCGAGGCCAGCTCGCTGTAGGACAGTTGACTGGGCATCACATATCTCCTTCCGGGCCGCGGAGCACGAGCGCCGCGTTGCAACCCATGAGCCCTCGGCTCAGCACCAGCGCGGTCCGCAGCTGGGTGGGGCGGGAACTGCGGGTGACGAGGTCGAGGTCATGGCATACGTCGGTGACGTACGGGGTGGGCGGTACGACGTGGTGTTCCATGGCGAGCACCGCGGCCCCCACGTCCAGGACCGGAGCCGCGCAGTACGCCCGGCCGAAGCCGGTCTTGGGGGCGGTCACCGGGACCCGGGTGCCGTGCGCGCCCAGCGCGTCGGCGATCGCGAGCGCCTCGGCGAGGTCCGCATCGGGCCTGCCGACGGCGTCCGCGAACACCACGTCGATCTCCTCCGGCGCGCAGCCCGCATCGTCGAGGGCTGCGCGGATGGCGTGGGCGAGCCCGTCCCGGGACCGCTCCCAGCCGGACGAACCGGAGAAGGTCGAGCCATGGCCGAGGACGCGGCCGCGGATCCGCGCGCCGCGGCGCAGGGCGGCGCTCTCCTCCTCGACCATCAGCATGGCCCCGCCCTCGCCCGGGGCGAAGCCACAGGCGTCGGTGGTGAACGGCAGATAGGCC
The DNA here is from genome assembly GCF_040606675.1 of Streptomyces sp. NPDC005393. Taxonomy (NCBI): domain Bacteria; kingdom Bacillati; phylum Actinomycetota; class Actinomycetes; order Kitasatosporales; family Streptomycetaceae; genus Streptomyces; species Streptomyces sp. NPDC005393. Next base: position 43,339 of record NZ_JBEXFG010000039.1, on the reverse strand, counting down.
CGGCCCGGTTCCCGGGCCAGGCTCATCTCCTGGTAACCGAGCTGACAGACGATCGAGTACGGCGCGAGCGGCGCCTCGGCGGCGCCCACGACGATCGCGTCCGCCCCGTGCCGGATGGACCGGCAGGCGTGCGCGATCGCGTCCAGCCCGCCCGCCTCGTCGTTGGCCAGCACCCCGCAGGGGCCCTTGAACCCGCCGCGGATGGAGATCTGGCCGGTGCTGGCCGCGTAGAACCAGGCGATGGACTGGTACGGGCCCACATACCGCGGCCCCTTGCCCCACAGGTGCTGCAGCTCGCGCTGGCCGAACTCGCCGCCCCCGGAACCGGCGGCGGTCACCACGCCCACCGCGAACGGCGACATGTCCTTCGTGGGCAGTCGGGCGTCCTCCAGTGCCAGATCGGCCGCCGCCATCGCGAAGTGCGTGAAGCGGTCGGTCTGGACGAGGTAGCGCTCCTCGACCATCGACCCCGGTTCGAAGCCGCGGACCTGGCCCGCGACCCGCAGCGGGAAGTCGTCGCAGCCCTCGCGGGAGAGCTGGTCGAGAAAGCTGATCCCTTCCCGTACGGCCTTCCAGAAGGCGTCCGTGCCCACGCCGTTCGGCGCCACGATCCCCAGGCCGGTGATCGCGGCGCCCCGCCGGGGGTGCTTGTTCTTCTGCCTGCTCGCCGGCCGGCTCACCGATGCGTTCATGACGCACCTCCGTGGCTGAGGACCACGGCCGACTGGAAGCCGCCGAACCCGCTGCCGACCGAGAGCACATGGCGCAGCGGCAGGGAGCGGGCGGTGCGCGGCACATAGTCCAGATCGCACTCGGGGTCCGGGTTCTCGTAGTTGGCGGTCGGTGGCACCACACCATGGGAGAGGGCCAGGGTGCAGGCCACGATCTCGATCGCCCCGATGGCGCCCAGGGAGTGCCCCACCATGGACTTGATCGAGCTCATCGGCGTGCGGTACGCGTGCTCGCCGAGCGAGCGCTTGACCGCCGCCGTCTCGTGCCGGTCGTTCTGCTGGGTGCCGGAGCCATGCGCGTTGACGTAGTCGATCTCGGAGCTGTCGATGCGCGCATGGCCCAGCGCGTGGTCGATGGCCTCGGACATCTCCAGGCCCTCCCGGGTCAGACCGGTCATGTGGTACGCGTTGCCGAAGGTGGCGAACCCCTTGATCTCGCAGTAGATCCGGGCCCCTCGGGCGCGCGCGTGCTCCAGCTCCTCCAGGACGAGCACGGCGGCGCCCTCGCCCAGGACGAAGCCGTCGCGGCGGGCGTCGAACGGCCGCGACGCGTGCGCCGGGTCGTCGTTGTTCGCCGAGGTCGCCTTGATCGCGTCGAAACAGGCCACGGTGATCGGGGAGATCGGCGAGTCCGCCGCCCCCGCGATGCACACATCGGCGCGGTTCTCCTCGATCGTCTGGAAGCCGTAGCCGATCGCGTCCAGACCCGAGGTGCAGCCCGTCGAGACGGTCTGCACCGGGCCCTGGGCGCCGATCAGCTCCGCGACGCCGGAGGCCAGCGCGCTGGGCGAGAACGCACGATGCAGATGCGGACCGGCCCGCCGGTGGTCCACATCCCAGTTCTCGCCCTTGTTGCTGACCGCGACATAGTCGTTCTCCAGCCGGGTGGTGCCGCCGACCGCGGTGCCGAGCGACACCGCGGTCCGCCAGGTGGCCTCCGGCCCCGGATCGAGACCCGCGTCCCGTACGGCCTCCTTGGAGGCCGTCAGAGCGAACTGCACATACCGGTCGGAGCGTTCCACCTGCTCCGCCGTCAGCCCGCAGGCCACCGGGTCGAAGTCGACCTCGGCGGCGATCCGCGAGCGGAACCCCGCCGGGTCGAAGAGCGTGATCGCGCGCGTCGCCGTGCGCCCGGCAGTGAGCATGTCCCAGAAGGCCGGAACGCCCACGCCCCCCGGTGCGACCACGCCGAGCCCGGTGATCGCCACCCGTCGCGTCACGATGACGCCTCGGCCGGCTCGGTGGCCTCCGTGTCCACATGCCCAAGCTCGGGACGCGGGGCCAGCGGTCCCAGATGGAAGACCATCCGGGCCTCGGTGTCCCCCACGTTACGGAAACGATGGCGCAAGTCGCGGGGGATGAGGAGGCCCTGGTCGGGACGGAGCGCATGCGCGGTCCCGTCCAGATCCACCTCCAGATCGCCGCACACGACGAACACGAACTCCTCGGAGTACGGGTGGTAGTGCTCACCGATGCGCTCGCCGGGCCGCATGATGGCCAGGCCCATGAAGCCGCTCGTGGCGCCCACCGTGCTGGGGGTCAGCATGGCGCGCAGGTCGCCACCGCGTCGGCGGTTGGGAGCGACTCCGGCGAGGTCGACGATGTGGGGGAACTGCGTGGTCATGATCGGTGCCTCCGGACTGGGGACGTAAGGGACGTGGGAGAAGGCAAAACGTCAGTAGTCCGCCGCCCGGCGGTCGGTGAGCGGGACCATGTCGCAGTCCGCGAGGAAGCGCCGCAGTCCGTCCTCGGACGACAGATCCCGGCCGGTGGGGACGTCGACAAGGCGGCTCAGCACGGCCGCGGCGCGCTTGCCGCCGACACCGGCGGCCAGCGCCGGGTCCCGGTCCAGTGGGGCGCCGAGATCCACCAGCCGGACGACGGTGTCCTGGTGCTGGAAGATGGTGCTGCTCAGCAGGGGGCACGGGGTGGTCTCGGACCCCTTGCGCGCGCCGCCCGCCGTGCCGATGAGGGCCAGCTCGTCCTGGCGGGCCAGCAGCCGGGCGACCGCCGTACCGCAGCCCCGCTTCACCGGGTAGATCAGCGCATGACGCCGTATGGCGGTGACCTGCGGCGTGCCGTTCGCCGACAGGTGGGCCACCAGGGGCAGCGCCGCGGACATGAAGTATTCCCGCGCCGAATCCGGATCGTCCATGTCGCGGGACACCTCCAGATAAGGGTTGATGGCGTCCTCGACCGCCCTGACCTCGGGCTGCATGGCCACATGGCGCAGCGCCGTCATCAGGTCGCCCTTCACCTCGACGGCCCGGACCACCCGGTTGCCGCTCATGAACAGGGAGGTGCGGCACAGCCGGGTGGTGTCGTCGACCCGTGACTCGGGCGAGGAGTAGCCGGCCAGGATGGCGGCCACATCGGCCTCGCTGCCCGGCTTGACGGTGAAGGCCAGCGCATGCCGGATCACCCCGTCGCCGGTCCGCGGGGCGGCCTGCAGCCGGCCCCTGGCCCGTGTGGTGTGCTCACCGCGGGGCGGCATTTCCCGCAGGATGCCGAACCGCAGCGACCGGGTGTCCTCCACACATCCGTGCAGCGGCTTGACCATCTCGCGGTGCTCTGCGCTGTCCACCCAGGCGAGGAACGGCGGCGCGCTCTCCCACTCGCTGGTGATCAGCCACTTGCAGGGGTCCTCGATCGACTGGCACAGCTGATCGCTGAGGTGGCCCGGGACCGAGGCCACTTGATGGCACAACTCGTCGTACGCGCGCAGAAAGCGCTCCTCGGCACCGCTGCGCACATCCAGCAGCAGCACCACACGCAGTCGGGAGTCGGTCAGTGTCGACTGCATGGTCATGGTGGGTGTCGTGGTGGGCTGTGGAGCCTGGGACAGGGTGCTCATGTTCCACTCCTCCTAGGGGGGATGCGTCCTTCCTTGGATGCGTCGCCCGCTAGACGATCGTGGAGCGCTCCCACCGGATGGCGCGAGATTTGTGAGCCATCTGAGCGAACGCCAGGTCAGAGGCTCGCAGGGCCGCTCGCAGACCGGGCATAGCAGCACAATGAAACCTCTTGCCGAGAAAGCCGACACTGCTGAGCGGGTGCCCGTCCTGATCACGGGCGGCTCCCTGGTGGGACTCTCCGCCTCGCTGTTCCTGGGCCGTCTGGGCATCGGCCATCTGCTGGTGGAAAAGCACGCGCGCACCTCGATCCACCCCCGCGGACGGGGGAACAACGTGCGCACGATGGAGCTGTTCCGGACCGCGGGGGTGGAGTCCGCGATCCGCGAGGCCGCGTCCGTCCTGGCCGAGAACCACGGCATCCTGCAGGCTGAATCACTCACCGGAACGGACCACAACTGGCTCTTCCGCGACATCGACCCCGGCGGCAAGATCGGCCGGATCAGCCCCTCCGGCTGGTGCCTGTGCAGCCAGAACGACCTCGAACCCGTCCTGCTGCGGGCCGCCCAGGGCCTCTGCGGCGAACTGCGCTTCGGCACCGAGCTGATCTCCTTCGAGCAGGACGCCGACGGGGTGACCGCCGAGATCCTGGACCGCACGTCCGAACGGCGCAGCACGGTCCGCGCCGAATACCTCATCGCCGCCGACGGCCCCCGCAGCCCCGTCCGCGACGGGCTCGGCATCGGCCAGAGCGGACACGGCGAGCTCTTCCACAACGTGTCCATCACCTTCCGCGCCAAGCGGCTCGCGGACGCGGTCGGCGACCGCCGCTTCATCGCCTGCTATCTGACCAACCCCAAGGCCGACGGGGCGCTGCTCCCGGTCGACAACCAGGAGCAGTGGGTCTTCCACGCGCCCTGGCACCCCGAGGACGGCGAGCCGCTCGAGGCGTTCACCGACGAGCGCTGCGCCGACCACATCCGCACCGCCGTCGGCATGCCCGATCTGGAGGTCGAGATCACCGGGAAGGCCCCCTGGCATGCGGCCGAGCGGGTGGCGGACCGCTACTCCGACAGACGGGTCTTCCTCGCCGGGGACTCCGCCCACGAGATGTCACCCACCGGTGCCTTCGGCTCCAACACCGGCATCCAGGACGCCCACAACCTCGCCTGGAAGCTGGCCGCCGTGCTGGGCGGTTGGGCGGGCCCCGGGCTGCTGGAGACCTACGGCGCCGAGCGCCAGCCGGTCGCCAAGGCCACCAGCGCCCGTGCCGCCGCCCGCTCGGCCGAACACAGCCACCCCGGCTACTCCGCGCCCGCCACGGCCGGGCCGCAGAGCAATGTGATGGCCGTGGCCATGGGCTATCGCTACGTACGCGGCGCGATCCTCGGCGCGGACCCCTCGGCCTCCCCGGTCCCCGAGCAGTTCTCCGTCTCCGCCGACCCCGGCAGCCGCGCCCCGCACATGTGGGTCCACCGCTGCGGTGTCCGCCTGTCCACCCTCGACCTCTACGAGCGCACCTGCGTCCTGCTCACCGGTCCCGGCGGCGCCGCCTGGCACGAGGCGGGCGGTCATGTCGCCGAGGACCTCGGCATCCCCCTCGACCGCTACCGCGTCGGCACCGAACCCGACCATGAACTCGCTCCCGAGCCGGGCGTCGACTGGGCCGACCTCCATGGCACGGCGCCCGATGGCGCGGTCCTCGTCCGCCCGGACGGCTTCGTGGCCTGGCGCGCGGAGCGCTCCGTGTCCGACCCGCAAGCCATGCTGACGGAGGTGCTGCGCCAGGTGCTGAGTCTCACCCGCTGAGGTAACCGGGCTGAGCCGGGGCCCCGGCCCCGGCTCAGCCCGCCGGCTCGCTGGAGGCCGTGCGGCGGGAGCGGCGGCGGCGCCAGAGGGAGGGGGCGGTGCTGATGGCCACCGTCAGGAGGACGGCCGCCGCCACGCCCTCCCAGGGTTCCCGGAAGAGCGAGCCGCCCAGAATGCCGATCAGCTGATACGTCCCGGCCCAGGCCGGCGCCGCCGGCCCCGCGCCCCGGACGAACCTCCGCATCGGCATCCGGGCCAGCAGGCAGGCCAGCATCACCGGGATCCGGCCCGCCGGAATCAGCCGGGACAGGACCAGGACCGCCACCCCGTGCTCGGTCAGCCGGGCCTCGGCCTGTGCGAGGCGTTCGGGGGCGGCGCGGTCGTGGATGCGGGCCAGCCGGCGGGAGCCGTTCTTGGAGCGGACGCCGCGCCTGCCGAGCCAGTAGAGGACGACGTCGCCGAGGAAGGCCGCCAGGGAGGCCACCGCGAAGACGACCAGGAGGGAGAGCGGGGGAGTGGACTGGTGGACGGCGACGGCGGCGGCCGAGCTGACCACCGCGCCCGTCGGCACCACCGGCACCAGCGACCCCAGCATCACCAGCAGAAACAGCGAGGGATAGCCCACCGCCTGCTGCGTGGACTCCGACGGCAGGCTTCGCGCGAGGTCGGTCAGATCCGGTAAAAGCTCTATCACCAGGCCGGCTCCAGCCGGACACATTCCCCGTGCCCCAGCCGGTGCACCGCCGCCCCGGGGGCCAGCCGCCCCGCGTGCCGTACGAAGTCGTCGCCCGGTGCGTGGAATTCATGCGGACGGACCGCGTCCAGACCGATCGGCCAGTATGTCCCGTAGTGCACCGGCACCGCCCTGCGTGCCCCCAGCCGCGCCAGCGCCTGCGCCGCCCGGCCCGCGTCGAGATGGCCGTGGCCCAGGTACGGGCCCCAGCCGCCCACCGGCAGCAGCGCCACATCGCACGCCCCGACCACCTCGGCCATCTCGTCGAACAGCCCGGTGTCGCCCGCGAAGTACGTCGTCGCCTCGCCCCGCACCACATACCCCAGGGCGGGCACTGTGCTCGGCCCGTACGGCAGCCGCCGGCCGTCGTGCGCGGCGGGGACGGCGCGGATCCGCACGTCGCCCACCGTGAGCTCGTCCCCCGGCCGCACCTCCGTGACCCGCAGCTCGCGCGCCGCGACCACCCGCCGCAGCCTGGGCACCGCCCGCCCGGCGCCGTGCGGCACGACCAGCCGGGTGCCGGGCCACAGCCGGGCGAGCGAACCGAGATGGAGATGGTCGGCGTGGAGGTGCGAGACCAGCGCGACATCCGCCACCGCCGCGGCGGGCGGCGGCACGGGTCCCCGGCGCCGCCGCAGATGCGCGAAGCGCCGTGCGAACAAGGGGTCGGTCAGCACCCGTACGCCGGAGTCCTGCACGGTCGCGGTGGCATGTCCCCACCACGTGATCTCCACCGACACGCTGTGCCTCCCGTTCGTCGGGCCCGGATCCGATCCTCTCACCCCGCCCGGGGCCCGCTCAGCGGAGGACGAGCACCAGCTCGTCGATCTCCGTCCCCCGCGCCGCGGCGAACCCCCGCTCCTCCCCGGCCACCGTGAACCCGCACTTCTCCAGCACCCGCAGCGACCCCACGTTGTCCTTGGCGATCCGCGCGTACAGCGGACGGACCGTGACCACCTCCAGGAACGCGGTCAGCGCCCGGGTGGCCACGCCCTTGCCCCAGTGCTCCCGGCCGATCCAGTAGCCGACGGACGGCTCGCCGAACTGCTCGAAGCTCAGCACGTTTCCGGCCACCCGCCCGTCGTACAGCACCGTCCGCTTGACCATGGCGTTGTCGCCGAGGATGCGGTCCCACTGCGCGTCGAAGGCGCCCCGGTCACCGGGGACCTCGGAGGTGAAGGCGGCCATCCGGTTCGCCTCGGCGTCCCGGTGGTAGTCGAAGAAGACGGCGAGGTCGTCCCGGGTCACCTCACGCAGCTGCACATCCGCTCGGCTCGTGGTCATGGCGTCAAGTCTGCACCGTGCGCCGACCGGGTGGACCTCGGTCAGTCGCCTTCGCCCTGGGTCCAGGACGGAGTGCTCGCGCTGCGCCACATCCCGTACCCCCACGGCGGTCAGCGCCGACGCCACGGCCACCACGAGCCACCACCACGGGGACACGAGCCACGCGAGCACCGCGCGGCCAGCCGTCGTCAACGCAGGTCCAGCCACCAAAACATTCTCAGCACGCCCGCACGGCTACCCCGCTTCCGCCCGGACGATGCGGAAGGGTTCGCTGAGGGTGACCGTGGTGGCGTCGCGCGCCCTCCGGGAATTCCATGGACCGGCCGCGAGCGCTACGACACGATGGCCGCTGCCGAAGACACCGAGGGAAGAGCGTGCGCATGAGCCGTGAACTCCACCGCCGCGCCGTCGTCGCCGACGCGCACAACGATCTGCTGATCGCGGTCACCGCGCGCCCGCCACGCCGCTGGGCGGGTTTCTTCCGGGAGCGCTGGCTGCCCAGCTGCGCGAGGGCGGGGTGGATCTGCAGGTGCTGCCGGTCTTCATCGACGACCGGTTCCGCCCCGAGGGCGCGCTGCGCGAGACGCTGCGGATGATCGAGTGCGCGCACACCCTGGCCGAGGGCAACGCGGACGAGGTACGGCTGTGCCTGGACGGCGACGACATCGACGCCGCGCTCGCCGACGGCAGGATCGCCCTGGTGCTGGCGCTGGAGAGCGCCCCCGGTCTGGACGCGAACGTCGAGCTCATCCCGACCCTCCACCGCCTCGGGGTGCGAATCGCCTCCCTCGCCCACTGGGGCCGTACCGCGCTCGCCGACGGCAGCGGCGAGGACGCCACCGGCAGCCGTCTCACCGAGGCGGGGGTCGAGGCGCTGCGGGAGATGGAGCGTCTCGGGCCTCTTCGACGTCTCCCACCTCGGCGCCTGTGGAGTCGCCCATGTGCTGGAGCTGGCCACCCGCCCCGTCATGGCGACCCACTCCTGTGCCCGTGCGCTCCTCGACCACCACCGCAATCTCACCGACGAGCAGCTGCGCGGCATCGCCGCGACGGGCGGCACGGTGTGTGTGAACTTCCTCGGCGAGTTCCTGGCCACCGACCAGGCCGACCGCACGGTGGACCGGCTGGCCGAGCACATCATCCATATCGCCGATGTCATCGGCGTGGACCATGTCGGGCTGGGCCCGGACTTCATCAAGGAGGTCGGCGACGACACGCTGCCCCGTGCTGCGAGGACCGGGAGTACACCGAGCTGCTCGTCCCCGGCCTGGAAGGCCCCCGCGGTCTGCCTCTGGTGACCGAGGCGCTGGTCCGAAGGGGACTTCCCGGGACGGCCGTCCAGAAGGTCCTCGGCGGCAACGTCCTGGAGCTGTTCCGCAAGGAGCTGGGCCGTCCGACTGGTTGAGTACGGTCCACCGGGATAGGCCGCGCCCGCCGGGGCATGCGGCTTGAAGCACGCGCCGTACGGGCTCAGGCCCGTACGGCGCACGGATGAAGGGGCACGGGGTGCATGGGCGGCTCACGCGAGGCGGGTGACCGGGGGCGGGGCCGCTGGTGGGCGGCGCTGCGCCGGACCCCCGTCACGGCATGGAACGAGGACATCACCGATTGGGCGGCCGCGCTGACCTACTACGCCGTGCTGGCCCTCTTCCCCGTCCTGCTGGTGATGCTCTCGGTGCTCGGCCTGTCCATGCCCGCCTCGACGCCCGACGTCATCGACCGCCTGACCCAGGCCGCCCCGCCGGAATCCCGTGAGCTGCTGCGCGGCGCGCTGCGCCAGACGGCCCACCAGCAGTCCACCGCCTGGCTGCTGGTGGTCATCGGCGGCATCGGCGGTCTGTGGTCCGGCTCCAGCTATCTGGCCGTCTTCCGGCGGGCCCTGCACGCGATGCACCGGGAGAGCGCCCACCGCCCGGTCTGGCGCACCGCCCCCCGGATCCTCCTCACCGCCCTCGCCGTGATCGTCCTGCTGCTCGCCACCACCGTCACGCTGCTGCTGACCGCCGATCTGGCCCGCGGGCTGGGACGGGTCTGGCATATGGGCAGCGCCCCGCTGACCGCCTGGGCCACCCTGCGGTGGCCGGCGCTGGTCGCCATGGCCGTCGTGCTGATCCTGGTGCTCTACCGCTCGGGCCCGGCCCGCTCCCGCCCGGTGCGCCGGATGGCGCCCGGCGGCGCCCTGGCCGTACTCCTGCTGCTGGCCGTCTCGCTCGGCTTCAGCGCCTACGCCTCGCATGTGCCCACGTACCACCGGCTATACGGGCCGCTGGCGGGGATGGTGGTGTTCCTGATGTGGCTGTGGCTGTCCAATCTGGCCCTGCTGCTCGGAGCGCTGTTCAACGTGGAGCTGGTACGGGCCCCGAAATCGGACACATGTCCTGGGGCGGGAGGGGAAGACGGCCAAGAGGCCGCCCGGTGGCTTCCCCGTACACCCGGGTGACCGCGACATCGGAGTTGGGAGGTGGGAGACAATGCCGGCTGCAGATGAGCTGACCGACGCTGTCACATCCGTCAGCAGTGACCTGGCGACCGGTCCCGACGCCGCAGGCCGGGCCCGGCATGTGGCACGTGGCTTCCTCGGGAAGGCCCCTATCGGCGAGGCGGCCGAGATGAGCGACGCCGTCGAGCTGGTGGTGTCCGAGCTGGTGACCAACGCGGTGCGCCATGCTCACGGGCGGATGTGCCGGATGGAGCTGACGGACCTCGGCGACGGCGTGGAGATCGCCGTCAGCGACGGCGATCCGACCCCACCCCGCTGGAGGTCACCCGATCTGTCCGGCGGCGGCGGGGGCTTCGGCTGGCCACTGGTGCACCGGCTGGCCTCCTCGGTCAGGGTGTCGACCCGGCTCACCGGGAAAACCGTGCACGCCGTGGTCGTCCCCGGCCTCGTCCCCGCGTGAGCGGTGACTCCTGGGGGGCACGGTCAGCGCAGGCCGCCGCTGCCTGACCGGGGATGAGCCGTTCGCACCAGATCGTCTTGCCCTCGCGGGCGTGGCGGGTGCCCCAGCGCTGGGTGAGCTGGGCGACCAGCAGGAGGCCGCGGCCGCCCTCGTCGGAGAGGCGGGCGCGGCGCATATGCGGGCGCGGCGCATATGGGGGCGGTGTTGCCGGCGTCGGAGACTTCGCGGATGAGGGTGCGGTCGCGGATCAGCCGTAGCTGGATGGGGCCTCGGGCGTGGCGGATCGATCACCGCACACACCGCCGCAAGATGCCCCCTTTCCTCCATCTGTGCCATGCTTTTGATGTGAGCGCTGTCCCTTTCAAGGAGGCGCGGCTCTGAAGGCCCCGGCGCCAACCATGATCGGTCCCCGCGCGGAGGCGGATACACGGCCCGGGTCCGCCCATGAGACCGGCGGTCCGCGCACGGAGGCGGTGCAGGCGGCTGTGACCGGGCATGTCCTGTCGTTCACGGGGACCGCGTTGGTCGCCGTCTACACGCTGGACGCGGACGGCGCCGAGCTGCGATTGGCCGAGACGGTACGCAGCTCCGGCGGCCCGTACGCGCTGCCAGCGAGCTACTCCCTGTCAGAGCGCACACCCGTCGCCGACGCCTTCCGTACGGGCCGCCCCCTGTGGCTGAGCCCGGACGAACTCGCCGCCTACGGCCCGACCGACGCGGACGCCCGGATACCGCACGGTGTCTCGCTGGGAGTGGTGCCGCTCGGCGGGGACGGCGCGGGGCTGGGATGCCTGGTGGTCGTGGAGGAGGCGCCCGACGGTATCGACGCCGACCGCCGCAGCTTCCTGGAGCTGTACGCCCAGCATGTCGCGGCGGGGCTTGAGGCGTCGGGGCCGAAGGCCCTGGGACACCCGCATCTCCCAGCGCTGCCGGCCCCCTCCCTGGACCGCCTCCGGGCCGGCGCGTTCGTCCTGCTCCCGCGCACCGGGCAGATGACCGCCGACGCGCCGATGCTGGAGCTGCTCGGCATCGCGCCGGAGGACTTCGACGGACGGGTGGAGACCCTGCTGGAGAGCACCGTCCCGGACGACCTTCCCGCCCTGATGGCGATCGTGGAGCCGGCCCGGCCGACCACCACCACCTCACAGCTGGACTTCCGTATCCGCCGGCCCAACGGCGAGCTGCGCTGGCTGGGTCTGCGCTGCCGGGTCCAGCCGGGTGCGGACGGCACACCGGAACGCGTACTGGGCGTGCTCGCGGAAGCCTCGTATCTGCGGCCCGGCACCGACGAGGTGTCCATGGTGCAGCGGCTGTCCGCCGCCCTGGCCGGCGCGACGAGCGTCCGGGACGTCGGCCAGGCGGTGGTCAGCGCCCTGCGCGACCCGCTGCGGGCCCATCGGATCGCGGTCGCCGAGCTCCAGGCCGACCAGCTCGTGGTCAGCGTCCTCGCCCCCGCCGAACCCGCCGTCTGGCCGGAGCTGTGGCGGTCCGCGTGGCGGTCCGAATGGCCGGACGCGCCGAGCCACGCCCTGCCCACGCTCGTGGAGACGCTGCGCGAGGGCCATGTGAGCGTATGGCCCCCGGGTGCCGACATCGAACCCGGTCTCGCGGGCATCGGCCCCGGGGGGCTCGCCGTCCTGCCGCTCCCGGCGGACGGCCGGATCGTCGGAGTCTGCCTGATCGGGTGGGAGGAGCGGCACGAGTTCGGGCCGCAGGAGCGATCCCTGCTGACGGCGACCGCGCGGCTGGTGGGCCAGGCCCTGGTGCGCGCCCACGCGCTGGACGCCGAGCACGAGCTCGCCACGATGCTCCAGCGCAGCCTGCTGCCCCGCAAGGTGCCGGTGCTGCCCGGCGGGGTGGCCGTCACCCGCTATCTGCCCGCGACGATGGGCCTGGAGGTGGGCGGCGACTGGTACGACGTGATCCCGCTGACCGAGGGCCATGTCGCGCTCGTCATCGGGGACGTCCAGGGGCACAGCGCCGCGGCCGCCACGATCATGGGCCAGATGCGCACGGCCATCAGGGCCTACGCCGTGGAGGGCCATCCGCCCGATGTGGTCGTCTCCCACGCCAACCGGCTGCTCGTCGGCATGGAGACCGATCTCTTCGCGACCTGCTGCTATGTCGACCTGGACATGGAGGAGGGCGAGGCGTTGTTCGTCCGGGCCGGACACATGCAGCCGCTGCTGCGCCGCCCGGACGGCAGTACGGAAGAGCTGACGGTCGAGGGCGGCCCCCCGCTGGGCGTGGTCGCGGACGCCGAGTTCCCGATGACCGCGGCCGGTCTGGCGTCCGGCACCCTGCTCGCCCTGATGACGGACGGCCTGGTGGAATCCGCCCGGCTCGACCTGGAGGACGGCGTACGCCAGGTGTGCGAGGCGCTCGCCCGCGCCGACCCGTCCGACCCCGGACGGGTGGCGGACGAGCTGCTCGGCGGCGCGAGCCGGCGCGATGACGATGTCGCGCTCCTGCTCCTGCGCTACGACGGGATGCGGGTACGGCCCACCCGCGCCGGCTGGACCGTGTGGCGGCTGCCCGACGCCGTGATGCACGCGCGCCGCTTCACCGCGCGCACCCTGCGCTCGTGGGGCGTGACGGAGGAGCTGGACGTGGCGTTGCTGATCACCTCCGAGCTGGTCACCAACGCCCTCGTGCACACCCAGGGCGAGGTGCAACTGCATCTGACGCTGACCGCGGACCGGCTGCGGATCGCGGTCAGCGACCGGTCGCCCCGTGCGCCCGTCAAGCCGGCCACCATGGACTGGGAGTCCACCGGCGGGCGCGGGCTCCTGCTCGTCGACGCGGTGTCGCAGTCCTGGGGGTCGGTGCCGCTCAGCGGGGGCAAGCAGGTCTGGGCCGAGATCGCCCTGTCCTCCGTGCGAGACCCGTCCTCGGTGCGAGAGCCGCCCTGCGCACGAGAAGACACGGGGAGGCCGGCCCCATGAGCCTCCGCCGGACGCGCGAGCGCCTCCGTACGGCCACCGCCCTCGCGGTGGGGCTGGGCCTGGCCGTGTCCCTCGCCTCCTGCGGTAAGGCGGCCCAGGTGCACGAGCCGGGCGGCGGGCCCCACCGCGGCGGCCTGCACATCGGCCTGCTGCTCCCGGACAACGAGATCGCCCGCTTCGCCCGGTTCGACAAGCCCCTGATCAAGAAGAAGGTCAAGGAGCTGTGCCCGCGCTGCACGATGGAGTACGCCAGTGCCCAGCACGATGCGGCCAACCAGCAGCATCAGGTCGATGCGATGATCGCCAACGGTATCGAGGTCCTGATCCTCGACCCGGTCGACAGCAAGGCGATCCGCGCCTCGGTCATCAAGGCGCACCGGGCGAACATCCCGGTCGTCGCCTACGACCGCCTCGCGGAGGGACCCGTCTCCGGTTATGTCTCCTTCGACGGCGCGCGGGTCGGCAGACTCCAGGGCGAGGCGCTGCTGAGGGCGCTCGGCCCGGACGCGCGCCACAAGCAGATCGTCATGATGAACGGCTCGTCGACCGACCCCAACGCGGGCTGGTTCGAGCGGGGCGCGCTCTCCGTCCTCCGCGGCAAGGTCAAGATCGGCAAGTCGTACGAGACCGTCGGATGGCGACCCGAGAACGCCAACCTCAACATGACCGGCGCCATCGCGGCCCTGGGCGCCCAGCACATCGACGGCGTCTACGCGGCGAACGACGGCCTCGCCGCCGGCGTCATCGCCGCCCTCAAGGCCGCCAGGATCCATCCGCTGCCGCCCGTCACCGGCCAGGACGCCGAGCTCGCGGCCGTGCAGCGGATCGTCGCGGGCGAGCAGTACATGAGCGTCTACAAGCCCTTCAAGCCCGAGGCCGACGCCGCCGCGGCCATGGCCGTCGCGCTGGGGCACGGCAAGACGCTCGACGGTATCGCGAAGCAGAAGGTCAACAACGGCCCCACCCAGGGCATCCCCGCCGTCCTGCTGGAGCCGATCCCGCTGACCGTCCACAACATCAAGAGCACCCTCATCAAGGACGGCATGTACACCATTGATCAGATCTGCACCGAGAAGTACGTGGCCGACTGCCGGAAGGCCGGCCTCATCAGGTGAGACGCGAGGGCGTCCGGGCGGCCTCCGCGCTCCGAAGGGAGGAGCAGATGGCTCATCCGTCAGCCCCGCCCCTGCTCGCGCTGCGCGGCGTCTTCAAACGGTTCGGCGCGGTCCAGGCGCTCGCGGACGTCGAGTTGGAGATCCACGCCGGTGAGGTCATCGCCCTCGTGGGCGACAACGGCGCCGGCAAGTCCACCCTGATCAAGGTGATCTCGGGCGTCGAGCCGGCCGACGAGGGCGTCATCGAATGGGAGGGCCGGCCCGTCCACATCGGCCGCCCCCACGACGCCCAGCACCTGGGAATCGCCACCGTCTACCAGGACCTCGCGCTCTGCGACAACCTCGATGTCGTCGGCAACGTCTTCCTCGGCCGCGAGATCCGCAGGGTCGGCGTCCTCGACGAGGTGGAGATGGAGCGCCGCACCCTGGGGCTGCTGGACAACCTCTCCATCCGGATCCCCGATGTGCGCCGTCCCGTCGCCTCCCTCTCCGGAGGCCAGCGGCAGACCGTCGCGATCTCGCGTGCCCTCCTCGGCGAACCCCGGCTCCTCCTCCTGGACGAGCCCACCGCGGCCCTGGGCATCGAACAGACCGCCCAGGTCCTCGACCTCGTCGACCGGCTCCGCGAACGCGGCCACGGCGTGCTCCTCATCAGCCACAACCTGGGCGACGTCAAGGCCGTCGCGGACTGCGTCGCCGTGCTGCGCCTCGGCCGCAACAACGGGTTCTTCGATGTGACGACCACCTCCCAGGAGCAGATCGTCTCCTCCGTCACCGGGGCCTCGGACAACGCCGTGACCCGGCGCAAGGCCCCGGAGGGGGAGCTGTGAGCCGACACGGCGCCGGCGGCTACGCGGGCGCGCTCAAGCGCAGGCTCCGCTCCGGCGAACTCGGCTCCGTCCCGGTCGCGCTCGGCGTGTTCACGATCTGGGTCATCTTCCAGACCCTGAACCGGAACTTTCTCTCACCGCGCAATCTGTCCAACCTCAGCGTGGACATCGTCGGCACCGGCATGATCGCGGCCGGCGTCATCTTCGTCCTGCTGGTCGGCGAGATCGATCTGTCCGTCGCCTCGGTGAGCGGCCTGGCGGCGGCCACGTTCGCCGTGCTGAACGTCAACCACGGCATGCACGAGCTGCCCGCCGTCCTGCTGGCCGCCCTCTGCGGCGCCGCCGTCGGAGCCGTCCAGGGGTTCTTCTTCGCCAAGGTCGGCGTCCCCGCGTTCGTCGTCACCCTCGCCGGACTGCTGGGCTGGTACGGCCTGATGCTCTACGTGATGGGGTCGTACGGCACCATCAACATCGATGACGAGGGCCTGGTCGCCAAGCTGACCAGCTACTACTTCACCGACGTCGCCGTCGCGTACGGCCTGGCGGCGATCGGCGCGGCCGGATACTTCCTGGCCTCCCGGCGGGACGCGCGGCGCCGCCGGGCCGCCGGGGTGCCGTACCGGCACCCGGGCGAGATCGCCGTGCGGACGGCGCTGCTCGCCGTGATCGCCTTCGCCGCCGCGTATGTGCTCAACCAGTTCCAGGGCCTGCCGCTCGCCCTCCTCATCTTCCTCATCGTCCTCGTCGGCCTGGACTACGTCCTGCGCCGCACGAAGTACGGACGGATGATCTTCGCCGTCGGCGGCGGCGCCGAAGCCGCCCGCCGCGCCGGACTCAATGTGGCGCTGGTGCGGATCTCGGCGTTCATGATGTCGGGGACGATGGCCGCGATCGGCGGCCTCTTCCTGGCCTCGCGGGTCAGCTCGGTGAGCCAGACCTCGGTCTCCAACAACCTGCTGATGAACGCCATCGGCGCGGCCGTCATCGGCGGCACCAGCCTCTTCGGCGGGCACGGCCGGATCTGGTCCGCCCTGCTCGGTGTGCTGGTCATCCAGTCGATCGCCTCGGGCGTGGCCCTCATGGACATCCAGGCCGCCGTGCAGTTCATGATCACCGGCGGCGTTCTGCTCGTCGCCGTCGTCATCGACTCGCTCTCGCGCCGGGCACAGAAGGCCCACGGCCGGCTCTGACCAGTCGGCTCGCCAGGGGGCGAGCCGTGTGCCGATGCCGTCGAGCAGAAGGTCGAGGCCGGTGCCGAAGGTGGTGGCCGCGTCAGGGTGGGCGGCATCCCGGACGGCCTTCGCCAGCGTCGGATAGCGGCCGGTGGGTCGGCGTGGAGGTCTCCGACCCCCGCGAGGGCCGGCCCGGTATCGCGGAGGCGACACCGGACGACGAGTCCGGGCGCCGTGGACGCGCTCGCCGAGGCGTGGGGCGTGCGGGAGCGCATCGTCGGCAAAACGAAGGAGGCGCGCGTCTGGCAGGCGGGCGGGCGTCGGCTGTGGGACGAGGTTGAGGCGGCCTACCGGTGGTGGATTGACCACGGCCGGCCGGAGCACACCCGGTTCGGCCTTACGGTGAACGACGCGGGCCACCGGGCGTGGCTGGACGACCCGGCCGACTCCTGGGCGGTGTAGGACCGCTACCTCGTCCGCATGGCCCCCAGCCGCTGCGTTGCCGACGCCCCACCCACGACCCCTACGAGGGGGTGATGAGGAAAACGCTTGACCTAGCGCAACTACTTCATCAAGCGAATTCGCAGGGGGTACCCCACCAGCTCGTCATCCGGCGACGGCCCGCACCCGCCCCCACCCTCGCCGATGCTCCAAGCACCGCGACCGACGCACAACCCGCACCCGGCGAACCCACAGACCGCGAACCCGCAGGCGCCGTAAGCGGAATGGACCGATCCCCGTAACCTGTCGCCCGCCGGGGCCCGGTTCCGCTGTGCAACGCTGGGGCTCGGTCCGTGCGCGCGGTGCGGGCCGTGAGGTGAAGCGAGGGCCCGGCGTGCAGAAGCCCCGGTGGAAGACGGTGGGTGGAGCCGTGCTGCGGGTGACGGCGGTGTGGGCGGTGTCCACGCTCACCATGCTCGCGCTCGCGGGGGTCCTCCCGGACTTCCGGCTGAAGTCCGGCACCGGCGACAGCGCGACGCGGATCGCGATCACGGCGGCGAGCGGGGCGGGGGCGTTCGGCCTGCTGAGCGCGCTGGTGTGGCCGTTGCTCGTACGGGCGATGCTGTTGCTGCCCGCGCTGGTGCTCGGGCTGCTGGTCTTCGTGCTGAACGGCTCGATGCTGCTGATCGCCATCAGTTTGATCCCGGACGGGCGGGGCTCGGTGGAGCCGGAGACGGCCGTCGTGGTCGCGGCCGTGATGTCGGCCGCGTCGTCGGCGACGAGCACCTTACTGACGGTACGGGACGACGAGGCGTACCGGCGGCGGTTGGCGCGGCTCGCGGACCGGCGGCGTCGGCGGCTGGGGGAGGACGGGGGGCGGGAACAGCCGCCGGGGACGGTGTTCCTGCAGCTCGACGGGGTGGGGCACGCGGTGTTGCGGGAGGCGCTGCGGAAGCGGGAGAACAAGCCGCCGGTGATGTCCACCGTCGCGGGGTGGGTCGGGAGCACGCATCAGGTGATGCCCTGGCGCACCGACTGGTCCAGCCAGACCGGCGCCAGCCAACTCGGCATTCTGCACGGGTCGAACGAGGAGGTGCCGGCCTTCCGCTGGTACGAGAAGAAGACCCGGGAGGTGATGGTGAGCAACCGGCCGACCGGCGCGGCCGTGTTGCAGCGCCGCGCCGCCGCCCGCGCGGGGCACGAGGGGCTGCTCGCCGTGGACGGGGCGAGCCGGGGGAACCTGTTCACCGGGGGCGCCGACCAGCTGGCTCTGGTGCTGTCGGTGGCGGCGCGGCGCGGTAAGCACAATCGTTCCCGCAGCGGCTACTTCGCGTACTTCTCCGACCCCGCCAACGCGACCCGTACCGCCGTGTCGTTTCTCGCCGAGGTGGGCCGGGAGATCGGCCAGTCCACGCGCGCCAAGCTGCGCCGGGAGACGCCCCGCGTGGGGCGCGGCGGGCTCTACCCCTTCATCCGGGCGTTCGCGACGGTCGTGGAGCGGGATGTGGTCGTGGCGGCGGTGATCGGGGACATCCTCTCCGGCCGTACCGCGATCTACGCGGATCTGGTGGCGTACGACGAGGTGTCCCACCACTCCGGGCCGCGCAGCCGCGACGCCCAGCAGGTGCTGGCGCGGCTCGACCGTTCCATCGCGCTGATCGCCGAGGTCGCCGAGCACGCCGCGCGCGACTACCGGATCGTGCTGCTGTCCGACCACGGGCAGAGCCCCGGCGAGACCTTCGCGGGGGGCGTACGGGCTCACGCTGGAGGACCTGGTCCGGGCCGGATGCGGGCTGCCGGTGTCGCGGCGGGCCGGGAGTACGCCGAGCGGCGCGGAGGCGCGCGAGGCGGCGCGGGCCGCTCTGCACCGGCCGGAGAGGGACGGGGACGGGCGCGGGCCGTCCGATCCGATCGTGCTGGCGTCCGGGAATCTGGGGCTGGTCTCCTTTCCCGATGTGCCGGGGCGGATGAGCCGCGAGGCGATCGAGGCGGCCCATCCCGCGCTGCTGCGGACGCTGGCCGACCATTCGGGGGTGGGCTTCCTGCTGGTGCGGTCCGAGGAGCACGGCGCGGTGGTGCTGGGCTCGGGCGGGCGGGAGCACCATCTGGACACGGGCCGGGTGATCGGGGCGAGCCCGCTCGCGGTCTTCGGGCCCGGCGCCGAGGCGGCCGTACGGCGGACCGCGCACTTCCGGAACACCGCCGACATCATGGTCAACTCCGTCTATGACCCGGTGACCGGCGAGGTGCATGCCTTCGAGGGGCAGATCGGCTCGCACGGCGGTCTCGGCGGGGAGCAGGGGCATCCGTTTCTGCTGTGGCCCGGGGAGCTGACCGCGCCGGTGGCGGCGGGGGCGGAGCTGGTCGGGGCGGAGCGGGTGCACACGGTGCTGCGGCGGTGGCTGGAGGAGGCGGACGAGCCGCGGATGCCCAGCGAGGGGGAGTCGCTCGGTGAGTCCGTCCGCGAGGGCGAGGACGAGCCCGTCGGCGAGGGCGCGGGGGAGTCGTCCGGCGGGCCGGTCGGACCCCTCGCCGTACGGGCGGAGGAAACGCGGCTGGAGGAATCGCGGCTGCACGTCCCCACCACCGCACCATTTCCCGTGGTCAGGGCGGTCGTGCCGGACAAAACCCGGTGATTTGTTGCATGATACATCTTCCGGGACAATACATATATGCACGATCAGCCCCACACCCGCCGCTTCGGCCTGCCCACGGCGACCGCACTCGTCATGGGCAACATCATCGGCGGCGGCATTTTTCTGCTGCCCGCCTCCGTCGCCCCCTTCGGCACCCTCAGCCTGCTCGCCTTCGTCATTCTGACCATCGGTGCCATCGCGCTCGCCCTCGTCTTCGGACGGCTGACGCAGCGCGACCCGCGCACGGGTGGCCCGTATGTCCATGCGCGCGCGGCCTTCGGCGACTTCGCGGGATTCCTGTCGGCCTGGTCGTACTGGACGATGACCTGGGTCAGCAACGCGGCGCTGGCGGTGGCCGCGGTCGGGTATGTGCGTGTGCTGGTCCCCGGGCATGACTCGAAGGGCGTCAACCTGGCCGTGGCGCTGCTCGCGCTGTGGCTGCCCGCGCTCGCGAACCTGGCGGGGACGCGCTGGGTGGGGGCGGTGCAGATCGTCTCGACGGTGCTGAAGTTCGTCCCCCTGCTCTTCGTCGCCGTAGTCGGGCTCTTCTTCTTCGACCCGCGCAACCTCGGCTCGTTCAACGCGACCGGCGGCAGCGCGCTCGGCGGTCTGTCGGCGGCGGCCGCGATCCTGCTCTACAGCTACGTCGGCGTGGAGTCGGCGTCGATGAGCGCGGGCGAGGTGCGGGACCCGGAGCGCAATGTGGGACGGGCCAGCGTGCTCGGCACGGTCGGCGCGGCCGTGGTCTATCTGCTCGGCACGGTGTCGGTCTTCGGCACGGTCGCCCACAAGGACCTGGCCAATTCCACCGCCCCCTTCTCGGACGCGGTCAACGCGATGTTCGGCGGCCACTGGGGCGGGACGCTGATCGCGCTGGCCGCCGTGGTGTCGATCGTCGGCGCGCTCAACGGCTGGACCCTGATGAGCGCCCAGGCGCCGTACGCGGCGGCCCGTGACGGGCTCTTCCCGGCGGCCTTCGCCACCAAGCGGCGCGGAGTGCCGACCGTCGGCGTCCTCGTCGGCGTGATCCTGGCCTCCCTCCTGACTGTGGTCAACTACTCCTCGGGGTCGAGCGGGCTCTTCGAGATCCTCGTCCTGATCACCACCTTCTCGGCGACGGTCCCGTATCTGCTGGCGGCCGGCGCGCAGCTGTACTTCCTGCTGTCGGGGCGGCGGGACGAGGTGCGGACGGGGCGCTTCGTCTGGGATCTGACGCTGGCGCTCGCGGGCTTCGGCTTCTCGTTCTGGCTGGTCGCCGGGGCCGGATACGCGGCGGTGTACCAGGGGGTGCTGTTCCTGTTCGCCGGTGTGCTCGTCTATGTGTGGATGACGGCGCGGCGCGAGGGCCGGGCTGAGGCTGCGGACGGCGCGGACGGCGCGGACGGCGCGGACGCTGTGACCGTGGAGCGCGCCCGACAGCTGACCACCTGAGGCCGGGCGCGGAGGCCCTCAGGGGTGTAAGCAGGATGTATGCGCGATCGGCCCGTCCCCACCCGTATCGCTGTGTCACGGCGGTCGAGCCGGGCGCTGCTCGCTCTCCCGCTCGGAATCATCCTGGCGATCACTCTGGTCGACATCCAGACCCCCGAGACCATCCACCTGGGCCCCTTCCTGGTCGCGGCGCCCGCGATCACCGCCTCGTTCGCCGGCGCCGCCCTCACCGGCGGGATCGGTGCCCTCGCCGTGGTGGCCCAGATCGTCATCGGCCATCTCCACGGCGGCCTGATGACCGCGAACCACCAGGCACAGATCGCCGCCCTCGTCGTCATCTCGGTGCTGCTGACGGTCTTCCGCTATCTGGCCGACCGGCATGAGCGCCGGCTGCTGCGGGTGCGGTCGGTGGCCGTGGCGGCGCAGGAGGTGCTGCTGCGGCCATTGCCCACCCGGGTCGGGCCGCTGCGGATCGCGTCCGTGTACCTCTCCGCGGAGGAGGAGGCCCAGATCGGCGGTGATCTGTATGCGGCGGTACGCACCGACGGGGGGACTCGCTTCGTCATCGGCGACGTCCGCGGCAAGGGGCTGGCCGCCGTCGGGGACGCCGCGGTGGTGATCGGGGCCTTCCGGGGGTCCGCCCACCGGCAGCTCTCGCTGCCCGCCATGGCCGCTCATCTGGGCAATGCCGTGCGCTGGAACTGGGTCCATGCCGCCGAGCGCGCCGGGGACGCCCAGGAGTCGTTCGTGACCGCTTTGCTGCTGGACGTTCCCGACGACAGCCCCATCGTCGGGATGGTGGACTGCGGACACCCCCCGCCGCTGCTGCTGCACGACGGCAAGGTCCGGCTGGTGGAGGTCGGCGCGCCCGCGCTGCCCCTGGGTCTGGTCGAGGCGTCGGAGAGGTTTTTCCAGGTCGAGACGTTCGCCTATGAAGACAACGATCTTCTGGTGCTCTACACCGATGGGGTCATCGAGGCCCGGGACGCCTTCGGCACCTTCTACCCGCTCGTCGAGCGGGTCGCGGGCTGGGAGGGGGACAGCCCGCAGTCGCTGGTGCGGTACCTCCACGACGACCTGCTCCAGCACGCGGGCGGAACCCTGAACGACGACGCGGCCATCGTCGTCATCGCCCGCAGTCCCTGACGCGCCGGTGCTCAGCCCGTCGCCTCGGGGACCTGGACGCACGGTCCGCGCGCGGGAGCGGCCCGCGGAGCCCGGCGGGACCACCGGCCCGCGATCACCGCGCACACCGTCAACTGCGGCCATCACCTTCGTCGGCCGGCTCTCCGACCGCATCGGCCGTAAGCCGCTGCTGATGACCGGCTCCGTCGGCTTCCTGGTGCTCGCCGTGCCGTGCTTCCTGCTCATCAAACAGGGCAGCGTCGTCGCGGTCTTCGCCGGACTGCTGCTCCTCGGGCTGTGCCTGCTGCCGTATGTGAGCGTGATGTCCGCGTCGCGCTCTTCCCGACGAACGTGCGCTACGGCTTGCTCTCGATCGCCTTCGACATCTCCGTCCCGCTCTTCGGCGGCACCACGCCGCTGGTGACCGAGGGGCTGATCAGCGGCACCGGGGACGATCTGATGCCCGCCTACTACACGATGCTCGCCGCGCTCGTCGGCATCATCGCGACGGCCGTGATGAAGGAGACGGCCCGCCGGCCGCTGGAGGGCTCCCCGCCCGCCGTCGCGACCAAGGAAGAGGCCATCGCGCTGGTGGAGTCGCAGCGTCCCTGAACCCGCCC
This sequence comes from Streptomyces sp. NPDC005393, assembly GCF_040606675.1. Lineage (NCBI taxonomy): Bacteria > Bacillati > Actinomycetota > Actinomycetes > Kitasatosporales > Streptomycetaceae > Streptomyces > Streptomyces sp. NPDC005393. Next base: position 20,715 of record NZ_JBEXFG010000039.1, on the reverse strand, counting down.
TGGCCGGGGCGGACTGCCGCCGCCGCGGGCGGTGAACTCCTCGACGAAACCTTCGTCCAGGGCAACCCTCCCATTCGGCGGCGTGGGGCCATAGGTTCGTCGCTCAGGGGTGGGCGCCGACCGTACGGTCCGTCGCCGGCCCTCGATAACGGCGGAGACCTCCGCCACCGGTGTCGCCTCTGAAGGAGAAGGATCTCACTATGGAACGCACCAACCGGGACACCGACATCGTCGTCTACGGCGCGACCGGATTCGTCGGGGTGCTGGTTGCCGGGTACCTCGCCGAGGCCGCTCCCGCCGGGACCCGGATCGCGCTCGCGGGCAGGTCGCGGCAGAAGCTCGAAGCCACCCGCTCCCGCCTGGGCGAACGGGCCGCGGGCTGGCCCCTGCTCGTGGCGGAGGCCGACGACGGCGCGGCGCTGCGGGCCCTCGCCGAGGCCGCGCGAGTGGTGATCACGACCGTCGGTCCGTACGCCAAGTACGGCCGGGCCCTGGCCCATGCCTGCGCCGCGGCGGGCACCGACTATGTGGACCTCACCGGAGAGGTGCTGTTCGTACGGCAGAGCATCGAGGAGAACCACGAGCTCGCCCGGTCCACCGGCGCCCGTCTCGTCCACTCCTGCGGATTCGACTCGATCCCCTCCGACATCGGGGTGCACGTCCTCCACCAGCGGGTGCGGGCCGACGATGCCGGGGAACTCACCGACACCACCACCGTCCTCACGGCCATGAGGGGTGGCGCCAGCGGCGGCACCATCGACTCGCTGCGCCACCAGATCGACACCATCCGCAAGGACCGGGCGCTCAGGAAGCGGGTCCTGGACCCGTACGTCCTCAGCCCGGACCGCGCCGCGGAACCCGATCTGGGACGCCAGCCCGACCTTGTCCTGGCCCGGGGCGCCGCGATCAGCCCCACGCTGCGCGGGACGCTGGCCCCCTTCGTGATGGCCCCGTACAACACGCGGGTCGTCCGCCGCAGCAACGCGCTGCGCGGCCACGCCTACGGGCCGCTCTTCCGCTACCGGGAATTCATGAGCGTCGGGCCGTCCGTCCTGTCGCCCGTCTTCGCCGCCGGTGTGGCCGCCGGGCTCGGCACGCTCGTCGCGGGCCTGGCCGTAGGGCCCACCCGCTACGTCCTGGACCGGCTCCTGCCCAAGCCGGGCCAGGGGCCGAGCCAGAAGGCCCGCGAGAGGGGCCACTTCACCATCGACGTCTTCGCGTCCACCACCAGCGGGGCCCGCTACACGGCCCGGTTCACCGCCCAGGGCGACCCCGGCTACCAGGCGACCGCCCTCATGCTCGGCGAATCGGCCCTCGCGCTCGTCCTCGACCGCGACGCCCTGCCCCCGTCCGACGGCGGCGTCCTCACCCCGGCCACCGCCCTCGGCGACGCGCTGGTGACCCGGCTCCGTAAGGCCGGCGTCGGCATCTCGGACCGCGTCCTCTCCCCGGCCATTACCTGAGCGGTAATCGACCCTCCGGCCCGGTGGCGGCAAGGTGAGGGCATCGGGTTCCGGGCCGGCGCACTCCGGTCCGGAACCCGGGTCCGAGCAGGTAATTCCTTGAGGAGAGTGGCCAGATGACCCACTACGACGCCGCCGTCGCCCGCTACTTCGAGGCGTGGAACGCCACCGAGCCGGAGGACCTCGCCAAGGCCGTCGCCGCCGCCTGGGCCGACGACGGCAGCTACGCCGATCCGCTGGTCGAGGTGCGCGGCCATGAGCAGCTGGCCGCCGTCATCGCGGGCGCGCACGAGCAGTTCCCGGGCTTCGAGTTCCGCCACACCGGCACCGTGGACGGCCATCACGACATGGCCCGCTTCACCTGGGAGCTGGTCTCGACGGCCGACGGGACCGCGCCGGTCGCCGGGTTCGATGTGATCACGGTGGGGGAGGACGGCCGGATCCGGTCCGTCCTCGGCTTCCTGGACCGGGTGCCGACCGCCGGATGAGGCCGTTGCCTCAGCGCGGTCGGCCGGCGGCTACGACCGGGTAAGGCGCCCCAGGAAGGCGGCGGTCTCCGTATCGGCCGGCAGGAAGGTCTCGATGGCCAGCTCGGAGACCGTGACATCCATGGGGGTGTTGAAGGTCGCGATCGTCGAGATGAACGACAGCACCCGGCCGGCGTGCTCGATCATCATCGGGAGGGCGAAGGGCGGATGGTCGCCGCCGGTGGCCGTCTCCTCGCCGCCCGTCTCGGGGAGCGGATAGGCGGCCACCTCGTCGTACAGCTCGCGCAGCGGTGAGGAGCGCATCAGGGCGAGCTGGCGGTCCAGCTGGGCCAGGAGGTGGCCGCGCCACTCGCGGAGGTTGCGGATGCGGGGGGCGAGGCCGTCCGGGTGGAGGGTGAGGCGCATCGCGTTGAGCGGGGGCCGCAGGAGGTGGTCGGGGACGCCTTCCAGGAGCATCGCGATGCCCTGGTTGGCCGCCAGCACCTCGTAGGTGCCGTCCACGACGAGCGCCGGGTACGGCTCGTAGCCGGTCAGCAGCCGCTCCATGCCCTCGCGCAGGGCGCTCATCGAGGGGTCGTCGACCGCCCGCTCCGGGTAGTGCGGGGCGTAACCGGCGGCGATCAGCAGGGCGTTGCGCTCGCGGACGGGTACGTCGAGATGGTCGGCGAGCCGGAGGACCATCTCCCGACTGGGCCGCGACCGGCCGGTCTCGATGAAGCTGATGTGGCGGGCGGAGGAGTCCGCGCGCAGCGCGAGCTCCAGCTGGCTGATCCGCCGGCGGTCCCGCCACTCGCGCAGCAGTCCCCCCACCCCGGTCGGCGCGGCAGTCGTCATGCGCCGACGGTAACCGACCACCCGCGGCCGCCCATGGCAGGGTGGAGTACGTCGGTCACCGTACGGAGGGACATGCCATGGCAGTCGAGCCGCTTACCCAAAAGGAGATCGAGGAGCGTCTGGAGCAGCTTCCCGGCTGGTCGTTCGTGGACGACCGGCTCTCCCGCAGCTATGTCTTCGACGGGCATCCGCAGGCAGCGGGGCTGGTCGCGGAGGTCTCCAGGATCCAGGAGGAGCTGAACCACCACTCCGATCTGACCCTCGGCTACAACCGGGTCACGGTCTCCGTGAACACCCACAGCGTCGGCGGCAAGGTGACCGAGCTGGATCTGGAGCTCGCCCGCCGTATCGAGACCGCCGCCCCGGAGCACGGCGCCCGGCGAAATTCCTGACCCATCCGCCTCGATGTCGAAGGCGACCTCGAGGAGGGATTGCGCGCCGTGTGGCACACGCTGCGCGTGCGCTCCGTACCGCCGCCCAGACCCACCCTCGCCACCCGCGCCCGCGCCGCCGCCACCGCCGTTCGGCTCGGCGCCATCGGGCCGCGGCCGCCCGCTCCCGGCAGCCGTGCCCGGCTCGGCGGCCCCCGCCACTCCAGGTCCCGGGACCGGGCCGCCATCAGCCACCACTACGACTTCTCCGCCGGGTTCTACGAGCGGCTGCTCGACCCGTCGATGGCGTACTCCTGCGGCTACTGGACCAGCCGGGACCGCGGCTACGGACTCGCCGACGCCCAGCGCGACAAGCTCGAACTCATCTGCCGCAAGCTCGCCCTCGTCCCCGGCGCCCGGCTGCTGGACCTCGGCTGCGGCTGGGGCGCGCTCGCGCTGTACGCGGCCGACCGGTACGGGGCGCAGGTCACCGCCGTGACCCTGGCCCGCGAGGAGCACGACTTCCTGGCCGAGCGGGTCCGCGAGCTGGGGCTCGGCGAGCGGGGCAGCGGGAAGGCGCTCCTGGAGCGGCACATCGCGGGCCGGCCCGGCTTCGCCGCGTATGTGGCGCGGACGAGTGGCTTCTTCCCGAGGCCGCGACGGCGGGTCAGCCGCGGTGGCGGGCTTGTCTGAAGCGGGCCAGGCCCGCGTCCAGGTCCACGATCGGGTCGGGGTAGTCCAGCAGGTCCCGCTCGGCCTCCGGCAGCCGCCATGGCGTATGGACACGGGCCCCCGGGACCCCGGCCAGCTCCGGGACCCAGCGGCGCACATACGCGCCGTCCGGGTCGAAGCGCCTGGCCTGGGCGAGGGGGTTGAGGACCCGGTTCGGGCGGGTGTCGGTGCCGGTGCCGGCCACCCACTGCCAGTTGAGCTGGTTGTTCGCCATGTCGCCGTCGACCAGCAGATCCAGGAAGTGCCGGGCGCCGATCCGCCAGTCCACGTACAGCGTCTTGGTGAGAAAGCTCGCCACCAGCAGACGCGCCCGGTTGTGCATCCACCCCTCGTGGCGCAGCTGCCGCATACCGGCGTCGACCAGCGGATAGCCGGTGCGGCCCGCCTTCCAGGCGGCGATCTCCGCGTCGTTTGCCCGCCATCGGTCGCCCCGTGCCCGGTAGTCCGTGTGCGCGGCGTCCGGCCGGGCGGCCAGTACCTGGTGGTGGAAGTCGCGCCAGGCGAGCTGCCGTACGAAGGCGTCGGCGCCCGGGCCGCCCGCCTCCTTGGCCCGGTGCACCAGCTCCACCGGGGACAGACAGCCGAAGTGGAGATACGGGGAGAGCCGGGAGGTGGCGTCGCCCGCCAGATCGTCAAGGCGGTCGGCGTACTGGCGAAGCCCCGACCGCCGCCAGGCGAGGAACCGGCGGCGGCCCGCCCGCTCCCCGCCCTCGGGCAGTCCGGGGGAGGGGCTGCCCGGTGCGAGCGAGGTGACCGCCGACACCGGCTCGGACCGCAGACCGGGCACCTCGGGTACGCGCACCGCGCGCGGGGCGGCCAGCGGCGTCCGTAGCTCGGCCCGCTGCCAGGCGCGGAAGTACGGGGTGAAGACGGCGAAGTGATCCTTGCCCGCCGGAACCACCTCCCCCGGTTCGACCGCCGTGACCACCGCGCCATGCACCCGCAGCCGCCGCCCGTCCGCCTCCAGCGCCTCGAGCAGCCGCGCCTCGCGGCGGCCGGCATAGGCGCTGACCCCGCCCGCGAGGTGCACCTCGTCCGCGTCCGTACGCTCCGCGACCCGGCGGATCTCGGCCACCGGGTCGCCCTTGACGACCATCAGCCGCCCGCCGCGCTCCCGCAGCCCCGCGTCCAGATCGGCCAGAGCGTCCACGAGGAACGCCACCCGGTTGGGGACGGCGAACCCCGTCTTCGCCAGCCGCCGGTCCACCACGAACAGCGGAACGACCCGGTCGGAGGAGCGGAGCGCGGCGTGCAGCACGGGGTTGTCGCGCAGCCGCAGATCGGAGGTGAAGACGGCGATCGACGTGCTCATCCCCTTTCCCTACACCCCCTCACCCGGAGGGGAACGTCAACAGGGCGAGGGGATCGCTCGTCGGCGCCTTCGACCCCCCGGTGGGCTCAACGGTCAGCCCCATGGCCGACGCCTTCCCGACCGGGCCGCTCAGCAGCGCCGCCGTACCCCCGCCGGAGGAGTCCATCAGCCCCGCCGAGCGCATCGTGCCGTCGTCGCTGAACCACAGCTGGTAGACCCGCCCGGCGGGCGGCTTCGGCAGACCGGAGGTGAGGAACGCCGCCTTGTCGAGGCCCCGCGAGACCACGACCGTGCCCGTCGCGCCGTTGGTCAGCCTGCCGCTGCGGCTGTGCGCGTCCGGCGCGGCCAGCACCCGGGCCAGCTCCCGGACCTCCGCCACCCGCTGCTCGGAGCGGCGGGCCGTATCGCGTGCGTCGGACGCCTGCTGGTGCTGCCACACCGCGACCCCGCCGAGCGCGGCGGCCCCGGCCAGACAGGCCGCGAGCACAAAGTTCTGTGCCCGGCGACCGCCGCGCCGCCGGGGGCCCGCGTGGGACTCCCGCCCCTCCCGCCCCTGCACCCGCGGAGGCTCCTGGCGGACGGCGGCGATACGCCGCATCACCTCGTCCTTCATCAGTGGGGACGGGGTCAGGGAGGTGGCCACGCCCAGCTTCGCGGCCGTCTCCCGCAACTCCCGTACCTCCTGGCTGCAGGGGTCACAAATGGCCAGATGTCGCTCGAACTCGCTCAACTCCCGGCCCGACAGAGCATGCACCGCGTACGCTCCGGTCAAGGTGTGCAGATCCCCTCTGGTCATGCGCCGACCCCCATGCAGTCCCGGAGCCGGATGAGCCCGTCCCGGAGTCTGGTCTTCACGGTCCCGAGCGGCAGTGACAGCAACTCCGCCACCTCACGGTAGGTGCGGCCCCGGTAGTAGGCGAGCGTGACCGACTGCCGTTGCAGTTCGGTCAGCGTCCGCATGCACCGGCGCACTTGTTCGCGCTCGAGTCTGGCTTCCACCTGCTCGGTCACCTCGTCGAACGCCGGGGTGCGGGCCAGCAGCGCGGCGCGCTCCTCACGGTCCGAGGCGGCCTGCGCCGAGCGCACCCGGTCCACGGCGCGCCGATGGGCCACCGTCATGATCCAGCCCATGGCGCTGCCCCGGCCCGGTTCGAACCGGGCGGCGGACCGCCAGACCTCGACCAGGACCTCCTGGGTGACCTCTTCGGCCTGGGCGGGATCGCGCAGCAGCCTGCGTGTCAGTCCGAGGACGGGCCCGCTGACGGCGTCGTAGAGGGCGCTGAACGCGTTCTGGTCCCCGCGGGCCACCATCTGGAGCAGCCCTTCGAGGTCCGGGCCGCGCGCGGCCGGTCCGCCGATGTACACGGGTTCTCTCACAAGCCGTCCTTCCGGATGAGCGATGCGGCGCACACGCAGGTGTCGTACCTCATTCGTCGCCCGGGCGGGTACGGATTGGTCAACCTGATCCGAACACGCGCAGCTTCACGCGCTGACGTGGTGCGGAACGGGCGGATTGCCGTTTCGGCAACAAGGTTTGGCATACCGTCCCCCGCCGTGGAGGCTCGGCGTCATGACCGAACACCACAAGACCTCCGGCGCCCACTCCCACGACCACGCCGATATGGACTGGGACGCCCTCGGCGCGCTGCTCGAGCAGGGCGCCGAGCTGCATGGCCCCGTCCACGCACAGGCCGCGGAATGGCTGCGCGAGCGGACCGGCGGAACGGTGCGGCGGATCCTCGACGTCGGCAGCGGCCCCGGCGTCGTCACCTGTCTGCTCTCCCGCGCCTTCCCGGACGCCGAGGTGGTCGCCGTGGACGGCACGGAGGCGCTGCTGGAGCGGACCCGCGCCCGCGCCGAGCGGCTCGGGCTCACCGACCGCGTCACCACCGCGCTGACCGAGCTGCCGGACGGCCTCGAGGCGGTGGGCAGCGCGGATCTGATCTGGTCGAGCTTGACGGTGCACCATCTGCCTGATCAGCAGGGCGCCGTCCGCGCCCTCGCCCGCGCGCTGCGCCCCGGCGGGCTGCTCGCCATCGGCGAGGGCGGGCTGCCGATGCGCTGTCTGCCCCGTGACGCGGGGGTGGGGCGCCCCGGTCTGCAGGCCCGTCTCGACGTGGCGATGGGGGAGATGTTCACCGAGATGCGGGCCGCGCTGCCGGACGCCAAGGAGGTCGTCGAGGACTGGCCCGCCCTGCTCACCGCGGCCGGGCTGACCGGCGCCGCCGGCCGCACCTTCCTGCTCGATCTGCCCGCCCCGCTCGACGTCACGGCCCGCGTCGCGCTACGGGCCGATCTCACCCGTCAGCGCGAGGCCGCCGCCGACCGTCTCGACGACGGCGACCTCGCCGCGCTCGACCGGCTGCTCGACCCGGACGACCGGGCGGGCATCATGCGGCGGCCGGATGTCTTCCTGCTGAGCGCGCAGACCTTCCACACGGCGGTGCGAGCCGCCGGATGAGGGGACGTCAGCCGGTGGTGAGGGTGAGGCCGTACGTCCGCAGGATCGGGTTCACCGGCTGGTAGTAACTCGTACCGCCGACGGTGCAGTTCCCGGAGCCGCCCGAGGTCACGCCCTGGGCCTCGCTGCCGGAGATGAAGGAGCCGCCGGAGTCGCCGGGCTCGGCGCAGGCGCTGGTGCGGGTCATGCCGCTGACGGTGCCCTGCGGGTACTGCACGCTGGTGTCGTGCTGCTGGATGATGCCGCAGTGCCAGCCGGTGGTCGAGCCCGAGCGGCAGACGGACGAGCCCACCGGCGCCTGCTGGGAGCCGGTGACGGTGACGTTGGTGCTGTCGGGGCCGATCACCCAGGGCCGCGGCGTCCAGCCGTCGTTGGTGGCCACCCAGGCGTAGTCGTTGCCGGGGAAGGTGGAGCCCTGGACGACGCCCTGGTCGACCCGGTTGAAGCCGGTGGTGGCCGCGCCCGCCGGGCCGCAGTGGCCGGCGGTGACGAAGCCGCCCCGAGCGTCCTGGGCCACCGAGAAGCCGATCGAGCAGCGGACGGTGCCGTTGATGTAGTACGCCTCGCCGCCCCGCAGGTCCTCCAGCGGGCGCGGCCGCTCGGCCGACTCCACGACCCGTACGACATCGGGGTCCGCGCCGCTCGCGGCGACGAACGCCGACGCCTCGGCCGGCTCGGTCGACTGCACCACGACGCTGTTCGACTTGAGGTCCACGTACCAGACGGACACGGCGTCGGTCGCCGGGGCACGCTGCGCGGCCGTCCGGTCCAGCGCGCCCTTGGCGTCGTTGAGGGCCTTGAGGCTGTGGCGGACGACCTCGGCCTTGGCTCCGCCGGCCGTGATGGTGCCGCTCTGGTCCTTGTCGGTGGTGGCGACGGTGAGCTCGGCGGTGTTGCCGGACACCCACGCGCCGCCGTAGCTGCCGCCCAGGCTCTTGCGCAGCCCCGGTTCGGCGGCCCCGGCCCGGTATTCGTTGGTGAGCCGCGTCTTCACCTCATCGGCCGTCAGACCCAGATCGCGCTGCATGGAGGCGAGCATCTCGGGCGGCACCTCCCTCCGGGGGCCGGTGGTGGGCCCGCCGGGGTCGGCCGTCGCGGGTATGCCAGTACTCAGGAAGAGGGTGGCTATCGCCACGGTGCACCCGGCGGCCAGCTCAAGACCGTGACTGCGTCTGCGGGGCATCTTCTGTCTCCTCGGGCTCGGGGGAAGAGGTCACTCTATGTGCTCTTCTGGGCGCCAAGCGTAATCGCCGTGGATGTGCCCCGCTCGGCGGGCGCATGAGCCCCACAGGGCCCGCACATGAGTCCGCCCCGCCGCGTGAACGCGGCGGGGCGGAGGGAGTCAGGCGGTGCGGATCAGACCATGTTGAAGGTATCGGGGTCCGGGCCCAGCCGGTTGCCCGCGTCCATGGCGTCGATCGTGGAGAGGTCCTCGGAGTCCAGCTCGAAATCGAAGACGTCGAGGTTCTCCTTGATCCGGGACGGGGTCACGGACTTCGGGATCACGACATTGCCGAGGTCGAGGTGCCAGCGCAGCACGACCTGGGCCGGCGACTTCCCGTGCTTGGCGGCGATCGCCGCGAGCTTCGGGTTCTCCAGCAGCCCCTTGCCCTGGCCGAGCGGGGACCACGCCTCGGTGACGATGTCATGGCGCGAGTTGAAGGCGCGAAGGTCGGCCTGCTGGAGCTGCGGGTGCAGCTCGACCTGGTCGATCACCGGGGCGATCGAGGTCTCGGAGAGCAGCCGCTGGATATGGGCCGGGTGGAAGTTGGAGAGCCCGATGGCCTTGGCGCGGCCCTCGGCGTAGATCTTCTCGAACGCCTTCCAGGTGTCCACGTACTTGTCGACCTCGGGCAGCGGCCAGTGGATCAGGTACAGATCCACATAGTCCAGGCCGAGCTTGGTCAGCGAGGTGTCGAAGGCACGCAGGGCCGAGTCGTAGCCCTGGTCGGAGTTCCAGAGCTTGGTCGTGACGAACAGCTCGTCGCGCGCGATGCCCGACGCGGCGAGCGCCTTCCCCGTGCCCTCCTCGTTGCCGTAGATGGCGGCGGTGTCGATGCTGCGGTACCCGGCCTCCAGCGCGTTGCGCACGGCGACCTGCGCCTCGTCGTCCGGGACCTGCCATACGCCGAAGCCGAGCTGCGGCATCCGAACGCCGTTGTTGAGGGTAATGAAGGGGACCTTGCTCACGAGCGGTCGATCCTTACGTCGGAATGCGGATACGTGTACTCCAAAGTCAACGATCAAGGGGAGCCGCACATTCCCGGCCACCGCGGCCGGATCTCATGATTCTGCCGTGGACATGCCTACTCGTACGCCCCTGTCCTGCCGGCGCCCCCCAGCACCACCACCCCGTCCCGCCCGGTCCGCTCCGCCGCCAGCCGCACCGCGTCCGCGGGCGCCGGCACCGCGCCCAGCAGCCCGTAGAGCCCGCCCGCGAAGGCCGCCGCCGCCTCCGCGCCGAGCGGTCCGCGATGGGTGACCACCATCTCGGCCGCCCCGGCGAAGAGCGGGGCGAGGGGCGCGCCGTCGCCGCACGCGAGCACCACACCGCGCAGCCGGGCGCCGGTCAGCCGGCGGTACGCGGCCAGCAGCGCGGCCAGACGCGTGGCGGGCGTCCGGTGCGCCTCGCCCCGGTCGTCCGTGAAGACCAGCGCCGAGCGCTCGCGGCGGCAGAGAAGATGGAGCACATCGGGGCGTACCGTCAGGATCCGCCGTACATCGGTGGCGGACGCGGCGGGGCACCGGTCCACCGTGAGGATGCCCCGCGCGGCCTGCCGGATCGCGCATAACTCCCGGTCAGCGCGGCTCGCCCCGGTCACCAGCACCCGTCGGATCATGCCCCCGCCCGGCCCCCGTACGGCCGCGCGGAACATCTCGTTGTGCGGATACGTGACGCAGGCGGCGGCCAGCACCCGCAGCCTGCCGTCCGCGATCCTGCCCGCGGCGACCGCGTCCGCCACCGCGTCCCAGAACCCCCCGGCGGCAGATCCCGTTGTGGACGGGATCTGCCGAGCGGGGAACCCCGCCCTGCGCAGCAGGGTCAGCGCGGTCGGGCCCGGCGGGAAGACCCGCGCCAGCTCCCGGAGCTCCCCGGCCGTCAGCGCCGGCGCCGCATTCCCGTCTCGGCCGCAGCCTTTGCCGTCCTTGTGGTTCTTGCCGTCCTCGTCGTCCTCGTCGTCCACCGTTTCCCCCGTTGCCCCTCCTCATTGCCGCGCCGCGAGCCTATTGCCGCGCCGCGAGCCGCAGCGGCTCGGGGAGCTCCGACCGGAAGCGGTGCAGGGTGTGCCCCTCGCGCACCGTCGCCCCCACCGCGACCGCCGCCCGGCTGACCGCCCCGCGCGGCGCCCGGACGACCATGGCCAGCCGGTACGTACCGCCGATCCGCGCCGCGGGGGTGTGCCGCAGCTCCCAGCCCGGGTCCGAGCGCAGCTCCCGCCGCGCCTCCAGACAGATCCGCTCGCCGGGCGCGACGCCGTGGTCGCCGTTCAGGAACCCCAGCCGGGGGCCGAGATGGGCCGGGTGGGCCGCCGCCGTCCCGCCGGCCTCCTCGGTGAGCTGCCGGGGTGTCATGGACCAGGCCACCGGATGGAAGGCGGTGGTGCCCCGCTGTACCGGCTCGGCCGTCAGGGTCAGATCGAGGTTGACCGTGTGCAGGGCGGGGTCCGGGGCGTCCCGCGCGCAGGTCACCGACAGATGCAGCAGATGGTAGACGGCCCTGTTCGCCTCGGCCTCCAGGAAGGCCCTCAGCTCCGGATCGGGGCCGACGAGCTCCGGCGTCACGGGTACGGCCACGGGCCCGCCCAGGACGACGCGCCCCGCCAGCGTCGGGCCGGACGGCCGGGGTGTCTCCTCGGACACCAGCGCCAGTTCGCGTTCGGGAAGTTCGGGGAGAATGACATCGATCATTGCGTGCCCCCTTCGCGGCTCAGGTCGTGCTCAGCTGTGGCTCAGGCGTGGTACAGCGCCTCGACCTCGACGGCGTACGCCTGTTCGATGACCTTTCGCTTCAATTTGAGCGACGGCGTCAGCAGACCATGCTCCTCCGAGAACTGCGCGGCAAGTATGCGGAACGTACGAATCGACTCGGCCTGGGAAACCAGCGTGTTCGCCGCGACCACGGCCCGCCGGATCTCCGTCTCCAGATCCGGGTCCCGGACCAGCTCGCTCGCCGGCATCTCCGTTTTGCCGCGCATCGTCAGCCAGTGCGAGACCGCCTCCGGGTCGAGCGTCACCAGCGCCGCGATGTACGGGCGGTCATTGCCGACCACGATGCACTGGGCGACCAGCGGATGTGCCCTGACCCGCTCCTCCAGGACCACCGGCGAAACGGACTTGCCGCCGGAGGTCACCAGGATCTCCTTCTTCCGCCCGGTGATGGTGAGATAGCCGTCGTCGTCCAGCGTGCCCAGATCGCCGGTGGCGAGCCAGCCGTCGCGCAGCACCCCGTCGGTCGTCTTCGGATCGTTGTGATAGCCGGCGAAGATCTGGCCGCCGTGCAGCCACACCTCCCCGTCGTCGGCGATATGCACGGTGGTGCCGGGGATCGGCACCCCGACCGTGCCGTAGCGGGTCCGCTCGGGCGGGTTGGCGGTGGCGGCGGCGGTGGACTCGGTGAGGCCGTAGCCCTCGTAGATGGTCACCCCCGCGCCCGCGAAGAACAGCCCGAGCCGCCGCTCCATCGCCGAGCCGCCCGACATGGCGTGCCGGATCCGGCCGCCCATCGCCGCGCGCACCTTGCTGTAGACGACCTTGTCGAAGAACTGGTGCTGCATGCGCAGTGAGGCGCCGGGCCCCGGTCCGGTGCCGAACGCCTTGGCCTCCTGCGCCTCCGCGTACCGCACCGCGACGTCGACGGCCTTCTCGAACGGCCCGGACCGGCCGTCCGCCTCGGCCTTGCGGCGCGCCGCCGCGAAGACCTTCTCGAAGATGTACGGCACGGCGAGGATGAAGGTCGGCCGGAAGGACTGGAGGTCGGGCAGGAGCGCGGCCGCCGAGAGATTGGGCTGATGCCCGAGTTTGACCCGGCCGCGGAGGGCGGCGACCTGGACCATCCGGCCGAAGACATGCGCGAGCGGCAGAAAGAGCAGGGTGGCGGCCTCGTCGCCCGGCTTGGAGTGGAAGGCCGTCTCGAACCGTTCGACGACGTTGTCGCACTCGGCCATCAGATTGGCGTGGGTGATCACACAGCCCTTGGGGCGGCCGGTGGTGCCCGAGGTGTAGATGATGGTCGCGGGCTGCTCGGGCATCATCGCCCTCCGGTGCCGGTGGACGACATCGTCCTCGACGGACTCCCCGGCCGCCAGCAGCTCCTCCAGCGCTCCGGCGTCCAGCTGCCACAGCCGCTCCAGCTGCGGCAGCCGGCCGACCACCGAGCCGACCGTCATCGCATGGTCCTCGTGCTCCACGACGCACGCGGAGACGCCCGCGTCATACAGCATCCAGAAGACCTGCTCGGCGGATGAGGTGGGGTACAACGGAACACTCTGGGCGCCGACGGTCCACAGCGCGAAGTCGAAGAGCGTCCATTCGTAGCGGGTGCGGGACATGATGCCGACGCGGTCGCCGAACCGTACGCCATGGGCCAGCAGCCCCTTGGCGAGTGCCATCACCTCGTCCCGGAACTGGCTCGCGGTCACGTCCTGCCAGCGGCCGTCCGGCGTCTTGCGTGCCAGGGCCACCCGGCCCGGGTCGGCGGCGGCATGGTCGAAGACGGCGTCCGCCAGTCCGCCGGCCTGGGGCGCCGTGGCCATCGAGGGGACGGTGAACTCGCGCAATACCTGCTCCTTGAAGCCGCTCCGCACAGCGCCGCGACCGTACCCGATCCGGCGCCTGATGGGGGAGAGGTGTTTTGTGACCGGAACGTACGGAATGTGCGCCGGTCAGTACGGTGAAAGGGCGTCAATCGGGCGTTGCGAAGGCGGGATTGTGTTAAGTCTGGTCCTATGTGCCGCATGTGTGGCTCATATGTAACGACTTTCTGCACGGAATCTCTCCGATGGCGGCACAGGGCCCGCCAGAATCGTGGCGGCGAGCCGCTCCGCCGCGGCGCGCGACGCGGTGTCCCGCCGCTGCTTTCCGTGCAGCAGTACGAAGTCCACGGGGCCGAGCTCCGGCAGCCCGGCCCGCTCCGGGACCGGCGTCAGACCGGGCGGAATCAAGCCATGTGTGTGCGCCATCACACCGAGCCCCGCGCGCGCCGCCGCGACCAGTCCATTGAGGCTGCCGCTCGTACAGACGATCCGCCACGACCTGCCGTGCCGCTCCAGCACATCCAGCGCGCGGGCCCGGGTCAGCCCCGGCGGCGGGAATACGATCAAGGGTAGCGGGCGGTCCGGATCCAGCCGCAACCGCTCCGCGCCGATCCACACCAGCCGGTCCCGCCACACCAGCTGCCCCTGCGGCCGCTCCTCGGACCGCTTGGCCAGCACCAGATCCAGCCTGCCCGCCTCCAGCCGCTCATGCAGCGTGCCCGACAGCTCGACGGTCAGCTCCAGATCCACCTCGGGGTGATCGCGGCGGAACCCCTCCAGGATCTCCGGCAGCCGGGTCACCACGAAGTCCTCCGACGCGCCGAAGCGCAGCCGCCCGCGCAGCCGGGTGCCCCGGAACCACCCCGCCGCCCGCTCGTTCGCCTCCAGGATCGTGCGCGCGAAGCCCAGCATCGCCTCGCCGTCCTCGGTCAGCTCCACCCCGTGCGTATCGCGGGCGAACAGCTGCCGCCCGACGGCCGCCTCCAGCTTGCGCACATGCTGGCTCACCGTGGACTGGCGCACCCCGAGGCGGTGGGCGGCCTGGGTGAAGCTGAGCGTCTGGGCCACCGCGAGAAACGTACGGAGCTGGACGGGGTCGTACATGGAGCCACTGTACGGCCGGGTCATCACGGAACGCGATGGCAGTCAGAGCGGTATACGGGATTCCCGATAGCGCTGATCAAGAGCACCCTGGAGAGGGCCCGTCCGTCTCCGTCCCGCGGGGCGACTCCGCGTCCCCTCCGGGGGACACCGAATCCGCCGCGGACACCGAGGAAGAGAGCGAATGCCCAGCCCGCACCGCCCGCCACCCCAGCACCGCCCGCCACCCCAGCACCGCCCCCGCCCCCCGCGCCGCCGTGGGATCGCCCTCCCGCCCTGGCTGCCCCTGGACGGGTTCATCCTGGGCCTCATCGCCACGGTCGCGCTCGCCGCGCTCCTGCCGGCCGGCGGCCGGGCCGCCACCGTCACCGACGGAGCCACCACGGTCGCGATCGGCTTTCTCTTCTTCCTCTACGGCGCACGGCTCTCCACCCGCGAGGCGCTGGACGGGGTACGCCACTGGCGGCTCCATCTGACCGTGCTGGCCTGCACCTTCGTCATCTTCCCGGCCCTCGGCCTGGCCGCCCGCGGCCTCGTCCCGTACCTGCTGACCCATCCGCTCTACACCGGGCTGCTCTTCCTGTGCCTGGTGCCCTCCACCGTCCAGTCCTCCATCGCCTTCACCTCCATCGCCCGCGGCAACGTCGCCGCCGCGATCTGTGCCGGCTCCTTCTCCAGCCTGATCGGCGTCATCGTCACCCCGGTGCTGGCCGCGCTGCTGCTGGGCGGCAGCGGCGGCGGCTTCTCGGCCGACTCGATGGTCAAGATCGCGCTCCAGCTGCTGGCGCCCTTCCTCGCCGGCCAGCTGCTGCGCCGCTGGATCGGCGGCTTCATCTTCCGCCACCGGGCGGTGCTGCGCCTCGTCGACCGCGGCTCGGTCCTGCTCGTCGTCTACGCCGCCTTCAGCGAGGGCATGACCCGCGGCATCTGGCACCAGGTCACCCCGGGCCGGCTGGGTCTCCTCCTCGGCGTCGAGGCGGTGCTGCTCGCGGTGATGCTCTCGCTCACCGCGTACGGCTCACGCAAGCTCGGCTTCGCCCGGGCCGACCGGATCACGATCGTCTTCGCGGGGTCGAAGAAGAGCCTGGCGGCCGGGCTGCCGATGGCGAGTGTGCTCTTCGGCGCCCAGGCGAGCCTGGCCGTCCTCCCCCTGATGCTCTTCCATCAGATGCAGCTGATGGTGTGCGCGGTGCTGGCCCGGCGCTTCGCGGCGCGGGTGCCGGAGCCGGTGCCGGAGCCGGGCTCCGAGCCGGCTCCGGTGGCGGAGCGGGAAGCTGACGAGCTCAGCTCCCGGCAGCCGGTTTACGGGCGATGAGACAGGCCTGAGGGGTCTTCTCGGCGCGTTCGGGTTCGCGCTGCGCCCGGGCGCGTACCGGCAGCCCGGCCTCGCCCAGCAACGCGGCGATACGGTCCGGCTGCCAGCGGCGGAAGGTCAGCGCCTCCTCATGCCCGAACGCCTCCGTGAAGTGCAGCGGCTCGTCGCCGACCTGGAACGCGACCAGCACATGGCCGCCCGGCGCCAGCACCCGGTGGAACTCGGACGACGTCGAGACGGCCTACGCCAACCGGGCCGTCATCACCAAGCGAGCCGCCGACGGCGCGGCCCTGACGGCGGTCGTCGCCGACCTGACGTCGGGCTCGTTGTCAGACCCGTCTGAGACGCTGCGCACATGACGATGACACTGCAACTGACCATCGACTGCGCCGACCCGCGGCGGATGGTGACCTTCTGGACCGACGCTCTGGGCTATGTCCCGGAGCCGCCACCCGGCGGACATGCCACGTGGCGGGACTACTGGGCGGACATGGGTGTGCCCGAGGAGGAGTTGACCGTCGGCGTCGGGGAGACGTCGGAGTCGATCGTCGATCCGGCGGGGCAGGGGCCACGGGTGTGGTTCCAGAGGGTCCCGGAGGCGAAGCTCGTCAAGAACCGGCTGCACCTCGACCTGAAAGTGGGCGGCGGCCGCGACGTCCCCCTGACCCTCCGCACCCAGCGCGTCACGGCGACGGTGGACCGGCTGACCAGGGCCGGGGCCACGGTGCTGCGGATCATGGATGAGCCGGGTATGGAGTACTACGCCGTGGTTCTTCAGGATCCCGAGCGCAACGAATTCTGCGTGGTGTAGGAACTCCGGTCGGCTCGGTGCTCGGTGCTCGGTGCTCGGTGCGACGGCGGCACCTCTTGGTTTTCCTGGCAAGACCCCACGCCCAGCCACAACAGCTGCACGCCAAGGTGCCCGTCGGTGGCTACTGGGGCGCGCTCGAACCCATCAGCAGCCACACCACCAGTAGCAAGGGCCGATAACGCCCCTCGTCGGCCGGCACCGGTGCGCGCACTCTGCCCCTATGGGGGATACCAATCAGCCACGTGCCTGCAGCACCTGCCCGGCCATCTGTGGGAGCGTCGTCGACCGGGGTGAGCCCTTCGGCCCGCTGTGCGACCACTGCTGGGCCGATGTCCAAGCCCTCGAAGACCACCGCCAAGCCCTCACCGAGGGTGCCGACGCGCCCGCACCTCCCGCCCCACCTCTGTGCCGCGACTGCGGAACCGAGCCGGACCGCTTCGAGACCGGCTACGGCCACTGGGTCTTGCTGGAACCCCGTACCCCGCTGCCCGCCCATATCGTGCCCGACGGGCAACGCTGGGCGATCGGTTCGGACGGATGCGCGGTCAACTGGGGCGACGGCTTTCCCTCCGATCACAACTGCCGCATCCGCCATGAACTCGTCTGCCCCGTGCGTCAACGCCCGGATACGCTACCGCCGGTTTTCGGCATCATCTGGGACGAGAACCGGCGTCAGTGTGAAACGTCTATGTCCGATACCGGATGACCGCCGTCGTCACTCCGACAGATACTCGAACACATCGGCCCAGAACGACGAGTCGTACACCTCCGGCTCGACGTCGCCCATGCGCTTCCGCAGGTCGGCGACGGCGGCGTCGCGGGTTTCGGTGTCGTCGGAGGTGAGCGCGTCGCGTCGTTCGACGAGGAGACCGAGGAGGACGGCCAGGGCGGGGAGCGAGGAGGCGGCCGTGCCCTGCTGGCCGGCGCCGTGGTCCCAGCCGGAGGGGTCGTAGTGGTCGATGTCGCCGACGGCCGCGTCGAGCATCAGCTGCTGATCGAAGCGGGTGCCGATCGTGAAGCAGAAGTTCTCGGGCGGGGAGTCGTCGTCGGGGTAGCGCTTCCCGTACAGCTCGTCGGCGTCGAAGGGGTACGGCTCGTCATCGTCGCGCAGATGGGTGGAGTCGAAGTCGATGAGGTCGATCGTGACCGCGGGGAACCCGACCGTGGTCAGAAACTCCCGCGACGTTCCGTGGCTCAGCTCCTTGGGAAGGTCGGCCTCGGCCGGCCGCCAGAGCGAGTCCTCGCCGAACCGGGCCTCCAGCCAGGCGGCGTCCGGGATTTTCGGAGTGTTGTCGGCTGTGGGCATGCCTGTTGTCGTCATGGCTGTGGGATCCCCCTGTGTCTCCGGTGCGGGTGATAGTCAATCGCAACTCTCACCCCCGTGCCCGACGGGGTCGGCCCGTGCGACGCCGGCTCGGTGGTGCGTACGCCACCTGGCTGGGCGCGAGCGCCGAGCGGCGGCGGTACCGGCGGGCACACCGGGTGACCCTGCTTCCGCGCCGGCCGCCGCGCGGGTGCGGGGCGGCCGGTGGGGTCAGCGGTGGGGTGACCGTACGCGGTCCAGGGGGAGGCGTACGAGCGCGCCCGAACCGTGGTGGTCGAGCGGGGCGTTGAACTCGCGGACGCGGCGCAGTTCGGTGTCGGTGAGGGCGCGGTCGTAGAGGCGGAACTCGTCGAGGTCGCCGGTCAGATGGGAGCGGCCGTCGACCGCCTGGCCGAGGTGGAGGCCGAAGGGCGCGGTGCGGCTGACGGTGCCGGGGACGTCGGGAGCTGTGGCGGCGGTGCCGCCGTCCACGGTGAGGGAGAGCCGGCCGCCGGTGCGGATCAGGGCGATGTGGTGCCACTGGCCGTCGTTGTACGCGGCGTTGGTGCTCACGGAGGCGCTGGTGAAGGTGGCGGGGCCGTTGACCGTGGTGATGAGCGCCCGGACGCGGTTGGTCGAGGGCTCGCCGCGCAGCCAGACCTGCGGCTGTTTGGTGCCGATGCCGCCCATCCACAGGAACGGCTGCTGACCGGAGGCGGCGGTGTAGCGGAACCACAGGCTCAACGTGAAGTCGCGCGTGCCGAGCGGGAGGGAGTCGCGGTACGGGACGCGTACGGCGTCGTCCGTGCCGTCGAAGGTCAGCCCGGGGCCGAAGCGCCCGTCCGTCCGGGCCGCGCCGCCGAGGACCGTCGCGGCGCGGGCGCCGGGCGCGCGGTCGTCGGTGGTGGGGTCGGGCGCGCGGCGGTCGCCCAGCCAGTCCTCGGTGAAGCGGGCGAAGCGGATCTCGTCGCGGGCGTCGACCGCGCCGCCCTCGTAGAGCAGCCCGACCGTGTCATGTGAGATCGCGGTCATGTCCGAATAGCCGGACCAGTCGGTGGTGACGACCTTGCCGCGGTCGACGCCGTCCCAGGTGCGCGCCTCGTTCCAGGAGGAGCGGATCATCATGGTGCGGCGGCGGTCGGGGTCGGCGGGGGCGGCGAAGAGGAGCCGGCTGTAGCCGTCGCGGTCCTCGCCGCGCAGCCGCAGGATCGACCCCTGCACCTGCGGGGTGGACAGATCGTGGATGGCGCGGAAGGGCGCGGTGAAGCTCTCGCCGCCGTCGCGGCTGATGGCGTAGTCGCGGTGGCCGAGGTCGGTGCCGTCCTGCTCGCGCCCGTTGACGTAGATCGATCCGTCGGCGCGCTCCACCAGCGTCATCTCGGACGGCTTCTGACGGAAGGTGCCGTCGTCCGCTATCGGCCAGCTGTCCACCGCGCCGATGTGCCAGCGGTTTCCGCCGTCGTCGCTGTAGGCGAGGGCGGCATGGTTGTCGGTGATGCGGGTGCCGTCGTAGCTCTCGGTGTTGATGGTGAAGACCAGCCGGCCCTTGTGCCGGCCGTGCTCGAGCTGGATGCCGTGGACGGGCCCGGTGGCGTACCAGGAGTTCCACTGGGGCGGGAGGAGGGAGGGGCTCAGATCGCGCGGGGCCGACCAGGTGGCGCCGTCGTCGTCGCTGTACTGGAGGTGCGGGGTGCGGTCACAGGGCACATCGCAGCTCTGGGCGTCGTCACGGCCCGTGTTGTACGTGCTGGCGAGCACGATGCGGCCGGTGCGCGTGTCCACGATGGGCGCGGGGTTGCCATGGGTGTCGCCGCCGCCCTTGTTGATCACCTGGAGCGGGCCCCAGGTGCGGCCGCCGTCGGTGGAGCGCTTGAGGACGATGTCGATGTTCCCGGCGTCGCCGCAGCTCTCCACCCGGCCCTCGGCGAAGGCGAGCAGGGTGCCGTCCTTGGACCTGACGACCGCCGGGATCCGGAAGCAGGAGTACCTCTGGTCCTGGGCAGACTTGAAGAGGACCTGCTGATCGAATCCGGAGTCGGCATCGGAGGCGGATGTGGAGGTGGTGGCGGCGGTGGCGGCGGTGGCCGAAATGGAACCGGAATCGGTACGGGCCGCGGACGCGGAGGAGTCCGTGGCTGCGGCCCAGGCCGGAAGCGGAGTCAGGGCCAGCGCCGCGGCGGCGAGGAGCACCGGGGCGCGGCGCCGCCATGGTCTGGTACGGGGGCGTGTACGGAGAACTGACGCCATGATCATGACCTGCCCTTCAGACTGCCCGCCAGAGGCATCTGGACATCAAGACATCAAGACATCCCACGTCTCACAGGTGACTGCGGCAGAAGTCTCTCGTCTCACGGTCGGCCGCGACAAGGACCGTGCGTCATATCTCTGTGACACAGGGACAGTTGAGTCAGCCGACGATCATGGGTCGATCTGGGCCAGCCCGTGATGGCCGGCTGGGCGCGGTGACGGTCACGGGATGAGGACGATCTTTCCGAGGTTGGTGCGGGATTCGATGATCTCGTGGGCCTTCGGCGCCTCGGCGAGCGGTATTTCGGCGTGGACGGCGGGGCGCGGACGGCTGTCGGTCGGCGGGGCTGAGCCCGGCCGAGCGGGAGCGGCTGATCGCGCCGCCACGGCGGATCGTGGAGCCGGGCGAGCCGTGCGAGCCGGGCCCGCGCTAGCCCGATCCTCCGCACATGACCGATTCGGATGAACTGATGATGTGGCCGGTGTCTCGGCGGGTTGTGGATCGTTGGGCTGGACGTGCCGAT
>NZ_JBEXFG010000038.1:0-66033 GCF_040606675.1 Streptomyces sp. NPDC005393 | reverse complement strand
GGCGGACCGGGGGCGCGGGCGCCGCGACCGGCGCCGGCGCCGCCGGGGCGGCCCCCGGAGCGGCTGCCGCGGCGGTGCCCCTCGCCGCGCCCCGCCGGTCGGCGCGGCGGGTGTGGTTGGCAGGGATTGCCGCCGCGTTGCTCTGTGCCGGGGTGGTCAGCTTCTACGCCTCCGCCAGCCCCGACGGGCTGGAGAAGGTCGCGCACGACAAGGGCATCGACGAGAAGGCCGAGGAGCACGCCGCCAAGGACTCCCCGCTCGCCGACTACGGCGTCAAGGACATCGCCGACGCCCGGCTCTCCGGCGGGCTCGCCGGGGTGATCGGGGTGGGGGCGACGCTCGCCGTCGGGTCCGGGGTGTTCGTCCTCGTACGGCGCCGCAGGACAGCGGCGGCGGCAGACCGCTCCGAGACGGTCTGACATGGGCGCGGGCCACGCTCACAAGCTCTACCGCGAGGGCCGGTCGCCGGTGCACGCCCTGCCGCCGCACTGCAAGATCGCCGCCGTCTTCTGCTTCGTCCTGGTCGTCGTCTCCACGCCCCGCGAGGCCGTCTGGGCCTTCGCCCTGTACGCCGCGCTGCTGGCGGGCGTGGCGGCGGTGGCCCGGATTCCGGCGGGGTGTCTGCTCCGGCGGCTGCTGATCGAGATCCCGTTCGTGGCCTTCGCCGTGCTGATGCCGTTCGTCGCGCAGGGCCCGCGTGTCGATGTGCTGGGGATGTCGCTCAGCCAGTCCGGGCTGTGGAGCGCCTGGAACATCCTCGCCAAGGGCACGCTGGGCGTCGCCGCCTCCGTACTCCTGGCGTCCACGACCGAGCTGCGCGGCCTGCTGCTGGGGCTCCAGCGGCTGCGGATGCCCCCGCTGCTGGTGCAGATCGCCTCGTTCATGATCCGCTACGGGGACGTCATCTCCGATGAGATGCGCCGGATGCGGATCGCGCGCCAGTCGCGCGGTTTCGAGGCGCGGGGAGTGCGTCAGTGGGGGGTGCTGGCCAAGTCGGCGGGGGCGCTGTTCATCCGGTCGTACGAGCGGGGTGAGCGGGTCCACCTCGCGATGGTCAGCCGTGGCTATACGGGCACCATGCCGGTGATCGACGATGTGACGGCGTCCCGGGCCCAGTGGACATACGCCGCCGCCCTCCCGCTGACCGCGCTGGCGGTCTGCCTGACCGGATGGATGACCCGATGACCACCCCGACCACCCCGCCCTCCCTCCAGGTGTCCGGCCTGGCATACGCCTACCCCGACGGCCACCAGGCCCTCTTCGGCGTCGATCTGACCGTCGCCCGCGGTGAGCGCGTCGCCCTGCTCGGCCCCAACGGGGCGGGCAAGACCACCCTGGTCCTCCATCTCAACGGCATCCTGGCCGCGGGTGCCGGGTCGGTCACGGTCGCGGGGCTGCCCGTGTCCAAGGCGCATCTGGCCGAGATCCGCCGCCGCGTGGGCATCGTCTTCCAGGACCCGGACGACCAGCTGTTCATGCCGACCGTGCGCGAGGACGTCGCCTTCGGCCCGGCAGCGGCCGGGATGCGCGGCGCGGAGCTGGAGGAGCGGATCCGGCGGGCCCTGGAGCGGGTCGGCATGGCGGAGTTCGCCGACCGGCCGCCCCACCACCTCTCCTTCGGGCAGCGGCGCCGGGTGGCCGTCGCGACCGTGCTGGCAATGGAGCCGGAGATCCTGGTCCTCGACGAGCCCTCCTCCAACCTCGACCCGGCCTCGCGCCGCGAACTCGCCGACATCCTGCGGTCCTTGGACGTCACCGTGCTGATGGTCACGCACGATCTGCCGTACGCGCTGGAGCTGTGCCCGCGCTCGGTGGTGCTCAGCGGCGGTGTGATCGCGGCGGACGGCACCACCCAGGATCTGCTGTGCGACGAGCGGCTGATGCGCGAGCACCGGCTGGAGCTGCCCTTCGGCTTCGACCCCCGTTCGGTGACCGTCCCCGTCCGGTGACGATCCCCGTCCGTCCGGCGATGGCCCCGGTCCGGCCCTCCCGCCGGGGACGTTGCACCATAAGGGGATACAGCACACACGCGCGGGTCGGCATGGGCAGGAGTCGGATCAGTGGTGGACGTCCAGGGCACGGTGGCCGACGGTTTCGAACCTGTCCGGGACGCTTTCGCGGAGAACTTCGCCCGGCGCGGCGAGCGCGGCGCGGCCCTCGTCCTCTACCGGGAGGGCGAGAAGGCCGTCGATCTGTGGGGCGGTACGAAGGAGCCGGCCGCCGGCGATGACGGCGCTGACGGCGAGCCCTGGGCCCAGGACACCGCCCAGGTCGTCCGGTCCGTCACCAAGGGCGTCGCGGCCGCCGTCCCCCTGCTGCTCCACCAGCGCGGCCAGCTGGACCTGGACGGCCGGGTCGGCACGTACTGGCCGGAGTTCAAGGCGAACGGCAAGGAGCGGGTGCTGGTCCGGCATCTGCTCGCGCACCGGACCGGGGTGCCCGTCCTCGACACCCCGCTGAGCCCGGCCGAGGCCGTCGACGGCATATCCGGGCCGCGGGCCGTCGCCGCCCAGCGGCCCGTATGGGAACCCGGCACGGCGCACGGGTACCACGCCCAGACGTACAGCTGGCTGCTGAGCGAGCTGGTGCGGCGGGTGACCGGGCGGACCATCGGGCGCTGGATCGCCGAGGAGGTCGCCGGTCCGCTCGGGCTCGACCTGTGGCTCGGGCTGCCGGAGGAACAGCGGGGCCGGGTCGGCCGGATCGAGGCGGTGGAGGCGCCCGTCGCGCCCGCCGCCCAGAGGCTGCGGCTGCGCCCCAAGCGGTCGGTGGCCGAGGCGTACCAGGACCCCGAGTCGCTGACCCGGCGCGCGTTCGCCGCGATCAGCCCGCTGCCGGACGAGAACGAACCCGCGTATCTCGCCGCCGAGCTGCCCGCCTCGGGCGGGGTCGCGACCGCCGACGCGCTGGCCCGCTTCTACGCGGCGCTGATCGGCCCGCTGCCGTCGGCCCGTACGGCCCGCTCGGGCGGGCGGCTCTTCGCGCCGGCGACGCTCACCATGGCGCGTACGGAGGAGTCCGCCGGGCCGGACCACGTGCTGGTCGTCGGCACCCGCTTCGGGCTCGGCTACATGCTGCACGGCCCGGCCTCCCCGCTGCTGGGCCCTGGCTCCTTCGGCCACCCGGGGCGCGGCGGCTCGCTCGCCTTCGCCGACCCGGAGGCGCGGATCGGCTTCGGCTACGTCACCAACGCCATGCAGCGGGGCGTCACCGCGGACCCGCGCGCGCAGGCGCTGGTGCGCGCGGTGCGCAAGAGCCTGGCCACGCGCGGCGAGGCGTAGGCGCGGTCTGCCGGATCTTCGCGCGCTGCGACGCCGCCGTGCCCGAGACGGGCGCGCCTCGCCGCCTTGCCGGGACGCGGGGCGCCCCCGGCACTGCGTTGCTCCCTCAGCTACCGCTGTGGGGAGGTGCCATGGCGCCGGACGCCGCGGCCTGATCCGTGGCGGGCGGCGCCCGGCGGCGGTCCGAATCCGGGCGCCGCCGTCCGGCGCGGGGCGACTGCGTGTGGACCGGCCTGGGCAGTGTTACCGGCGGGCGCCCCGCCGATGGGGCCGGGTTGACGGAAGGGGCACAGGGTGCGGAGGTTCGAGGGCTACGCGGTCATGCTCACCGGCGCGGGACGCGGTATCGGCGAGGTGACCGCCCGCCGGTTCGCCGCCGAGGGGGCGCGGGTGCTCGTCACCGACCTGGACGGCGAACGGGCCGCGAAGACGGCGGCCTCGATACGCGCCGACGGCGGCGAGGCCGAGTCGCTGGTGTGCGACGTCGCCGAACGGGCGGACGCCGAGGCGGCCGTGGCGCACGCGGTACGGAGCTTCAGCAGGCTGGACGTCCTGGTCAACAACGCCCATTCCTGCCACCCGGACACCCCGCTGTTCGAGGACCAGCCCGACGACGCATGGCACCAGGACCTCGACATCACCCTCGGCGGCGCCTTCCGCTGCGCCCGCGCCGCGCTCCCACATCTGGCCGCCGCGGACGGCCGTGGCGCGATCGTCAACGTCGGCTCGGTCAACGGCGAAAAGGACTTCGGCAACCACGCCTACAGCGCCGCCAAGGCGGGTCTGGACAGCCTCACCCGCACCCTCGCCGGTCACGCCGCCCCGCGCGGCGTCCGCGTCAACCTCGTGGCTCCCGGCACCATCCGCACCCCGGGCTGGGACGGCCGCGAGGACGCCCTGCGCCGCGCCGCGTCCGTCTATCCATTGGGCCGGGTCGGCGAGCCGGCCGATATCGCCGCCGCCATCACCTTCCTCGCCTCCCGCGACGCCGCGTGGATCACCGGCGTCACCCTCCCGGTGGACGGCGGCCTGCTGATGAGCAACGTGGCCCTGCGCCGTGCCTTCGGTCACGGGGTGGCCGCCGACGAGGCGTCGTCGTAAGCGCTCCCCTGCTGGGGCGCGTGACCTCCGCGAAAACGCTTGAGGAGATAGTTGCGCCAGGTCAAGCATCTTTTTCGGGGGGTACCGGGGCGCCGCAGTCGGCGGAGCCGCGAGCACCCAACGACACGCCGCGGGCCCCCACCTCGCCCGCTGCTCACGTGGTCCGGGCCGGGGTCAGGCGCCGGCGCCGGGGAGCGTCTCGGCGATCTCGAACATGTTGCCCCACGGGTCCCGGAAGAAGGCCAGACGGCGACTGATGTCCGCGATCTCGAAGGGCGCACCGACCAGGTCCACCCTGCGGCGCTCCAGCTCCGCGCGGGCCTGGTCGACGTTCTCGACGCGCAGGCACACATGGTGGTAGCCGCCGTGTCGCAGGCTGACATCCAGGTCATCGAGGACCTTGTTGGGGGAGGGGACGGGGCCGGCCAGCAGTTCGAGGTGGAAGTCGTCGTCGTTGGGCGGGCTGAGGTAGGCCAGCCGCAGTTCGCCGTAGGGCCACTCCTGCAGGACGCGGAAGTCGAGCTTCTCGGTGTACCAGGCCTTGGCCGCCTCGTAGTCCGGGACGCGGATGCCGATGTGGTGGCCGGCGAAGGAGGCAAACGGGCTGGCGGGGTTCTTCGGCGGGTTGGCGGGCATGGGCATGGCAGCTCTCCTGACGACGCGGTGGAGACCTGGGCCGACGGTCTCGGCCCCGGTCCGGCCCGGGTGGGGCGGGGTCATCAGTCAACGCTGTCGGGACGTGCCTTTCCACGACCCGGCAAGCCCCGCGCGGCCGGCCTGCGCCGAGCCCGTGCCTGACGGCGCGCCGCCGTGTCGAGATCGGGCCCGCTACCGGCGTGGTTCGAGGCGCCGGCCGAGGAAGACTGGGACAGTGCCGAGCAGGTGGAGGATGCCATCGACACCCTGGCGGCGACGGGCCCAACGCTTGGCCGTCCGCTGGTCGACCGGATCCAGGGTACTGGAAACCATCACTTGAAGGAGTTGAGACCGGGGTCGTCTGGGAGCAGTGAGATCCGGATGCCCTTCGCGTTCGATCCGGTGCGCCGGGCGGTGCTGCTGGTGGCCGGCGACAAGGCTGGGAACTGGCAGGGCTGGTACGACACCAACATCCCGATCGCAGAGAAGCGCTACCGGGCGCACCTTATGGATCTTTAGACCAGGGAGTACGAATGAGCACTGTCAGCTGGGAGGAGACCAAGCGCAAGGCGCGCGAGCGGCGTGAGGCCGCTGGGCTGCCGGTGCGGTCGGCGCAGGAGAAGCAGGCGGCGATGGACCGGCTGACGGCGGAGGTGCGCGCTCACAAGCTCGCAGAGGTTCGGCGTGAGCAAGCGTTGACCCAGCGCCAAGTCGCCGCGTCCATGGGCGTGTCCGCTCCTCGGGTCTCCGCGATCGAGCACGGCGAACTGGACCGTGCCGAGGTAGCGACGCTTCGCTCCTATGTGGAAGCACTCGGTGGTCGGCTGCGTGTGGTCGCGGACTTTGGGGATGCGGAGTACACCGTCGCCTGACAAGGGATGTTGACGCAGGCCCGAAAGCTCCAGCCATTGAGTGAACGGGAGTCCCGATTGGGTGATGCGGGGTGCTCGGCGCATACGAGCAGGGCCTCCTGAACAGCTCGTTGGTGTCGAATCACCGAGCAGCAGGAGGCCCCGGTGCCGCAGTCTTCCGTGCCGATGTCCGGGCAGTCCAAGCGATCGCACGGTCCGAGGCGTCCCAGAGGCTCTGACCGCGGGTGCCGGATGGCTACGCGGACGGGCCGCTGGGCGCGGTGAGGCCGGTGGCGGTGGCCTGGAGGAGGCGGGTGAGGCGTGGTTCGAAGTCGAGTGCGGCGTGGCCCCAGCGGGGTTCCTGGGCGTAGAGCTCGGCGAGGGTGGGAGTGGGGTGGGCGAGCTGCCACAGGTTGGCGGTCACGCCCAGCGCCGTCGCGATGAGGTCGTGGACCTGCCCGGCGGTCATGGTCCCGGTGGCCGTCAGGGTGTCGACGATGGTGTCGTAGGCCGCGAAGGAGTGGGTCTTGTAGCGGCGGGCGCATTCGATGTCGACCTCGCCTTCGAGGCTGAGCGGTACGTGGGTGAGCAGGTCACAGAAGAGCGGCAGTGAGGTGAGGGTGGCGCTCACGGCGGTGGCGGTCTCGGGCGGTGTGAGGCCGCGGGCGCCGGCCAGGTGGGCGGTGAGCGTGTCGCGCCACTGGTTCCAGCCGCGCTCGGCGAGTTCGAGCAGGAGTTCTTCCTTGCTGGCGAAGTAGCGCCTGACGGCGGAGGGGTGCAGGCCGGCGGCTTCGGTGACCTCCGCGAGCGTGATGTGGCGGACCCCGCCGCGGTCGGCGGCCAGGGTGCGGGCGGCTTCCAGCAGGTCCTCGGCGCGGCGGAGTTTGGCCTCCTGCGAGCGGGCTCGACGGTGCATGCCTCATTTTAACGCAACCGGGGTGCGTTAAATGTCGGGGCCTGCTAGCGTGGAGATAACGCAATCCAGTTGCGTTAAATGCCGGCAGTCGCAAGTCTTCCTGGGCAACCGGCTAATTGCCGGAGGCCCAGGCCGTGACACAGCTTGCATCAAGGCGTTCGAGGGGACTCTGCACATGTCATCCGTCTTTTTCGTTACTGGTACCTCGCGGGGCTTGGGGCATGCCATCGCAGAAGCAGCTCTCGCCGCCGGCCACCGGGTCGCGGCCAGTGCGCGCGATCCGAGGTCTCTGGATGCTCTGGTGTCGCAGTACGGCCACCGCGTGCACGCCCTCCGCCTCGACGTCACCGATCCGGTGGCGGCGCAGGCGGCGGTCACCGAGGCACAGGAGGTGTTCGGGCGTATCGACGTCGCGGTCAACAATGCGGGTCAGGGGGACAGGGTCGCCCTGGAGGACACCGCCATTGAGGTGTTCCGGCGCCAGGTCGAAACCAACTTCCTCGGTACGGTCTACGTCACCAAGGCAGTCGTGCCCATCATGCGCAGGCAGGGAAGTGGCCGGATCATCCAGATCTCCTCACTCGGGGGACGCATCGGCAGTCCAGGCATGACGGCATACCAGTCGGCGAAGTGGGCCGTCGGCGGATTCAGCGAGGCACTGTCCGCCGAGGTGGCACCCCTGGGAATCAAGGTCACGGTCGTCGAACCGGGTGGCATGCGCACCGACTGGGCCGGCGCGTCCATGGAGACTCCGCCGGTGAGCCCGCCCTACGAGCAAACAGTCGGCGCCTCGGCACGCTCCATGGCCGGGTTCGAGAAAACTGCCAACAGCGACCCGGCAAAAGTAGCCCAGCTCGTGCTCACCGTGGCTTCGCTGGACGATCCTCCGCTGCGCATCCTCGCCGGCAGCGACGCCTTCGACTACGGACGCGAAGTCTGGCGCGCACGCGTGAAGACCGACGAATACTGGGAAGAACTCAGCAGGTCCACCGACCACAATGATGCCGGAGACACCTGGCAGCAGCAGCGGGGCAACAGCTTGCCCGACGTGTCGTCATAACCGGGCAGAGAGTTGTCGCCGGCACCACGGTGTGCGCACGAAGCAATTCCGCCGCTCGACCCGAGCCTCCCTGTCCGCGACCGACGCCTCCACGCGTTCGAGGCCTGTTCGGCGTCGCCACGACGACGTGCTACGTTGCAGGTTCGGCGAAGGGCGACAACTGCGGTGCGGTACAAGACGTCTTCAGCCCGGTCCCACGATCAGCCGTGGCCACATCGGATCAAGGCCGCCCCCGGTCCGCCCCGGGCAGTCTCGCCTTGGGCTCTCGCACTCTCGTCAAACGGGGTGCTGGTGAGGCAGGGATCCATCTCCCCGGGCGGGACGTTCCAGGTTTCCTGGCTGCCGACGGACACTCCTGCGCGTATTCCGCCGGGACGCATCATGCCGGCCTGGGAATCCACCGAGGATGCTCCGACGAGCGTCACCGCCTGGCTCGGGACCGCGGGAGACCAGGTGCTGCCGGCCGGCTGGCCGTCCCTGACAGGTGACTGGAGCGGCGTCGTTCCGGCCCCACGGTGGCCGAGGTGATGGGCCCGCACTCCGCCCTCCGTCTGGCCACGATCGCCCTGGAATGCCTGATCGACTGAGGGGCCATTGCCCCGCACCCCACCCGCAGGGCACCCCGGTCCTGACGGAAGTCCATGACGTACAAGCACGGCAAGAGGAGCTTTCAATGATCAACAGGCGAGCTTTTTCAAAGGTGTTCACCGCGGGCGCGGCGGCGGCGACCTCCGTGCCCGGGCTTGCGGCGGCTTCGGCGGCCACACCGGGCGCGGGCAGGCCGGGCACGACCACACCCGGCGTCGGCGGACCCGTGGTCATTCCCCCGATCACACCAGGCACACACACCTCCCTCAGCTTACTCAAGCAGGTCAGAGCCGGCGAACTGAACATCGGTTACGCCGAGGAAGGACCCGCCGACGGTCCCGTGGTCATCTGCCTGCACGGCTGGCCGTACGACATCCACTCATTCGTCGATGTCGCACCCACACTGGCGGCCGCAGGCTACCGGGTCATCGTCCCGTACCTGCGCGGGCACGGCACCACGACCTTCCTGTCCCCGCGAGCCGTCCGCAACGCACAGCAGTCGGCCATCGCCCTGGACATCATCGCGCTGATGGACACCCTGAAGATCCGCAAGGCGGTGCTGGCCGGCTTCGACTGGGGCTCACGCACCGCCGACATCATCGCGGCCCTGTGGCCCGACCGCGTCAAGGCCCTGGTATCCGTGAGCGGCTACCTGATCACCAACCTCAAGAAGCAGAAACTGCCCCTCAAGCCCGGACCCGAACACGTGTGGTGGTACCAGTACTACTTCGCCACCGACCGCGGCCAGGACGGCTTTCGCACATACACCAAGGAATTCACACGACTCGTCTGGCAACTCGTCTCCCCGACATGGAACTTCGACGACGCCACCTTCGACCGCACCGCGGCCGCCTTCAGCAACCCCGACTACGTCCCCATCGTCATCCACAACTACCGATGGCGCCTCAGCCTCGCCGACGGCGAACGCCGCTACGACCACCTGGAGAAGCGGCTCGCCGCCACCCCCACCATCTCGGTCCCCACCATCACCCTCGACGCTGAACTCGACCCCTTCACAACCCCTGACAACGGCGCCTCCTACCGCTCCATGTTCACCGGCCCGTACGCCCACCGGACATTGAACGGCATCGGCCACAACGTCCCCCAAGAAGCACCCCAAGCCTTCACCCAGGCCGTCATGGACGCCGACAACCTCTGACGCTGAGGATCGCCTATCTTGCTGGGAGACAGACCATGTCCACATCCGCCCACATGCCCGCCGATCCGACGTCGAGCTACCGGGCTGTCGAGAACCTGATCGCACGTTACGCCGAACTCGTGGACGACGGCGATTTCGCGGGGCTCGGCAGCCTGCTCGCTGACGCCACTTTCACCGGAAGCAGCGCGCCGGTGAGCGGCCGTGAAACGATCGAGAAGATGTTCCGGGACACTCTGATCGTCTACGCCGACGGCACGCCGCGAACCCAGCACGTCACGACCAATATTGCGATCGAGGTCGACGAACAGGCGAGCACGGCGGTCTCGCGTTCGTACGTCACCGTGTTGCAGGCGCTGCCCGACCTGCCGCTGCAACCCATCGCCAGTGGTCGGTACCATGATCGCTTCGAGCGCCGTAACGGGCAGTGGCGCTTCGTGGAGCGACGCGTCCGCATCAACCTCGTCGGCGATGTAAGTCGTCATCTGCGCCAAGTTGCCGCACAGCGGTAGATCTTCGCCGGCGAGAAAAGCCACAGGTCGAGGACCTGGGGCTTATTTGTTGTCTGGACCTCTTCGGAGACTCCGTGCCATATCCGTACCGAATGGCGCGGAATTCGGCGGATACGGAGCGGCGGAATGGCCGCGAGTGACCGTTGGACGCCGCGACTGCCCGAACGGCGAGACGTCGGCGGCGGTCTGGAGGATCGCCGCGCTTTGGTGATGGAGCCGTCGATGGCTATCTGGTCGAGGACGAGGCCGACGATCCCGTCGTAGGACTCCTGCGCGATCTGCTTGAACTTGGCGAAGACGCCGAGCCGGATCCACTCGTCGCGACGGTTGCGGATCGTGGTGGCTGAGCAGGTCGTGTCGCCGATCACCTGGTAGGAGCAGCCGAATCGCAGGAGCTGCAGCATCTTGGCGGAGTCGGCCCAGACGATGGTGATCTCGGGGTGCATCAGGCGGAGCCGGAAGAGGACTTCCTTGGCGGCGGCGCTGTGAAAGCAGGTCGACATGCGGAACTGTATTGGCAGGATCTTCGAACGGGTGACGAAGGCGGTACGGCCCGGCCCGGGTCGGCATCGGACAGTCAAGACAAGCCTCGCGGTGAGTTGCGGCGATGCTCCGACGCTGCGACTTCCCCACGTACCTCAGGTATCGGTTCGGCCGGTGCCGCGCGGTGAGGATGTCGACCTTGTCCGGCCGTATCTCGTGGCCCATGAGAGGCGGCAGGTGCGGCGTCCGGACGGTCTCCCTCGCGTGGAGTTGGTGTGTGCTCCGCACGGGATGGTGGTCGTCCGGTGAGTACGCAACCGCGACTGCTGCCGTGGAACGGAATGGCTGGTCAACCGTGCTATCTGGTGACCGGTGAGGAGGGTACGGGGCATGTGTCGAAGCTCGCTGACGAGATGGAAGCGGTTCAGCTCCGAATGGGCGTTGAACTCCTCGACCATGCCCGCGTACTGCTCGGCGACCCCAAGGTGGACGTCGAAGAGCTTCGCTTCCTCTCCAACCGTCTGATCGAGGCGCTACGCGATGCGCTCCGGGTCGCGGAGAGTCGCGGTGGGCCTCTCCCCGTTCCCCACGCGGACGAGGACGACGGACCGGTTCAAGCGAATGGGGCATGCGGATGAATCAGGACCGGCGCGCTCAGTCTGAGTGGCAGATCGAGGCCACTCCGGCGGGACTGCGCGTACACCGTGATGAGGACGGCAAGGACGAGGCCGTACGCGAAGACCGACAGCACCCCGCCGAGCAGCCCGCGCCGTGCGGTCGGGCGGAGTTGGGCGATGAGGGCGCGACGGCGGGTGGCGAGGGCGTAGGCGGGGACGGCGAAGCCTTCCAGGATCACCAGCCAGGCGATATAGCCGAGGGGGTGCCGGAGGCGCGGACGCCCAGGCCGTCCACGACGGTGTACGCGGCGATGGACAGGCCGGTGGCGACGGCGGCGGTGAGGGCGAGCCAGGGCGGTCCGCCGGTGGCCTGCGACCCGTCCCGCGGCCTACCGGAGGGGGCCGACCCGTCCCGTGTCCTGCGGGAGCCCCGGACGCCCCACAGCGCCACGCCGAGGAGCCCTGCCGAGGCCAGCGCGATCCCCGCCGCCTGCCAGCGGTCCGGCCTCTCTCCGACGAAGACCGCGCCGAGCACGGTCACCACCAGCGGCGCGGTGCCGCGCGCGATCGGATACATCTGGCCGAAGTCGCCGAGGTGGAACGAGCGCATCAGCAGGATGCAGTAGACGACGTGGACGACCGCCGAGGCCGGCAGATACGGCCAGGCGCCCGCCGCCGGTACGGAGGTGAACGGGGCCAGCGCCAGCCCGCACACCGCTCCGCCGCCGCCCACCAGCGTGAAGGCGAGGAGCTGATCCCGGATGCCATACGCGATCGCGTTCCAGCTCGCGTGGGTGACGGCCGCGATGAGCACCGCGACCGCGACGAGCGGTGTCACGCGCTCTGCTCGCGCACATCCACCAGGGTGCCCTCGGCATGCGCGATGAGCGCCTTGGGGGCGAGCGGGAAGACGGCGTGCGGGGTGCCGGCCGCGGCCCAGACGGTCTTGTGGGCGAGCAGCCCTCGGTCGGCGAGGACCCGGGTGCGGACGCGGTGGCCGAAGGGCGGCACCCCGCCGATGGCGTAGCCGGTGGTCTCCCGTACCAGCGCCGCGTTGGCCCGCCGGACGGCCTCGGCGCCCAGTTCGCGCCGTACCAGCTCGACGTCGACCCGGGAGGCGCCGTCCATCAGCACCAGTACCGGCTGCCCGTCCGCCTCGAAGACGAGGGACTTGACGATCTGGCTCAGCTCACAGCCGATCGCGGCCGCGGCCTCGGCGGCGGTGCGGGTGGTGCCGGGGAAGCGGCGTACCTCGACGTCCAGACCGAGTTCGCGCAGGGCGTCGGCGAAGCGGGGGTGGGCTGCGGTCTCCGGGGTGGCCATGGGGGCGACGCTACCCGGAGCCGTATGAGCCAGGCGAGGGCATTTGCGCCCGTGCCGGAATGCGGTCCGCTCCCTGCCGGTTACGGAGGGTCGAAGAGCCCGTCCCCGGGGGCGGGCCGCGACGAGGAGGAGACGCGGATGTCGTGGGGTATCGCTCTGCCGGCCGGTGACGAGCACACCGGCAATCTGGTGACCGAGCTGATCGACCAGGTCCGTCAGGCCGCCGACGCCGGGATCGGCTCGGTCTGGTTCTCGCAGCAACAGCATGTCGACGCGGTGACGCTGGCCGCGCTCGCGGGCCAGGCGGTGCCGGGGATCGGGACCGGCACCAGCGTCGTACCGATCTACCCCCGCCACCCGATCATCCTCGCCGCGCAGGCGCGCACCGCCCAGGCGGCCTCCGGCGGGCGCTTCCAGCTGGGGCTCGGGCTGTCCAGCAAGGCGATGGTCGAGGAGAGCTATGGGGTGCCGTTCGAGCGGCCGATCCGGCATCTGCGCGAATACCTCACGGTCCTGCGCACCCTGCTGACCGAGGGCACGGTGGACTTCGACGGCGAGACGCTGCGGGCCCGTACCATCTTCGGCCCGGCCGTGGTCCCGGGCGCCGAGCCGGCCCCCGTCCTGGTCGCCGCCATGGGCCCCCAGGCGCTGCGCGTGACCGGCGAACTCGCCGACGGCACGCTGCCCTTCCTCGCCACCTCCAGGGCCCTCGCCGAGTACGTCGTCCCGACGATCGGGGCCGCGGCCGAGGCGGCGGGGCGGCCCGCGCCGCGCGTCGTGGCCATGGTCCCCGCCCTGGTCACCGCGGACGCGGAGGCGCTGCGGCGGCGGGCGCGCGAGCAGTTCGCCTTCTACGAGCGGATCCCGTCCTACCGCGACATCCTGGACCGCGGGGGCGTCGAGCACGCCGGGGACGTCATGGCGCTCGGCGATGAGGAGACGGTCGCCGCGGAGCTCCGCCGCTACACCGAAGCGGGCGCGACCGACCTCATCGTCTCCCAGTCCGGTATGGGCAGCGAGGAGGACCGGCTGCGCACCTGGCGGCTGCTGGGCGAGCTGTCCGCGCAGGCGTAATCCTGCGATGTGCGCCCACACCAGCGTTCAAGACGGCCCGCGGCGGGTCGCGCCAGAATGGGGGCATGGATACGGCACCCGTCAACCTCCCCGAGGCGCTGGCCTCTTTCGACGACGTCTACAGCCCCCGGATCGTCGCCCGGATGAACGACTACGACGTCCGGATCGCCCACACCCTCGGGGAGCACGTCTGGCACGTCCACGACGACACCGATGAGTTCTTCCTGGTCCTCGACGGCCGGTTCGACATCGCCCTGAAGAACGCCGACGGCACCGAGACCACGGTCGAGCTGCACAAGGGCGACACCTTCGTCGTCCCCCAGGGCACCGAGCACAAGCCGTCGTCGCCGGGCGGCTCGATCCTGATGTTCGAGCCCTCGGGGACGAAGACGACCGGGGACCGCCACGAGGGCGAGATCCCGGACCACGTGGACAGCACCACGGGCCGCACGCTCAGCTGAAAAGAGCCGGGCGGGCGCGGGGTTCCCGCGCCCGCCCGGCTCCTTGTGCCAGGTCCGGGTGGCTCAGCGCAGCAGCGCCGCCACGATCGGGCCCGCCGTGTCGCCGCCGTGGCCGCCCTCCGGCACCACACCGGCGGCCGCGAGGTCGCCGTGGTACGCGGTGAACCAGCCGTTGGGCTTCTCCTGGTTGTCGACCTCCGCCGAACCGGTCTTCGCGCCGAAGTCACCGGTCATCCCGGACATCGCCTGGGCGGCGGTGCCCGAGGTGGCTGTCAGATGCATGAGCTGGCGCAGCTGCTGATGGGTGCTCGGCTTCATCGTCTTGGTGGCCTTGGCCAGCGTCCGGTTGTCCAGGGACGGCGAGACGAGGTACGGCTGGCGGAAGGTGCCGGTGCTGGCGGTGGCCGCGACCGACGCCATGTTGAGCGGGTTCATCCGCACCGAGCCCTGGCCGATCAGCGAGGCCGCCTTGGAAGCTGCGGACTGCACCGGCACCGAGCCGTCAAAGGAGGGCACGCCGGTCTGCCAGTTGAGGCCGATACCGAAGACGTCCCGGGCCTCCTTGGCCAGGTCGTCGTCCTTCAGCTTCGGCGCCTGGCTGATGAAGGCCGTATTGCAGGAGCGGGCGAAGCTCTGCTCGAAGGTGCCGTTCTTGATCTCGAACTTCTTGTCGTTCTGGAACTTCCACCCGCCGTACGTGAAGTACTTGGGGCACGGGTGCGGCTTGCCGTACGCCGCGAGGCCCTTTTCGATCAGCGTCGCCGAGGTGATGACCTTCATGGTCGAGCCGGGCGCGTACGAGCCCTGGAGGGCCGAGTTGAAGCCGTTCGCGGGGGAGTTGGCCAGCGCGAGGATCTCTCCGGTGCTGGGCTTGACGGCCACCACCGACGCCTTGGTGCGCTTGCTCACCTGCTGCTCGGCGGTGCGCTGGAGCTTCCCGTCGATCGTCGTACGGAGCGTGCCGGGGGTGCCCTTGGAGAGCACCTTCAGCGTCTCGTCGGGCGACTTGGAGCCCTTCGCACGGGCGATCCAGGTCTCCACGCCCGCCGTGCCGCCCGCCTTCTTGCCGTACCGCTCGCGCAGCCCGGCCAGGACGGTCTTCAGCGTCGGGTGGTCGGCGGCGGTCAGCTCCGCGCCGTCCCGGTCCACTGCCTTGATCGGCGGCGCCTCGGACTCGCCGGTCTTCAGCGTGTCGCCCGCGCCAAGCTTCGGGTGCACGACCGACGGCTTCCAGCCGACGACCGCCTTGCCCGTCGCCTTGTCGCGCGCGACGGTCAGCGAGGATTCATACGTCCAGGGGACGTGCTGACTGCCGTAGGAGATCTCAGCGCTGACCGAGAACGGCACGGACCGGCCGCTCGGCTGGCCCGCGTTCAGCGAGACCTTGTCGACATGGGCCTGCTTGCGGTAGCCGGTCAGCGCGGCGGTGGCCGCTTCGCTGTCGTCCGTCAGGGCCGCGGCCTTCGCCGTCTCACCCTGCGACCAGGCAGCGAGGAACGCGGCGGCGGTGGTCTTGACCTCGGCCGCGCTGGGCGGGCCGGTCTTCACATGCTTCAGGGCGGGCTTGTCGTCGCCCGCCGCGTTGTTCGCGCCGTCCTTCTGGCCCGACGCGTCGTCCTGGCTGCCGCCGCAACCGGCCACACCGACCATGGCGGCGAACACCGCACCGACGATCGCGGCTCTCGCGCCACTCCGCATTGCAGAACCCCCACAGTGTTCCTAGATTCCCCCCACCAGTCGATGGAGGCCGCGGTGCCCGGCACTCTACCGGCATCCCGCGCGGCCCCGTGCCCTCGGCTCCGGGGTATGACGCGAGGCTCAGATCCAGGTGTCCAGCCACATGCGGGCCCGCCAGGCATCCATCGGCATCGTCTGCCCCGTAAACAGCGGGAAGAAGTAGATGAAGTTCCAGAAGATGAGCAGGACGAGCGCGCCCGCGCCGACCGCGCCGACCACCCGCCGGGTCTCCGTCGACCCCGACGGCCCCAGCAGGGCGCCGATCATCATCGCCACCGCCAGACACACGAAGGGCACGAAGACGACGGCGTAGAAGGAGAAGATCGTGCGGTCCTGGTAGAGGAACCACGGCAGATATCCCGCCGCGACCCCGCACAGGATCGCGCCCGCCCGCCAGTCGCGCCGCAGCGCCCACCGGAACAGCAGGTACACCAGCGCGAAGCAGGCCGCCCACCACAGCAGCGGGGTGCCGATGGCCAGCACCTCGCGGGCGCACTTCTCGGCGGCGTCCTTGGGGCAGCCCGAATCGCCCGCCCTGGGCGATTGGTAGAAGTACGAGACCGGGCGGGACTGGACCAGCCAGCTCCAGGGGTTGGACTGGTAGATGTGCGGCGAGTCGAGGCCCACATGGAACTTGTAGACCTCCGTCTCGTAGTGCCACAGGCTGCGCAGCGGGTTGAGCAGCCAGTCGAAGGTGCCGCCGGTGCCGTAGCCGCCGCCGTCCGGCTGCTCCGACTCGGCCCAGTGGCGGAAGTAGCCGCTGTCCCGCCAGGCGTGCAGGCGGTCGAACGTGCCACTGGCGGCGAACCAGCCCGACCAGGAGGCGATGTATGTGACGATCGCCACGGGCACCGTCGACAGGAACGCCCACCCCAGATCGCGGCGGAGCACCGCCCGGTAGGGGCGCTGGGCGCCCGCGGTGCGGCGCGCTCCCACGTCCCACAGGACGGCCATCAGCCCGAAGGCCGCCAGGATGTACAGCCCGTTCCACTTGGTGCCGATGGCCAGGCCCAGGAAGACCCCGGCGGCGATCCGCCACGGCCGCCGGCCCAGCTTCAGGCTCCGGGCGACCGCCGGGTCCGGCCGGGCCGTGCCGTCCTCGCCGGCCGGCAGCGCCGCCGCCAGCCGGGCCCGCGCCCGGTCCCGGTCGATGAGCAGCGCGCCGAAGGCGGCCAGCACGAAGAACATCAGCACCAGGTCGAGCAGCGCGGTGCGGCTCATCACGAAGTGCAGACCGTCCACGGCCAGCAGCGCGCCCGCCAGACAGCCGAGGAACGTCGACCGGAACAGCCGCCGTCCGATCCGGCACAGCATGAGCACCGAGAGGGTGCCGAGCAGGGCGACCATGAAGCGCCAGCCGTACGGATGCAGCCCGAAGAACTGCTCGCCGAGCCCGATGACCCACTTGCCGACCGGCGGGTGGACCACATACGAGGGCGCCTCGCTGAGCGGGATGTGCTGCGGCGTCTGAAGGATCTGGTCGTTGGCGCTCTTCGGCCACGTGCCCTCGTAGCCGAACTTCCACACCGACCAGGCGTCCTTGGCGTAGTACGTCTCGTCGAATATCACGTTGTCCGGGCTGCCCAGCCGCCAGAAACGGGTCAGCCCGGCGCAGAGCGCGACGAGCAGCGGCCCGCCCCAGCCGCTCCAGCGGGCGATTCTGGCCGCGGCCGAGGGGGGAGCGCCGAGGGTCTCCCAGAGCCGGGTGCCCGGCTCCCGGTACGGGGGGACCAGCCGCTCCCGTACACCGGGCCTGGCCTGGCCCGCGTATCCGAAACGGCGCAGCCGGCGCTGCCAGGCCGGCGCGTGCTGGCCGGCGGCGTTGCCCGGCTGGGCATGGGTCGCGGTGTCACTGCTCACCGGCCCATCGTAGGGAAGCGCTCTGTGAGTGTGGTGAGCGAAGGCGGCGGGCCGGGGGATTCATCCTCGCCGCGGCGGGGCGCGAACGGCTGCGAGGATGGTTCCGTGACTGGAACGCTCGTACTGGCAGGGACCCCCATCGGCGACACCGCGGACGCGCCCCCGCGGCTGGCCGCCGAGCTCGCGGCGGCCGATGTGGTGGCCGCCGAGGACACCCGGCGGCTGCGCCGCCTCACCCAGGCCCTGGACGTGACCCCGGGCGGCCGGGTGGTGTCCTACTTCGAGGGCAATGAGTCGGCCCGCACCCCCGAGCTGGTCCAGGCGCTGGCCGGTGGCGCCCGGGTGCTGCTGGTCACCGACGCGGGCATGCCGTCGGTCTCCGACCCCGGCTACCGGCTGGTGGCCGCCGCCGTCGAGCGCGGGATCACGGTCACCGCCGTGCCCGGCCCGTCCGCCGTGCTGACCGCGCTGGCCGTCTCCGGGCTGCCGGTGGACCGCTTCTGCTTCGAGGGCTTCCTGCCGCGCAAGGCGGGGGAGCGGCTGGGGCGGCTGCGGGAGGTCGCGGGGGAGCGCCGCACGCTGGTGTACTTCGAGGCCCCGCACCGGCTGGACGACACCCTGGCCGCCATGGCCGAGGTGTTCGGCGCGGACCGCCGGGGGGCCGTGTGCCGGGAGCTGACCAAGACGTACGAGGAGATCCGGCGCGGCCCGCTGAAGGAGCTGGCCGCCTGGGCCGCCGAGGGCGTACGGGGCGAGATCACCATCGTCGTCGAGGGCGCCGCCGCACCCGGCCCCGAGGACGCGGACCCCGCCGAGCTGGCCCGCCGGGTCGCGGTGCGCGAGGAGGCGGGGGAGCGCCGCAAGGAGGCGATCGCGGCGGTCGCCCAGGCGGCCGGGGTGCCCAAACGGCAGGTCTTCGACGCCGTCGTGGCGGCAAAGAACGCGACAGGAACCGCGCCACGCGAAGGTAAAGCACCGTAGCGAAAGGCAAAGCTTCGGTTAGTAACCGGGCAGTTTCGACAAGCCCGCCGCCAAATCTGGCTCAAAGACAGGGAAGAGCTGATGCGGTGGCGCCGGGAAAGGCGTCCACTGGGTGAGGAAGACCTGGGGCGACCCCATCCCGGAAGACTTGTCCTGCGTGACAAGAGGAGCTGCCATGAGCGATATAGCGGGAACCTCGAGCGGTGTCCACCCGATAGCCGCCCCCACCCCTTCCGGCCCGGCGGCCGGCGAGGTAGCCCATGAGGCGTACGCCTTCGCCTGCATGAAGTGCGGACACGGCTGGGAGCAGTCGTACGACATCGAGCACCATGTGGACGGCGAGGGCCGCGCCTTCGTCGTCTACTTCACCGACGGCCTGCGCGTCCGGTCCCCACTGACGAGCCCCGATTGCGTCAACTGCGGTGCGCACCTGGTGCGCATCATGCGCTCGGGCCAGGTCTCCTCGGTCCTGGAGAGCGCGCGGCGCACAGGGCGCGGCACCGCGCCGCGGGCGGCGGCGGAGGGCGGGCCGGCCGACACCGAGGGCCCCGCGCGGCGCCGTGGACACCATTGGCATCTCTCGGATCTGCTGCACCCCTTTCAGCATCACCGCAAATGAGCCCGGCTCCGGTCAAATGAGCCGGGCGCGGTATTCATAGAATCGCCGTTATGGCGAAAACAGCATCGACCCCCGGCGGCAGTGGCATGGCGAGCGGCGGGAAAAAGGAAAAGGACCATCCGCCGCCCCTCCCCGAACCACTGAGGGTGCCGGTCGCCGATTCGCACACCCACCTGGACATGCAGCCCGGCACGGTCGACGAGGCCCTGGCCAAGGCCGCGTCGGTCGGCGTGACGACCGTCGTCCAGGTGGGGTGCGATCTCGCCGGGTCCCGGTGGGCGGCCGAGACCGCCGCCGCACACGAGAACGTCTGGGCCACCGTGGCCCTGCACCCCAACGAGGCGCCCCGCATCGTCCTCGGGGACCCCGACGGCTGGTCCCGGCAGGGCGCCCGCGAGCCCGGCGGCGACCGCGCCCTGGACGCGGCCCTCGACGGGATAGCGGCCCTCGCGGCCCTGCCGCAGGTGCGCGGCGTCGGCGAGACCGGCCTCGACTACCTCCGCACCGGACCGGAGGGCATGGCCGCCCAGGAGCGCTCCTTCCGCCGCCATATCGGCATCGCCAAGGAACACGGCAAGGCGCTGGTCATCCACGACCGCGACGCCCACGACGACGTGCTGCGCGTGCTCACCGAGGAGGGCGCGCCCGACACCGTCGTCTTCCACTGCTACTCCGGCGACGCCGCCATGGCCAAGATCTGCGCCGAGCACGGCTACTACATGTCCTTCGCGGGCAACGTCACCTTCAAGAACGCCCAGCCGCTGCGCGACGCCCTCGCCGTCGCCCCGCTCGACCTCGTCCTCGTGGAGACCGACGCGCCCTTCCTGACCCCGGTCCCCTACCGCGGACGGCCTAACGCTCCGTATCTGATTCCGCTCACCCTGCGGGCCATGGCCGAGGTCAAGGGCGTCCCCGAAGACACCCTGGCGACCGCCGTAGCGGCCAATACCGCGCGTGCCTTCGGGTATTGAGGCCGGGACGAGATGACGACGCAGCGTAACGAGCTCACTTTGGAGAGTGACCGCCACTCCGCTACAGTCCCCCATCCAACGCCCTGACCAGTGGACTTGTGGAGTGTTACCGGAGTGTTGTCGTGAGCCCGACGGGCAGCCACCGCGTCTCGGGCGGCCGCGCCGCCGCCCGCCGAGCCGCCCGGCGCGGGCGCGCCGCCGGCCGCACCGACCCGATGCGCCGGCTGCTGCCGCAGGCGATCGTGGTCGCCGCCCTGGCCGGCGGCACGTCCGCCTTCGTGGCCCAGGACAAGGCGGTGCGGCTCAGCGTCGACGGGGACGCGCGCACCCTGCACACCTACGCCGACGACGTGGGCGAACTGCTCGCCGACGAGGACGTCGGGGTCGGCGACCACGACATCGTGGCCCCCGCGCCCGGCGAGCGACTCGCCAGCGGCGACGAGGTCGCCGTCCGCTACGGCCGTCCGGTCACCCTCACCCTCGACGGCGAGCGGCGCCGCGTGTGGACCACCGCGCACACGGTTGACGGCGCACTGCGCCAACTGGGCGTACGGGCCGAGGGCGCGTATCTGTCCGCCTCGCGCTCCGCCGCCATCTCACGGCGCGGGCTCGCCCTGGACGTCCGCACCGAGCGCACCGTCACCTTCATGGCCGACGGGCGCGAGCACACCATCCGTACGAACGCGGCGACCGTCGGCGAGGCGCTCGCCGCCGCCGGGCTCACCCTGCGCGGCCAGGACACCACCTCCGTCCCCCGGGAGAGCTTTCCGCGCGACGGCCAGACCGTGACCGTGATGCGGATCACAGGCGGCAAGGAGGCCCACGACGAGCCGCTCGCCTTCGCGACCGTCCGGCACGCCGACCCCACCCTGCCGAAAGGCACCGAGGTCGTCGCGCGGCCGGGCGAGCCGGGCGCCGTGCGCATCACCTACCGGGTGCGCAGCGTCAACGGCGTCCGGCAGCGGCCGAAGAAGGTACGGAGCGAGGTCGTCAGGGCGCCCGTGGCCCGGATCGTCCGGGTCGGCACCATGGTCCCGCCCACCACCGTCGGCGGCGGGGCCGACGGGCTCAACTGGCACGCCATGGCGGCGTGCGAATCCGGCGGACGGGCGGACGCCGTCGACGGCTCCGGC
The DNA here is from genome assembly GCF_040606675.1 of Streptomyces sp. NPDC005393. Classification (NCBI taxonomy): domain Bacteria; kingdom Bacillati; phylum Actinomycetota; class Actinomycetes; order Kitasatosporales; family Streptomycetaceae; genus Streptomyces; species Streptomyces sp. NPDC005393. The sequence goes on along the minus strand of NZ_JBEXFG010000038.1, from coordinate 44,673 downwards.
CGCTACGGCGGGCTCTACCAGCTCGACGGCGGCACCTGGCGCTCCCTCGGCGGCCACGGCCGCCCCCAGGACGCGCCCCCCGCCGAGCAGACCTACCGGGCCAAGAAGCTGTATGTGCAGCGCGGCGCCAGTCCCTGGCCGCACTGCGGCCGCAAGCTGCACCAGTGAGCAGGGCGGCCCACGGCCGGGGGCACCTCCGAGTGGTAGCTGGGGGCGGGCCGTGCGTTCGACCCCGCGCCGGTGTTCCGGCCGGGGGCACCTCCCAGCGGTAGCTGGGGCGAGCCGAAGGGGCGCGCCGCTGTCGAAAGGGAGAGCGCGCGGAGGCCGCGAGGGCTGCGATCGATATGCGGCTACCGCCGCGCGAGTGGCCGAGCACGGCCGACCGCCGACAGGGGGCACCCCCGGCCGAAGGCTGGGGGAGGCTAAGGCGCCCCGGAGGCGAACCGAGCCCCGAAAAAAGCCCCGTAAGCTTTTCCGGTGAGCTCCATCGACCACGGCGCCCTGCTGGGCCCCGCCGACATCCGCGACCTCGCGGCCCGGCTCGGCGTACGCCCCACCAAGCAGCGCGGCCAGAATTTCGTCATCGACGCCAATACGGTCCGCCGGATCGTCCGGACCGCCGATGTGCGGCCCGACGATGTGGTCGTCGAGATCGGCCCCGGGCTCGGTTCGCTGACCCTGGCGCTGCTGGAGGCCGCCGACCGGGTCACCGCCGTCGAGATCGACGACGTCCTCGCCGCCGCCCTCCCCGCCACGGTCGCGGCCCGGCTGCCGGAGCGCGCCGACCGCTTCGCGCTGGTGCACGGCGACGCGCTGCGGGTCATCGAACTGCCGGGGCCCGCCCCGACCGCCCTGGTCGCCAACCTTCCCTACAACGTCGCTGTGCCCGTCCTGCTCCATATGCTCGCGCGCTTCCCCACGATCGAGCGCACGCTGGTCATGGTCCAGTCGGAGGTCGCCGACCGGCTCGCCGCGGCCCCCGGCTCCAAGGTCTACGGGGTCCCCTCCGTGAAGGCCGCCTGGTACGCCCAGGTCAAGCGCGCGGGCGCCATCGGCCGCAATGTCTTCTGGCCCGCCCCCAACGTCGACTCCGGCCTCGTCTCCCTCGTCCGCCGCCCCGAACCGCCCCGCACCACGGCCTCCCGCGAGGAGGTCTTCGCGGTCGTCGACGCGGCCTTCGCCCAACGCCGCAAGACCCTCCGCGCGGCCCTCGCCGGCTGGGCGGGCTCCGCCGCCGGGGCGGAGGCGGCCCTGACGGCGGCGGGCATATCCCCCCAGGCCCGGGGCGAGTCGCTCACGGTCGAGGACTTCGCCGCCATCGCCGAACACGGGCCCGCGAAAACCAGCCCCTCAGGGGGCACCTCCCAGCGGTAGCGGGGAGCGGGGTCCGGGGCGGAGCCCCGGCGGGCGAGGCGCGACAATGGGTGCGGTCGCGCAGACCCCGCAGCCCGGACGACAAGGAGCCCCCGACCGTGACGCACCCCGTGACCGCCCGCGTGCCCGCGAAGGTCAATGTTCAGCTCGCGGTCGGCGGACTGCGCCCCGACGGCTTCCATGACCTGGCCAATGTCTTCCTCGCCGTCGGGCTCTACGACGAGGTCACGGCCACCCCCGCCGACACCCTGCGCATCACCGTCGAGGGCGCCGACGCCCACCACGTCCCCCTCGACCCCACCAACCTCGCCGCCCGCGCCGCCCTCGCGCTCGCCGAGCGGCACGGCATCGCGCCGGACGTCCACCTCCACATCGCCAAGGACATCCCCGTCGCGGGCGGCATGGCGGGCGGCAGCGCGGACGCCGCCGGGGCGCTGCTGGCGTGCGACGCGCTGTGGGGTACGCGGACGAGCCGCACCGAACTCCTCGCCCTCTGCGCGGACTTGGGCAGCGACGTCCCGTTCGGCCTCGTCGGCGGGGCGGCCCTCGGCCGTGGCCGGGGCGAGCTGCTGACGCCGCTGGAGACCGGCGGCACGTTCCACTGGGTGTTCGCCGTGGCGGACGGCGGGCTGTCCACGCCCGCCGTCTACCGCGAATGCGACCGGCTGCGGGAGGAGTCCGGGGCGGGGGCGACCGTCGCCGACGTCCCCGCCCCCGAGCCGTCCGAGGCGCTGCTGGATGCCCTGCGGACGGGCGACGCGACCGCGCTGGCCGCCGCCGTGACCAACGATCTGCAGCCCGCCGCCCTGTCCCTGCGCCCCGCCCTCGCCGAGACCCTGCGCGCAGGCGCGGACGCGGGCGCGCTCGCCTCGCTGGTCTCCGGCTCGGGCCCGACCTGCGCGTTCCTGGTCAAGGACGCCGAGGCGGCGCGTGACGTGGCGGCCTCGCTCGCGGCCTCCGGCACCTGCCGCACGGTACGGGTGGCGTCCGGCCCGGCGGCCGGGGCGACGGTTCTGGACGACTGAGCGACCGGCCGTCCGCGGCGACTACCCTGGGACGTCGATCGATCCGCGTAATGGAGTGTGATGGCCACCAATCTGGTCAATGTTGAATCCGTAGCCAAGGTGTACGGCACGCGTGCGCTGCTGGACGGCATTTCCCTCGGGGTGAACGAGGGCGACCGGATCGGCGTCGTCGGACGCAACGGGGACGGCAAGACCACTCTCATCCGGATCCTCGCCAAGCTGGAGCCCGCCGACGACGGCCGGGTCACCCACGCCGGCGACCTGCGGCTCGGGGTGCTCACCCAGCACGACTCGCTCGACCCCGAGGCCACCGTCCGGCACGAGGTGATCGGCGATCTCGCCGACCACGAGTGGGCGGGGAACGCCAAGATCCGCGATGTGCTCACCGGGCTCTTCGGCGGGCTCGACCTGCCCGCCTTCCCGCAGGGCCTCGACACCGTCATCGGCCCGCTGTCCGGCGGTGAGCGCCGCCGGATCGCGCTCGCCAAGCTGCTGATCGCCGAGCCGGGCCTGATCGTCCTCGACGAGCCGACGAACCACCTGGACGTCGAGGGCATCTCCTGGCTGGCCGGCCATCTGCGGGCGCGGCGCTCGGCCCTGGTGGTGGTCACCCACGACCGCTGGTTCCTCGACCAGGTCTGCACCCGGATGTGGGATGTGCAGCGCGGCGCGGTGCACGAGTACGAGGGCGGCTACAGCGACTACGTCTTCGCTCGGGCCGAGCGGGAGCGCATCGCCGCCACCGAGGAGACCAAGCGGCAGAACATGATGCGCAAGGAGCTCGCCTGGCTGCGCCGCGGCGCCCCGGCCCGCACCAGCAAGCCGCGCTTCCGGATCGAGGCGGCAAACGCGCTGATCGCCGATGTGCCGCCGCCGCGCGACAGCGCCGAGCTGATGAAGTTCGCCAACTCGCGGCTCGGCAAGACCGTCTTCGACCTGGAGGACGTGACCGTCACCGCCGGGCCCAAGGTGCTGTTGAAGCATCTGACCTGGCAGCTGGGGCCCGGCGACCGGATCGGCCTGGTGGGGGTGAACGGCGCGGGTAAGACCTCGCTGCTGTGCGCGCTGGCCGAGGCGGCCCGTACCGAGGGCGACCGGCAGCCGGCCGCCGGCCGGATCGCGGTCGGCAAGACGGTCAAGCTCGCGTATCTCTCGCAGGAGGTCGCCGAGCTCGACCCGAACCTGCGGGTCCTGGAGGCCGTCGAGCAGGTGCGGCAGCGCGTCGACCTCGGCAAGGGCCGCGAGATGACCGCCTCGCAGCTGTGCGAGAAGTTCGGCTTCACCAAGGAGAAGCAGTGGACGCCGGTCGGCGATCTGTCCGGCGGTGAGCGGCGCCGGCTCCAGATCCTGCGGCTGCTGATGGACGAGCCCAATGTGCTCTTCCTGGACGAGCCGACCAACGACCTGGACATCGAGACGCTGACCCAGCTGGAGGATCTGCTCGACGGCTGGCCCGGTTCGCTCGTGGTCATCAGCCACGACCGGTATTTCCTCGAGCGCACCACCGACCGGGTTCTCGCGCTGCTGGGCGACGCCACGCTGCGCATGCTGCCGCGCGGGGTGGACGAGTACCTGGAGCGGCGGCAGCGCGCGTTGGCCGCGGCGGCCCCGGCGGCGGCGCCCGCCAAGCAGAAGGCCGCGGAGCAGCAGGCCGGCGGGCAGCGGTCGCAGGCCGAGCTGCGCGCCGCGAAGAAGGAGCTCCAGCGGATCGAGCGGCGGCTGGACCGCATCAGCGAGCAGGAGTCGACGCTGCACGCCCAGATCGCCGAGGACGCCACGGACTTCACCCGGGTCGCCGAACTGGACGCCAAGCTGCGCGAGCTGACGGGGGAGCGGGACGAGTTGGAGACCCGCTGGCTGGAGCTCGCCGAGGACGCGTAGGGACGGCGAGGGGCGAGGCGCGGGAACGAGCGCGCGGAACAACGCGCTCCCGTTGTGGCGTGAAAGCGTCGTGTGAAGGCGGCGCGCGAGACGGCGTACACCCGCAACAGTCGCGTCACGGGCCGGTCTCAGCTCTTCGATGAGGCGGAGACGGGCTCTGTCACGGCCCTGTCGGGTGATACAAAGAACTCCCGCTCGCCTGCCGTTGACTGGCGGGCCCCATGTCCGATTCGCTCCTTCCCGCAGGGTTTTGACCCTCCGGGATCGCGGGGGAGGCCGGTCGGTCAATGGGTCTCGCGCTAGAAGGAATTCGCATGTCACAGCCGCCTCCGCCGCCCAACCAGCCGCCGCAGGGCGGCTTTGGCGCGCCGCAGGATCCCAGTTACGGCTATCCGCAGCAGCCGCCCACCCCGCCCCCGGGACAGCCGGGTTACGGCTATCCGCAGGCGCCGGGCCAGCCGCCGCAGGGCCCGCCCCCGCCGCCGCCCGGACCGCCCCAGCCGCCCCCGCAGGGCGCGGGCGGCTATGGCTACCCGGGGCAGCCGGCGCATGCGCAGCCCACCCAGGTGGACATGCCGTCGCCGTACCATTCCGGCCAGCAGCACTACGGCTACCCGCCCCAGCCCCAGTACCCCGGCGGCCCGGGTCCGGGCGTCCCCGGCGGTCCCGGCGGCGGCCGGAACAAGCAGCGCACGGCGATCATCGTCGGCGCGGGGGTCGCGGTCGCGCTGATCATCAGTGGCGGCATATGGTTCGCGGCCAAGGACGACGGCGGCGGCACCGAGGCCAAGGACAAGGACAAGCAGACCAGCCAGGGCAGTTCGAACGGCGGGACCACGGGCGGCACCAAGGACCAGCCCGCGCCCGACACGGTCAACGCCCGGCTGCTCAGCAAGATCCCCATGCCGAAGGTCTCCGACCAGGTCACGGTCCAGGGCATGTGGGCGACCGACGACACCTTCGTGAAGGCCGACGTCTACAAGGTCGTCGGCTATCCGCTGGGCGGCGGCACCGCTAAGTGGGAGATACCGCTGGACGGCGCGGTGTGCTGGTCCTCGGACCACGTCACCAAGTACGGTCTGACCACGGTCCTCTACCAGGAGGCCAAGCCCTCCAAGGAGGACAAGTACCCGAGCTGCACCGAGATCGGGCTGCTCGACCTCACCAAGGGCAAGATGCTCTGGCACCGGGACGTCAGCGAGGGCGATTCGAAGATCTCCTTCGACGAGGTGACCATCGGCGGTGGCACGGTGGCCGCGGGCGGCACCAGCGGCGGCGCCGCCTGGTCGACCGAGGGCAAGCCACTGTGGAAGCCACAGTCGGGCGAGCAGTGCCAGGACGACGGCTACGCGGGCAGCGAGGACAAGCTGGTCGCGGTGCGCCGCTGCGGTGACTACTCCGACCCGCAGATCCAGGTCCAGACGCTGAACCCGAAGACGGGCCAGGTGAAGTCGGCCTACAAGGTCTCGCAGGGCATCGACTACGTCCACGTGGCGTCCACCGACCCGCTGGTCATCGGGCTCGACGCGGGCGACTCGACCGGCGCCGGGGTCTCCGACTTCCTGGCGATCGACGACAGCGGCAAGACCGGCAAGGTGCGCGGGAAGATCGGGACCGAGAGCGGCAAGTACGTCCCCAAGTGCGAGCCGACCAATGTCGAGGGCTGCCGGAAGATCGCCGTCAGCAAGTCGGCGGACACGCTGTTCCTCGGGTCTGAGGAGCGCTCCGGCGTCAGCGAGGGCACGGCCAACGAGATCGTCGCCTTCAGCCTGGCGACCGGCAAGCCGATCGGGAAGACGGACGGGGTCAAGGGCGCCGCGCTCACCCTGCTCGGGCTCGACAAGGACGGCTCCGTGCTCGCCTACCAGGAGAGCACCTACGAGGCGGGCGGCGCGGTCTGGCGGATCGACCCCAAGTCGTACGCGAAGGCGAAGCTGCTGCAGAACTCGGCCGCCGGCCATGACATGGAGTCGAAGTTCAGCGCCGACTACGCGGAGATCATCTACTCCGGGCAGCGGCTGTTCATGAGCGACGTCTACGCCACCAAGCCCTCGGGTACCTACGACCAGGACGATCCGCTCGCCGTCATCTTCGGCTCGGACTGACCGGGACGGGATCCCGGCCACATCGGTCTGTTTTGGACGTCAACCAGATGTCAAGTAGGCACGAATGGCCGGGATTTCGATATTCCGGGGGGCTTCTCCCCGGTAAGGGGCGCGGAACGTCGAACAAGCGTGTAGCTTTCCCCCCTGAGCGAATGGGGGGAGCTCATGGGCGTGCGACTCATGGTGGTCGACGATCACCGTCTGCTCGCGGAGGCGCTCGCCTCGGCGTTGAAGCTGCGCGGGCACCGGGTGCTCGCGGCGGCGGCGCCGAGCGCGGGCGCGGCGGAGCTGGTGGTGAGCCGGGCGCCGGAGGTGTGTCTGCTGGGCACGGCGGCACCCGCCGAGCCCGGAGTGTTCGAACCGGTCGTGCGGATAAAGAAGGAGCGGCCGCAGGTCGCGGTCGTGGTGCTCGGCCCGGTGCCGAGCCCGCGCGGCATCGCCGCCGCGTTCGCGTCCGGGGCGTCCGGCTATGTGCGCCACGACGAGCGGATCGAGGGCGTCGAGCGCGCCATGATGAAGGCGCGGGCGGGAGAGGCGGCCGTGGCGCCGCAGCTGCTGCAGGGGGCGTTCGCGGAGCTGCTCAACCCCGCCGCCCAGCCCGATGACGAGGGCGCCCGGCTGCTGCGCATGCTCACCCCGCGCGAGGTCGAGGTGCTGGTGCGGGTCGCCGAGGGCGAGGACACCCGGCTGATCGCGGCGGGGATGGGGATCGCGCCCAGCACGGCCCGCACCCATGTGCAGCGGGTGCTGATGAAGCTCGGCGTGGGGTCGCGGCTGGAGGCGGCGGCGCTGGCCGCGCGCACCGGGCTGCTGGACCGGGCGGCGTCGCGCCGGGCGTCGCCGCCGCCGCAGTAGCTCAGCCCTGTTCGTCCCCGCCCCGGGCCTCCGGCTCCGGGGCGGGGTGCGGGGCGGCCAGCGGCCTGAGCTTCATCCAGAGCAGGAAGAACAGCCCGAGAGCGAGCATGCACAGGCCGGTCCAGAGGTTGATGTTGATGTTCTGGGCCTTCTTCAGGCCCGTGTCGGAGACGGTGATCCCGGCGATCGTGACGATGATCCCGTAGGTCACGAACAGGCCGCCGATGATGCGCCGCACATCGAAGAGCCGGGCCGCGGTCGCCGACTTCTTCTCGAGCTCCTCGACCTGGTGCTGGTAGTCGTATTCGTCGCTCATGGCGCGGGGCTCCTTTCCGGCCGGAGGATCACAGGGAGAACGGGATGTAGCACAGGGCCGCGAGGATGATCGCGGCCAAGCCCAGCACGGCGGGTCTGCGGTACCAGGCCTCGTCGCCCGCGGCGGCGGGCTCGGCCACCCCGGGGGCGGTGGTCCCGTAGACCAGGCCGGCCAGCGTCTCCACCGGCTTGGGCTTGGTGAACAGCGAGACCCCGACCATCACCACGCCGCCGACCACGAACGCCACGATGGCCGAGACGAAGTTGGCGCCCTGGTCGCTGGGGATGGAGACGACCCCGTTCTTGTAGAGCCAGAAGTAGTTGATCATTGCGGCCACGGTGCCGGTCAGCAGCCCCCAGAACCCGGCCGCGGCGGTGGCCCGCTTCCAGAACATGCCGATGATGAAGACGCAGAACAGGGGCACGTTGAAGAACGAGAACAGGGTCTGCAGATAGTTCATGATGTTGCTGAACGAGGAGGCGATGAAGGCCGTCCCCATGCCGATCCCCACGCCGACCGCCGTCACCACCCGTCCGGTCAGCACGTAGTACGCGTCCGGCCGGCCCTTTCTGATGTACGCACCCCAGATGTCATTGGTGAAGACCGTGTTGAGGGACGACACATTGGCCGCCATGCCCGCCATGAAGGCGGCGAGCAGGCCGGTCACCGCCAGGCCCAGCACACCGTTGGGGAGCAGGTCGCTCATCAGGAGCGGGATCGCGTCGTTGTACTGAGGACCGCCCTTCTTGCCGAGGTCCGGCGCGATGGCGAGGGAGATCAGCCCGGGGACCACCACGATCAGCGGGATGAACATCTTCGGGAACGCGGCGATCAGCGGGGTGCGCTGGGCGGCCGAGAGGTTCTGGGCGGACAGCGCGCGCTGCACCTCGGCGAAGTTGGTCGTCCAGTAGCCGAAGCTCAGACAGAAGCCGAGGCCGAGCACGATGGTCAGCCAGTTGGCCCCCAGCGGGTTGGGGGAGCCGATGCCCGTACCGCCCCACGCGGTGACGAAGTGGGGGCCGTGGGTGTGGACGAGTGAATCCTTGAGCCCGCCCCAGCCGCCGACCCGTTTGAGGCCGACGACGGTGAGCGGGATGAGGGCGGCGAGGATGACGAAGAACTGCAGCACCTCGTTGTAGATCGCCGAGGAGAGCCCGCCCAGGGTGATGTACAGGAGGACGAAGAGTCCGGCGATGAAGATGGCCACCCACTGCGGCCAGCCCAGCAGCGCCTCGACGACGATCGCCAGCGCGTAGAGGTTGACGCCCGCGATCAGCATGGACGCCACGGAGAAGATGATCGAGCTGAGCAGATGCGAGGACGGCCCGTAGCGGTGCAGCAGGAACTCGGGGACCGACCTGACCTTGGACCCGTAGTAGAACGGCATCATCACCAGGCCGAGGAAGACCATGGCCGGGATGGCGCCGACCCAGTACCAGTGCACGGTGTACACCCCGTACTGCGCGCCGTTGGCCGCCATGCCCAGGATCTCCAGGGCACCGAGATTGGCGGCGATGAAGGCGAGACCGGTGACCCACGCGGGCAGCGACCGGCCGGAGAGGAAGAAGTCGAGGCTGGTCTTCACGCTACGTCTGGCGGCGAAGCCGACGCCGAGGACGACGACGAAGTAGAGGATCAGGATCGTGTAGTCGAGCGCGTTGGTGGGGAGCCGGAGCCCTTCGGCCAGATAGCGCATGGATGACTCGCTTCATTGCGTGAACGGACTGCACCGGGAAACGTGCGGTGAAGGTATCCGAATTATCCGGCTATGTCCGTGCGCCTTCCCCGCACATTGACGCCACTGTTGGCTTGTGGTTCATTATGTTTAGTTGTGTTGAGTGGTTGGGTGGGGATGATGACAGGAGCGGCGGAGTGAAGAAGACGGCGACGCGGCTCGCGGACGGACGCGAGCTGATCTACTACGACGCGCGCGACGACGCGGTGCGCGACGCCGTCGACCCGCGGCCCCTGGACCCCATCGCCACCCGCTCGGAGATCCGGCACGACCGTCTGCTCGGCGACGATGTGGCCATCGCCTCCCACCGCCAGGCGCGCACCTACCACCCGCCCGCCGACCAGTGCCCGCTGTGCCCCTCCCGCCCCGGGCGGCCCAGCGAGATCCCCGCCCCCGACTACGACGTCGTCGTCTTCGAAAACCGCTTCCCGTCGCTCGCCGGGGACTCCGGCCGATGCGAGGTCGTCTGCTTCACCTCCGACCACGACGCCTCCTTCGCCGATCTCACCGCCGACCAGGCCGGCCTGGTGCTCGACGCCTGGACCGACCGCACCGCCGAGCTGGCCCACCACCCCTCCGTCGAACAGGTCTTCTGCTTCGAGAACCGCGGCAAGGAGATCGGCGTCACGCTCGGCCATCCGCACGGCCAGATCTACGGGTATCCCTTCGTGACCCCGCGCACCCGGCTGATGCTGCGCTCGCTCGCCGGGCACCGCGAGCGCACCGGCCGGAATCTGTTCGACGATGTGGTCGCCGATGAGCTGGCCGACGGGCGGCGCGTCGTGCTCGACGGCGAGCACTGGACCGCCTTCGTCCCCTACGCCGCCCACTGGCCGTACGAGGTGCACCTCTACCCGAAGCGGCGGGTCCCGGACCTGCCCGCGCTCGACGAGGCGGCGCGCACAGAGTTTCCACAGATCTATCTGGAACTCTTGAAGCGCTTCGACCGGATCTTCGGGGAGGGGGAGCCGCCGACGCCGTACGTCGCCGGCTGGCACCAGGCGCCGTATCGCCTCGCGGACCGGGGAGAATTCGCACTGCACCTCGAGCTTTTCACCATCCGCCGCACTTCCGGCAAGCTGAAGTTTCTCGCGGGTTCCGAATCCGGCATGAATGTGTTCATCAACGATGTGCCGCCGGAGGCCGCGGCCGAGCGACTGCGAGAGGTAGCGAGCAAGTGAGCAATGCGCAGCAGAAGAAGTACCTGGTCACCGGCGGTGCCGGCTATGTCGGCAGCGTCGTCGCGGCGCATCTGCTGGAGGCCGGTCACCAGGTGACCGTCCTGGACGATCTGTCCACCGGGCACCGGGAGGGGGTGCCCGAGGGCGCGGAGTTCATCGAGGGCCGGATCCAGGACGCGGCCAAGTGGCTCGACCCCTCGTACGACGGGGTGCTGCACTTCGCGGCCTTCTCGCAGGTCGGCGAGTCCGTCCTCCACCCCGAGAAGTACTGGGTCAACAACGTCGGCGGCACGACCGAGCTGCTCGCGGCGATGCGGGACGCGGGGGTGCGCACCCTCGTCTTCTCCTCCACCGCCGCCACCTACGGCGAGCCGGACCAGGTCCCGATCACCGAGGATGCCGCGACCGCGCCCACCAATCCGTACGGCGCCTCCAAGCTCGCCGTCGACCACATGATCAGCGGCGAGTGCGCCGCGCACGGCCTGGCCGCGGTCTCGCTGCGCTACTTCAACGTCGCGGGCGCCTACGGGGCGTACGGCGAGCGCCATGACCCCGAGTCGCATCTGATCCCGCTGGTGCTCCAGGTCGCGCAGGGCAAGCGCGAGGCGATCTCCGTCTACGGCGACGACTACCCGACCCCCGACGGCACCTGTGTGCGCGACTACATCCATGTCGCGGACCTGGCCGACGCCCATCTGCTGGCACTGGGGGCCGCGACCTCCGGCGAGCATCTGATCTGCAACCTCGGCAACGGCAACGGCTTCTCGGTCCGCGAGGTCATCGAGACGGTGCGCCAGGTCACCGGCCACCCGATCCCGGAGATCGCCGCGCCGCGCCGGGGCGGCGACCCGGCGGTGCTGGTGGCCTCCGCCGAGCGGGCCAAGGAGCGCCTGGGCTGGCGCCCGACCCGCACCGACCTGGCCGCAATCGTCGCGGACGCATGGGAGTTCGCGCAGCGGAGGGAGAGCCAGTGACGGACGGGCATGGCCCACGGCGGGCGGCGGCGGGGTTCCGTGAGGTCTACGGGGCCGAGCCCGAGGGCGTATGGGCGGCGCCGGGCCGGGTCAATCTGATCGGCGAGCACACCGACTACAACGACGGCTTCGTCATGCCGCTCGCACTGCCGCACACCTGCCTGGCCGCCGTCGCCCCGCGCACGGACGGGGTGCTGCGGCTCCACTCCGCCGACGCCCCCGGCGGGGTCGTCGAGCTGCGCGTGGCGGAGCTGGCCCCGGTCGCCGGGGTGGGCACGGGCGGCGACCGCGGCGGCTGGGCGGCCTACCCGGCGGGCGTCGTATGGGCGCTGCGCGAGGCGGGGCTGCTGCCCGGGGCCGCGGCCGGCGGGGCGGATCTGCACTACGAGTCCACCGTGCCCACGGGCGCCGGGCTCTCCTCGTCCGCCGCGCTGGAGGTGGTCACGGCCACCGCGCTGAACGATCTGTACGCGCTCGGGCTCGACCCCCAGCGCATCGCCCAGCTGTGCCAGCGCGCGGAGAACGTCTTCGTGGGCGTCCCCTGCGGGATCATGGACCAGATGGCGTCGGCGTGCTGCGCCGAGGGCCATGCGCTCTTCCTCGACGCCCGCGACCTCACCCAGCGCCAGGTGCCGTTCGATCTGGCGGCGGAGGGGCTGCGGCTGCTGGTCGTGGACACCCGGGTCAAGCATGCGCTGGGGGACGGCGCGTACGCCGACCGGCGCGCCGCGTGCGAGTCGGCCGCGCGGACGCTCGGGGTACGGGCGCTGCGCGATGTGCCGTTCGAGGGGCTGGACGCGGCGCTCGCCCGGCTCGCGCGGGCGGGTGAGGGCGATACGGTGGTGCGGCGGGTCCGCCATGTGGTGACCGAGGACCGCCGGGTCGAGCAGGTCATCGAGCGGCTCGACGCGGGGGACACCTGCTCCATCGGGCCGCTCCTGACCGCCGGGCACGCGTCGTGCCGGGACGACTTCGAGGTCTCGTGCGCCGAGCTCGATCTCGTCGTGGAGTCGGCGAACGAGGCGGGGGCGCTCGGGGCGCGGATGACCGGCGGCGGCTTCGGCGGTTCGGCGATCGTGCTGGTCGCGGAGGCGGATGCGGAGGCGGTGGCCAAGGCGGTGACCGAGGCCTTCGGCGGGGCCGGATACCGGGCGCCGCGGATCTTCCCGGCGGTGCCGAGCGCGGGGGCGCGGCGGCTGTAGTGCCGGCGGCGTCGGCCGTTCCTCGGTCAAATTTCGCCCTTCTAGGGACACTTACTCCTCAAGAGTGAACACAAAGCACACAGTGAACAGGCGAGGACAGTCAGTTTCGATAATTCCCTTCAGATGTCGGACCCCGGCCTTACTCTGAGTACAGCGTCGGTGGGGGCCGACGCCTATCAGGGGGCGAGACAGTCAGGTACGACGCCCGGGGCGGGGTAGCAATCACAGCACGGCGGCGGCCGTGCGGGTTGCGATGACCTCTCGCCGGGCGCCGTACTTGCACTGCTTCTCGGTGTATCCGGGGTTCATCCGGCGACGTGGGGGGTGTCCGTGGCACGTATTCGGGTTCTCGTGGTCGACGACCATCGTATTTTCGCCGAGTCACTGGCCGCCGCCCTCGCGGCGGAGCAGGACGTGGACGTGGCGGCGGCCGGAAGCGGCCCGGCGGCGCTGCGCTGTCTGGAGCGCGGAGCGGCCGAGGGTCGCCGCTTCGATGTGCTGCTGGTCGACGCCGATCTGGGCACGGCGGCCACCGACGCCGCGGCCCCGCCGCCGCTGCCGGCGCCGGCCGAAGCGGCCTACGGCGGGGCGCGCGGCGGGGCCCTGGGCGCACCGCCCGGCAGCGGGCCCGGCGCCCCGCCCGGCCGCGCGGTGAACGGGCGAGCGGCGGACGGCATATCGCTGGTCGGCGGCGTCCGCACCGCACAGCCGGGCGTGCGCACCGTGGTGCTGGCCGAGCGCGACGATCCGCGCCGCGCGGCGGCGGCACTGCAGGCCGGGGCGTGCGGCTGGGTCGCCAAGGACTGCTCGCTGGTCCGGCTGCTCGCGGTCATCCGGGGCGTGCTCCGCGATGAGACGCATCTGCCGCCCGCGCTGCTCACCGGCGTTCTGCGGGAGTTGACGGCCGCCCGTAAGCACCGCACGGAGAGCGAGCGGCTGGTCGAGTCGCTGACGCCGCGTGAGCGTGAGGTGCTGCGCTGCATGGTGGCCGGGCTCGGCCGCAAGGCCGTCGCCGAGCGGCTCTTCCTCTCCCCGCACACCGTGCGCACCCATATGCAGAATGTGCTGGGCAAGCTGGGGGTGCACTCCACGCTGGCGGCCGTGGCGCTGGCCCGGCGGGCCGGGGTCGGCCCGGTCGACCTAGCCGGGGAGATTGTCGAACGGGGCGGTCAGCTGGCGTAGCAGCGCCGCCAGTTCGGCCCGCTGGGCCGTGGAGAGCTCGGCGAGAAGGGCGCGCTCCTGGTCCAGCAGCTCGGAGAGCGCCTGGTCGGCGCGGTCACGCCCCTCGGCGGTCAGCCGGACCAGCACCCCGCGCCGGTCGCTGGGATCGGGCCGCCGCTCGACCAGGCCCTTCTTGGCCAGCCGGTCGATGCGGTTGGTCATGGTGCCCGAGGTGACCAGGGTCTGGGTCAGCAGCTGCCCCGGGGAGAGCTGATACGGGGCCCCGGCCCGGCGCAGCGAGGTCAGGACGTCGAACTCCCACGGCTCCAGGTTGTGCTCGGAGAAGGCGATCCGCCGCGCCCGGTCGAGATGCCGGGCCAGCCGGCTGACCCGGCTGAGCACTTCGAGTGGTTCCACGTCCAGGTCGGGGCGTTCCCGCTGCCATGCCGCGACCAGCCGATCGACCTCGTCCTCCATGGCGATCAGTCTAATAGGTCTGTCGACATGAAGTCTCTTGACATCAAGAGACATTGTGGAGCACGGTAAGGGCGCCAACGACCGTACCCGCAGGGGGACCGACCATGACCACCTCACCCCACTGGGATCCGCGCCAGTATCTGCGCCACGCCCAGCACCGGACCCGCCCCTTCCGCGATCTGCTGGCCCATGTCCCCGAACCGCCGGCCGCCCCCGGCCGGCCCGTGCGGATCGCCGACCTCGGCTGCGGCCCCGGCAACGTCACCGTCCTGCTCTTCGACCGCTGGCCCGGCGCCCATGTCACCGGCCTCGACAACTCCGCCGAGATGCTCGCCGAGGCCCGCCCCCTCGCCGGCCCCACCACCGGCGGCGGCCACCTCGACTTCCGCTCCGCCGACGTCCTGCACTGGGCCCCGGAAGAGCCGTACGACCTGATCGTCTCCAACGCCGCCCTGCAGTGGGTGCCCGGCCACGCCGACGCCTTCGCGACCTGGCTCGCCGCCCTCCGCCCCGGCGGCACCCTCGCCTTCCAGGTCCCCGGCAACTTCACCTCCCCCAGCCACACCCTCCTCCGCGACCTGTGCGCCTCCCCCCGCTGGCACCCCCGCCTCGCCGACCGCCTCCGCGACCCCGCCTCGGTCCTGGAGCCGATCGCCTACCTGGACCGCCTCACCGCCCTCGGCTGCGAGGTCGACGCCTGGGAGACCACCTACCTCCAGATCCTCACCGGCCCCGACCCGGTCCTCGACTGGGTCAAGGGCACCGCCCTGCGCCCCGTCCTCACGGCCCTCGCCGACGACCCGACGGCCCGCGAGGAGTTCTTGGCCGCATACGCCGCCCTCCTCCGCGAGGCCTACCCCTCGGGCTCCTACGGCACAGCCTTCCCCTTCCGCCGCATCTTCGTCGTCGCACGGAAGGGGGGGCGGTGATCACAGCGCTCGACCATGCCCAGCTCGCGGCCCCACCCGGCACCCGGGCCCGCGCTGCGCGCCTACTACGGCGAGGTGCCCGGCATGACTACTCCGAGGACCCGGCCGGCAACCGGCTGGAATTCCTGGAACCGGTCGGGTGAGCTCACCCGACCGGATGATCGGCCCGGGTTTCCGGTCCGGCGCGTCGAGCGGCCGCTTGGCGTCACGGTGTCGCTTGTGCCGCAGTGGCGTCGGCGCCCACCCTGATGGAGGAGGTGCTTCACGATGACCGCTCTCGTACAGGAGCCGTGCCCTGCCGTGGACGAAGGCGCGAAGGCAGGCGGTGGCGGCGGGCCGCGTGGGCGAGGTCCGGCCTCTGGCGGGGGTGCCCTGGCCGAGGTCGTCGAGCCGCGTGTAGGCGTACGCCACGGTGTACGCGGGCTCGGCCCGGCAGCCGGTGAGCTGGGGAGGGACGACTCGGCGCCTTCAGGACTTGCGGTGGCCTATCAGCCGCGGCTTCGGCTCCAGACCGTCCAGGCCGTGCCAGGCCAGATTGACCAGATGGGCCGCGACCTCGGCCTTCTTGGGCTTACGGACGTCGAGCCACCACTGGCCGGTCAGGGCGACCATGCCGACCAGGGCCTGTGCGTAGAGCGGGGCGAGCTTGGCGTCGAAGCCGCGGGCCTTGAACTCCAGCCCCAGGATGTCCTCCACCTGGGTGGCGATATCGCTGATCAGCGAGGCGAAGGTGCCCGTCGACTGGGCGACGGGGGAGTCACGGACGAGGATGCGGAAGCCGTCCGTGTACTCCTCGATGTAGTCCAGAAGGGCGAACGTGGCCTGTTCGCACAGCTCACGCGGATGGCCGGCGGTCAGGGAGGTGGTCACCATGTCCAGCATCCGCCGCATCTCACGGTCCACCACGACCGCGTACAGCCCCTCCTTGCCGCCGAAGTGCTCGTACACCACCGGCTTGGAGACCCCGGCCTTCGCCGCGATCTCCTCCACCGAGGTGCCCTCGAAGCCGCGCTCGGCGAAGAGCGCGCGACCGATGTCCAGCAGCTGCTCCCGGCGCTCCTTGCCGGTCATCCGGACCCGGCGGGGCCGGCGTGCCCCGGATCCGGAGGGCCGGACGGCCCTGACGGGCCGGTCCTTGTTACCACTGGTATTACTGTCGGTCGCCACGCCCTCTATCATGCCGCTTTGGCGGATTCCGTCTGACGGCGGGAGTCGATACGGGCCTCGTTCGGCCACCGGACGTCATACGCCCAGCCCGCCTTCTCGAACCAGCGGATGATCCGGGCGCTGGAGTCCAGCTGGCCCTTCATTACCCCGTGGCGCGCACAGGTCGGGTCCGCGTGGTGCAGGTTGTGCCAGGACTCGCCGCACGAGAGCACCGCGAGCCACCACACATTGCCGGACCGGTCACGCGACTTGAACGGACGCTTGCCGACCGCGTGGCAGATCGAGTTGATCGACCAGGTCACATGGTGCAACAACGCCACCCGGACGAGAGACCCCCAGAAGAAGGCGGTCAGCGCGCCCTGCCAGGACCAGGTCACCAGTCCGCCGATCAGCGCGGGCAGCAGCAGCGAGACGAGCGTCCAGGTCACGAACTGCCGGCTGACACGACGGATCGCGTCGTCCTTGATCAGGTCCGGTGCGTACTTGTACTGAGGCGTCTGCTCCTCGTCGAACATCCAGCCGATATGGGCCCACCACAACCCCTTCATCAGGGCCGGAACTGTGTCGCCGTACCGCCACGGAGAGTGCGGGTCACCCTCCGCGTCGGAGAACTTGTGGTGCCTGCGGTGGTCGGCGACCCAGCGGACCAGCGGCCCCTCCACCGCCAGCGACCCGGCGATCGCCAGCGCGATCCGCAGCGGCCGCTTGGCCTTGAACGAGCCATGGGTGAAGTAGCGGTGGAAGCCGATGGTGATGCCATGGCAGCCGATGTAGTACATGGCCACCATCAGCGCCAGATCCAGCCAGCTCACGCCCCAGCCCCAGGCCAGGGGAACGGCTGCGACCAGCGCGACGAACGGGAGGGTGATGAACAGGAGGAGGGTGATCTGTTCGATGGAACGCTTGCTGTCCCCGCCGAGCGTGGCGGAGGGAAGCGGGGGCTCCTGGGCCTGCGGCGCGTCATGGACCACGTCGGGGCTTGCAGTCATGGGATCCCTCGTGGGGCTCGGGGCTGGGCTACGGATCCGTAACCTACGGCGACGTAAGTATGGCAGGGCCAGGAAGCGGGGCAATAGGGCTCTGGTCTCGCCCAGGCTCGTGCCGCCTATCCTGGGTGGCGTCGGACAGCGCGGTCCGCACATGGCCGAAAGCACCGGGTCCGGGGCCGGCGGCGCAAGTCGCGCAAGCGCTCCGCCCCTGCTTCGAACCCCGTTCACTGCAAGGAGCCCGCACCTGTGAGCAGTGCCGACAACACCAACGCCGCCCTGCGCGCCGATATCCGCCGTCTGGGCGACATTCTCGGCGAAACCCTCGTCCGGCAGGAGGGCCCCGACCTCCTCGACCTCGTCGAGCGCGTCCGCGCCCTCACTCGCAGTGACGGCGAGGCCGCCGCCGAGCTGCTCGGTTCCACCGATCTACAGACCGCGGCCAAGCTCGTACGCGCGTTCTCCACCTACTTCCATCTGGCGAACGTCACCGAGCAGGTGCACCGCGGCCGAGAGCTGCGCGCCCGCCGCGACGCCGAGGGCGGCATCCTCGCCCGCACCGCCGACCAGCTCAAGGACGCCGACCCCGACCATCTGCGGCAGACCGTCCAGCACCTCAACGTTCGCCCCGTCTTCACCGCGCACCCCACCGAGGCCGCCCGCCGCACCGTCCTCAACAAGCTGCGCCGGATCGCCGAACTGCTCGACACCCTCGCCGTCGGCGGCGAGGCGCGCCGCGCCGATCTGCGGCTCGCCGAGAACATCGACCTGCTGTGGCAGACCGACGAGCTGCGGGTCGCCCGCCCCGAGCCCGCCGACGAGGCCCGCAACGCCATCTACTACCTCGACGAGCTGCACGCGGGCGCCGTCGGCGACGTCCTCGAGGACCTCACCGCCGAGCTGGAGCGCGTCGGCGTCGAGCTGCCCGCCACCACCCGCCCCCTCACCTTCGGCACCTGGATCGGCGGCGACCGCGACGGCAACCCCAACGTCACCCCCGAGGTGACCCGAGAGGTGCTGATCCTCCAGCACGAGCACGGCATCACCGACGCGCTGCAGATCATCGACGATCTGCGCGCCGCCCTCTCCAGCTCCATCCGCAACTCCGACGCCTCCGAGGAACTGCTCGCCTCCCTCCAGCGCGACCTGGAGCTGCTGCCGGAGATCAGCCCCCGCTACAAGCGGCTCAACGCCGAGGAGCCCTACCGGCTCAAGGCCACCTGCATGCGGCAGAAGCTCGTCAACACCCGCGAACGGCTCGCCGCCGACACCCCGCACCAGCCCGGCCGCGACTACCTCGGCACCACCGAGATGCTCGCCGACCTCCACCTCATCCAGGACTCGCTGCGCGCCCACCGCGGCCAGCTGATCGCCGACGGCCGGCTGGAGCGCGCGATCCGCACGCTCGCCGCCTTCGGCCTCCAGCTCGCCACGATGGACGTACGCGAACACGCCGACGCCCACCACCACGCGCTCGGCCAGCTCTTCGACCGGCTCGGCGAGGAGTCCTGGCGGTACGCCGACATGCCGCGCGACTACCGCCGCAAGCTCCTCGCCAAGGAGCTGCGCTCCCGCCGCCCGCTCGCCCCGTCCCCGGCGCCGCTGGACGCCGCCGGCGCCAAGACCCTCGGCGTCTTCCAGACCATCCGCGAATCCTTCGAGCGGTTCGGCCCCGAGATCGTCGAGTCCTACATCATCTCCATGTGCGCGGGCTCGGACGACGTCCTCGCCGCCGCCGTCCTCGCCCGCGAAGCCGGCCTGATCGATCTGCACGCCGGCTGGGCGAAGATCGGCATCGTCCCGCTGCTGGAGACCACCGAAGAGCTCAAGATCGCCGACCAGCTCCTCGACGAGATGCTCGCCGACCCCTCCTACCGGCGGCTCGTCGCCCTGCGCGGCGACGTCCAGGAGGTCATGCTCGGCTACTCCGACTCCTCCAAGTTCGGCGGCATCACCACCTCCCAGTGGGAGATCCACCGCGCCCAGCGGCTACTGCGCGACGTCGCCCACCGGCACGGCGTACGGCTGCGCCTCTTCCACGGCCGCGGCGGCACCGTCGGCCGCGGCGGCGGCCCCACCCACGACGCGATCCTCGCCCAGCCCTGGGGCACCCTCGAAGGCGAGATCAAGGTGACCGAGCAGGGCGAGGTCATCTCCGACAAGTACCTCGTACCGTCGCTGGCCCGGGAGAACCTGGAGCTGACGGTCGCGGCCACCCTCCAGGCGTCGGCCCTCCACACCGCCCCGCGCCAGTCGGACCAGGCGCTCGCCCGCTGGGACTCGGCGATGGACACCGTCTCCGACGCCGCCCACAGCGCCTACCGCGCGCTGGTCGAGGACCCCGACCTGCCCGCCTACTTCTTCGCCTCCACACCGGTGGACCAGCTCGCCGAACTCCACCTGGGCTCCCGGCCGTCGCGCCGGCCCGACTCCGGCGCCGGCCTGGACGGCCTGCGGGCCATCCCGTGGGTCTTCGGCTGGACCCAGTCGCGGCAGATCGTCCCCGGATGGTTCGGCGTCGGCTCGGGCCTCAAGGCCGCGCGCGAGGCCGGGCTCGACGGCGTCCTCGACGAGATGCACCAGCACTGGCACTTCTTCCGCAACTTCCTGTCCAACGTCGAGATGACCCTCGCCAAGACGGACCTGCGGATCGCCCGGCACTACGTCGACACCCTGGTGCCGGACGAGCTGAAGCACGTCTTCGATGTCATCCAGGCGGAGCACGAGCTGACCGTGCGGGAAGTGCTGCGCATCACGGGCGAGCGGGAACTCCTCGACTCCAACCCGGTGCTGCGGCAGACCTTCCACGTCCGGGACGCCTACCTCGACCCGATCTCCTACCTCCAGGTCAGCCTGCTGCACCGCCAGCGCACCGCCCGCGAGCGCGGCGAAGAGCCGGACCCCCTGCTCGCCCGCGCCCTGCTCCTCACGGTCAACGGCGTCGCCGCCGGTCTGCGCAACACCGGCTGAATCGGCGCGAACGGGCGGCGGCCCGCTCCTGGCGGAGCGGGCCGCCGCCCGTTGCTGTGGCGTGGCACCCGGGGGCTCCGCCCCCGGCCCCGCCGGGCAGCAGGCTTCGCCGCTGCCGAATCCGCCTGCGGCGGTTGGGGATCTCCTGGCCCCGGTGGCAGCAGGCTTCGCCGCTGCCGAGTCCGCCTGCGGCGGTTGGGATGACCCCGGTGGCAGCAGGCTTCGCCGCTGCCGAGCCGGGAGCGGCGGCGTGAGGCTCGGCTCGCCTCCCGGCCGTGGGGGCCGCTGCGTCGCCGTTGCCGTTACCGTCTGCGGCGGTGGGAGGGTCGGGTCGCGGCTCCTGGCCCTGGGGGCCGCTGCGTCGCCGCTGCCGAGTCCGCCTGCGGCGGTTGGGGATGGCCCCGGTGGCGGCAGGCTTCGCCGCTGCCGAGCCGGGAGCGGCGGGGTGAGGCTTGGCTCGCCTCCCGGCTGTGGGGGCCGCTGCGTTGCCGTTGCCGTTACCGTCTGCGGCGGTGGGAGGGTCGGGTCGCGGCTCCTGGCCCTGAGGCCACTGCGTCGCCGCTGCCGAAGCCGTTTGCGGTGTGGGTGTCGGGTGGTGCCTCCTGGCCTTGGGGCAACTGTGTTGCCGCCGCCGAATTCGCCTGCGGCGGTGGGGGCGGGCTGCGGCTCCTGGCCCTGGGTGCAGCTGCCGAGGCCGTTCGCGGCGGCGGGGTAGTTCCCGGATCGGCCGACAGCCGCCCAGCGGTACCGAAACCGGCCCGGGCCGGTCGTCCGGGGATGCGGGGCGTCCTGCCGCCGCGGTGGCGAGGGCCCGTGTGGTGCGGTCCGGCGGTGCCTGACCGGCCGGGGCCATCCGATCGGTCGTGACGCGGCGGGGGAGCGCGGACGATGCGCAAGCCCGCACGCGGGGGCGCCGCGTTACACCGTCAAGGTCGCGAACGTGGCGCCCAGGAGGGCCGCGCCCAGGAAGCCCAGTGCCCAGGCCGTGCGGCGCATGCCGAGGCCGCCGGCGACGACCAGCGCGCCCAGCAGCAGCGCGCCGCCGAAGGGCACCCAGGCGTGGAGGACGCCCCCCGCGCCGGTGCGGACGACCTCGTCCGTACCGGGTTTGACGACCACCGGCACCCGGTCGCCCACCCCGTCGGTGACCGTCTCGTCGACCCGTACCCGGCGGTGGGAATCGCCGCCGGCCCGGGCGGGGGCGAAGGAGCCGGTGCACCAGTCGTTGCCGCAGCCGGCCACCGTGACCGTGCCGCGCTCAAGCCCCTTGGTGAGCATCGCCGGCTTGGCGTCGGCCCAGGAGGACCACACCCCGGCGACCAGAATGAGCAGCGCCACAAGCGCCATCGTCACGTTCTTCGCGAGCAGCAGAAGCCCGAACGCGCTCTCGCTCGCCCGTCGCGTACGGCTGCGCTTGGTGGTGCCGGGGGAAGCCATGGCGGCGATCCTGGCCATCGCCGGGTCCCGGGTCAACCTCCGGCCGAACAAACGGGCGAAGGCCGCTTTTCAGGAGTTGTACGTGCCCTGGGCGCGCTCGAGTCCGTCGATGAGCAACGTCTCGACGGCGTCCGCCGCGCGGTCCACGAAATAGTCCAACTCCCTGCGCTCCGCGGCGGAGAAGTCCTTCAGCACGAACGCCGCGACATCCATCCGGCCGGGCGGACGCCCGATCCCGAAGCGCACCCGGAGGTAGTCCGCGCCCAGCGACTTGGTGATCGACTTCAGGCCGTTGTGGCCATTGTCACCACCGCCGAACTTCAGCCGCAGCATGCCGTAGTCGATGTCCAATTCGTCGTGGATCGCCACGACATGATCGACCGGCACCTTGTAGAAGTCACGCAGCGCGGTGGTCGGTCCGCCCGAGAGGTTCATGAAGGACATCGGCTTGGCGACGATGACCCGGCGGCTCGCCGGACCGGGCGGGCCGATACGCCCCTCGACGACCTGGGCGCGGGCCTTGTGCGCCTTGAAACGGGCACCCATGCGCTCGGCCAGCAGATCGGCCACCATGAAGCCGACGTTGTGGCGGTTGGCGGCGTACTCGGCTCCGGGGTTGCCGAGGCCCACGACGAGCCAGGGGCTCGCGTCGTCCGTCATCTGCGTATCTCCTTGAGGACGGCCGCCGCCCCACCGCCTGGCCGGGAACGGCGACAGGGGCGGGACGGCGGCCGGAGAAGAGGAAAGGCGAGCCGGAGCTTACGCCTCGGCGCCCTCGGCCACGCCCTCGGCGGCCTCCTCGGCCGGAGCCTCGGCCTGCGCCGCGACGACCTGGAGGACGACCGCGTCCTCCTCGACGGCCAGGGTGGTGCCGGCCGGGAGGGTGATGTCCTTGGCGAGGATGGAGTGACCGGCGTCCAGACCGTCGATGGAGACGGTGACCGACTCCGGGATGTGGGTCGCCTCGGCCTCGACCGGCAGCGCGTTCAGCACGTGCTCAAGCAGGTTGCCGCCGGGGGCCAGCTCGCCCTCGGTCTGGATCGGGATCTCGACGGTGACCTTCTCGCCCCTCCGCACCAGCAGCAGGTCGATGTGCTCGATGACACCGATCTTGATGGGGTGGCGCTGCACGGCCTTGGGGATGACCAGCTCGTCCTTGCCGCCCTCGACGTCCAGACGGATCAGGACGTTCGAGGTCTTGAGCGCCATCAGCAGGGCGTGGCCCGGAAGGGTGACATGCAGCGGGTCGACGCCGTGACCGTAGACAACGCCGGGGACGCGGCCCGCGGCCCGGGTGCGGCGGGCGGCACCCTTGCCGAACTCGGTGCGGGGCTGTGCGGGGATCTTGACCTCGGCCATGGGGCACTCCTCGTAGTTCATGTGCGGTGTGTGGGCGTCACCCGGCCCACGACAGACCTGCTACGAAGAGCGCGTCGATAACGGACAGCCGTGTGAAACACAGCCTCCCTCGCCGAGCAACCCCCCAAGTCTACCAATGGCTGAGGCCACCCCCTGACGGGAGTGGCCTCAGCTGCGGCGGTCAGGGGCTAAGCCCATCAGACCTGCTCCTCGAAGAGGCTGGTCACGGAGCCGTCCTCGAAGACCTCCTGGACGGCGCGGGCGATGGTGGGCGCCATCGACAGCACGGTGACCTTGTCCAGCTCGACCTCGCCCGGGGTCGGCAGGGTGTTGGTGAAGACGAACTCGCTGACCTTGGAGTTCTTCAGCCGGTCGGCGGCCGGACCGGACAGCACACCGTGGGTGGCCGTCACGATCACATCCTCCGCCCCGTTGGCGAACAGCGCGTCCGCCGCGGCGCAGATGGTGCCACCGGTGTCGATCATGTCGTCGACCAGCACACACACCCGGCCCCGGACATCGCCGACCACCTCGTGGACGGTGACCCGGTTGGCCACATCCGGGTCACGCCGCTTGTGCACGATGGCCAGCGGCGCGCCGAGCCGGTCGCACCAGCGGTCGGCGACCCGCACCCGGCCGGCGTCCGGCGAGACCACGGTGAGCTTGGCGCGGTCGACCTTGGCGCCCACGTAGTCCGCGAGGAGCGGCAGCGCGAAGAGGTGATCGACCGGGCCGTCGAAGAAGCCCTGGATCTGGTCGGTGTGCAGATCGACCGTGAGGATGCGGTCGGCGCCCGCGGTCTTGAACACATCGGCGATCAGCCGGGCCGAGATCGGCTCACGGCCGCGGTGCTTCTTGTCCTGGCGGGCGTAGCCGTAGAAGGGCACGATCACCGTGATGGAGCGCGCGGAGGCCCGCTTCAGCGCATCGAGCATGATGAGCTGCTCCATGATCCACTTATTGATCGGAGCCGTGTGGCTCTGGATCAGGAAGCAGTCGGCACCGCGCGCGGACTCCTGGAAGCGGACGTAGATCTCGCCGTTGGCGAAGTCGAATGCCTTGGTCGGGACCAAGCTGACGCCCAACTCGTGGGCGACCTCCTCGGCCAGCTCGGGGTGGGCGCGGCCGGAAAAGAGCATCAGTTTCTTCTCGCCGGTCGTCTTGATCCCGGTCACAGCAAATCTCCTTGGATGTCACTTTGGTGCGCTTATCACGTTACGCCCCCGCACGGCGTACCGTGCACATGTCACTGCTGGCCCTCGTCCTCCCGACGAGCGGCCTCGGCGGCCCGCGCCGCGGCGCTTCCGGGGCGCTTGCGGTCCACCCAACCCTCGATATTCCGCTGCTGTCCGCGAGCGACGGCGAGGGAGCCGGGGGGCACATCCTTGGTGATGACCGAGCCGGCGGCGGTGTAGGCGCCGTCCCCGATCGTGACGGGAGCCACAAGCATGTTGTCGGCTCCGGTCCGGCAGTGGCTGCCGATGGTGGTGTGGTGCTTGTTCACGCCGTCGTAGTTCACGAAGACACTCGCGGCGCCGATGTTGGTGTACTCGCCGATCGTCGCGTCGCCCACATAGGACAGATGCGGCACCTTGGTGCCCTCGCCGATCGAGGCGTTCTTCATCTCCACATACGTCCCGGCCTTGGCCTTGGTGCCGAGCCGGGTGCCGGGGCGCAGATACGCGTACGGCCCGACGCTCGCGCCGGCGCCGATCGAGGCACCCTCGGCGACGGTGAAGCTCGCGACCGCGCCCTGGCCCACCGTGGTGTCGGTCAGCCGGGAGTTCGGGCCGACCTCGGCGTGCGCGGCCAGATGAGTGGCGCCCAGCAGCTGGGTGCCGGGGTGGACCACGCTGTCCGGCTCGAAGGTGGCCGTCACATCGATCCAGGTGGTGGCCGGGTCGATGACGGTCACCCCGCTGAGCATGGCGCGCTCCAGCAGCCGGTCGTTGAGCAGCCGGCGGGCCTCGGAGAGCTGCACGCGGTTGTTGATGCCGACGATCTCGCGGTGGTCGGCCGCGATGGACGCACCGACGCGGTGACCGGCCTCGCGCAGAATGCCGAGCACATCGGTGAGGTATTCCTCACCCTGGCTGTTGTCGGTCCGCACCTTGCCCAGCGCGTCGGTGAGCAGCTGCGCGTCGAAGGCGAAGACCCCGGAGTTGATCTCGCGGATCGCCCGCTGGGCGTCGGTCGCGTCCTTGTGCTCGACGATCGCGGTGACGGCACCGGTCGCCGCGTCCCGCACGATCCGGCCGTAGCCGGTCGCGTCGGGCACCTCGGCGGTCAGCACGGTCACGGCATTGCCGTCGGCGTCATGGACGGCCGCGAGCTGCCGCAGCGTCTCGCCGGTCAGCAGCGGCGTGTCACCACAGACGACGATCACGGTGCCGTCGAGGGCGACGCCGCTGTCGGAGAGCTCTTCCAGGCCCATCCGGACGGCGTGCCCGGTGCCGTTCTGCTCATGCTGGACGGCGGTGCGGGCCTCGGCGTCGATCTCGGCCAGATGCGCGGAGACCTGCTCCCGGGCATGGCCGACGACGACCACGAGATGCTCGGGGGAGAGCTCGCGGGAGGCGGCGACGACATGCCCGACGAGGGAACGGCCGCAGATGGCGTGCAGCACCTTGGGGGTCGCCGACTTCATGCGGGTGCCCTCACCCGCTGCGAGGATGACGACGGCTGCCGGGCGGTTGGCGCTCACGGGTGTGCCCTTCGGCTTCGGGGGTGGACACCCGCAGGATACCGAGAGGTTTCCGGGCGGAAAGGATGGAGGGTCCTGGCGGAGGGGGTCAGGACCCGAACGCTAGGCTCCCCTGCCAGGACTCGAACCTGGAACAAAGCATTCAAAGTGCCACGTGTTGCCCATTACACCACAGGGGATAGCAAATGCCGCCAAATCGGACAATCGTCTAGATCGTTGTCTTGGCCCCCACCACTATGCCGTACCACCAGCCTTCAATGCGACGGTACAGGTCGGCACCTTTGAGGACGCGGACCACAAGACATCCCCTGTAGCGCTCGCCGACGTTCTTCCGAACGGAACGTGACCGTTTCGCTGCGGCGGTGAGGCTTGCTCTTCGTGCCTTCGGACCAGTAGAGCCCCACGCCGATCAGGAACGGCTCCCGGTCCGTCATCTCGCGACCCGTCCCGCAGGCCGCCCACGCTGTCGCCGTCGCGGCGTCGTGGTTCGCTCATGGCCACAGGGTTGTTCGCTATGCGGACGCGGGTGTCGAAAACGTGGGCGATTCGGTCGTTCGAGGGAAAGGCGTGACTTTGCCCTCTGTTCGAGTCCCTTGTGTGCCGCCGTGTCCCCGGAAAAGCGCTGGCGCCCGGCCGTAGTCTGGTCGCTATGAGTGCGACGGGGGCAGTCGAGGCGGCGGGCGCGCGGGGCGCGCCCGCTGGGCCGTGGTGGTGGGCACGGCGGCGGAGCATGGTGCTCGATGTGACGCTCGGCGTCGCGTCGGCGGTCGAGTGCGCGGTGGAGGGCGTCGGGTTCGCGCACGACGCCCGGATTCCGGTGGGGCTGGGGATCGCGCTCGGGCTGCTCGTCGGCGCGACGCTGGTGCTGCGGCGGCGCTGGGCGATCGCGGTCGTGCTGATATCCATCGCCGTCACCCCCGCCGAGATGGGGCTGCTGCTCAGCGTCGTCGGGCTCTACACCCTCACCGCGTCCGAGGTGCCGCGCCGGATCCCGGCGGTGCTGGCCGGGATGTCCGGCGCCGGGACCTTCCTCGTCACGTTGATCCGCTTCCGGCAGGACCACCACCAGAGCGGCTGGGGCACGTCCCTGTGGGAGGCCCCGCTCTTCTCGCTGGTGATCACCCTGGCGCTGATCGCCCCGCCCGTGCTGTTCGGGCTGTACGTCCGGGCCCGGCGGCGGCTCGTGGAGAGCCTGCGGGAGCGGGCCGACGGGCTGGAGCGGGAGCTGTCGCTGCTCGCGGAGCGGGCGGAGGAGCGGGCCGAGTGGGCCCGTAACGAGGAGCGCACCCGGATCGCGCGGGAGATGCACGACGTGGTGGCGCACCGGGTGAGCCTGATGGTGGTGCACGCGGCGGCCCTCCAGGCGGTGGCGCTCAAGGACCCGGAGAAGGCGTCGAAGAACGCGGCGCTGGTGGGGGACATGGGGCGGCAGGCGCTGACCGAGCTGCGGCAGATGCTGGGGGTGCTGCGGTCCGAGGACGGCAAGCGGGGCGTGGCCTCTTCGGCGGCCTCTTCCGCCGCCGCTGCCGCCGCTGAGGGGACGCCGGTGCCGCTGGCGGCCGTCGCGGTGGCCGCGACGGCCGCGGCCCAGGCCGCGGGGGCGGCCGCGCGGGACGAGGAGGTCCTGGGCGGGCCGTGTCTGGCGGAGCTGGAGGCGCTGGTCGGGCAGTCCCGGGCGGCCGGGATGGTCGTGGAGCTGTCGGTGGAGGGCGAGGCGCGGCGGTACGCGCCCCGGGTGGAGCAGACCGCGTACCGGGTGGTCCAGGAGGCGCTGACCAACGTCCACAAGCACGCCCCGGGAGCGAGTACGCGCGTACGGGTCGCCCACCGCACCGCCGAGATCGCGGTCCTGGTGGAGAACGGCCCCTCGGAGCGGGGTGCGGCCGACGTGGGCCTGCCGAGCGGCGGGAACGGGCTGATCGGCATGCGGGAGCGGGTCTCGACGCTCGGTGGAGGCTTTGTCTCGGGGGCGACGGAAGCGGGCGGCTTCCGCGTCTCGGCCGTCATACCGGATCGAACGGATCGAACGGAACGTACGGAACGTACGGACCGAACGGACGGGACGGACCGTACGGACCGAACGGCCGTCGAGCGCGCCGAGCCGGTGCGCAGCGAGGACGTGCAGCGAGCGAAGAGCGCGTAGCGCTCGGCCCCGGCTCTCGGTCCCCGCCGGGGCTCCGCCCCCGCTGTGCCCCGCTACGCCCGGGTCAGCCGTGCCGGGAGCGCGCCGGTGACCAGTGTCGCCAGCGCCGCGTCCACGGTCGCGCCCAGGTACCAGTCCCCGGTGTGGTCGAGGCTGTACACCCGCCCCTCCGCGTCGATCGTCAGCAGCGCCTGGCCGTCCGCCTCTTCGCCCAGCGGGCAGACCTCCGTCTCCAGCGACCGCCCCAGGTCGCCGAGGGTGCGGGCCAGGTGGAGGCCGTGCAGCGGGTCGATGCGGAAGGGGGTCGGGGCGATTTCCCGGCCCGCTCCGGGCGGCTGGATGTGCAGGCCGCCGAACTCCGCCCATGCCTCGACGGCCGCCGGGAAGACCGCGTGCCGGTGGCCGGCGGGTGAGGTGTGGGCGCGCAGGGTGTCCGCCCAGACCTCGGCGCGCTGGATGTCCCAGCGGCCGGGCTGCCAGCCGGCTTCGCGCAGCGCGGCGTCGACGGCGATGGGGAAGCGGGTGACGTCCATGCGGTCGGTCACCT
The DNA here is from genome assembly GCF_040606675.1 of Streptomyces sp. NPDC005393. NCBI lineage: Bacteria > Bacillati > Actinomycetota > Actinomycetes > Kitasatosporales > Streptomycetaceae > Streptomyces > Streptomyces sp. NPDC005393. The sequence goes on along the minus strand of NZ_JBEXFG010000038.1, from coordinate 16,145 downwards.
GTCGGGCCTGTCCTGTCTGTCGTGCCTGTTTCACTCGGCCTCACCCACCACCCGTACGCCGAAGTGGGCCAGCAGCGCGGCGCAGGACAGGCACGGCGGGGCGTAGCTGCCGTGCCGCGGGTCGCCCGCCTCCCGGATCCGGCGGGTGGTGAGCTTCGCCTGCTTGAGGGAGCGGCGGGCCTCACCCTGGGTGAGCGGTTTGCGGGCGGCGCGCTTGGAGCGGCCGGCCTCGGCGTTGGACAGATGGCGGGAGAGGAGGATCGCCTCGGGGCAGCGGCCGGTGAATCGTTCCCGCTGGCCGCTGGCGAGCGCGTCGAGGAAGTCCTGGACCAGTGGATGGAGTGCGGGCGGCTGGTCGGCCTTGCCTCCGGTGCAGGTCAGCGTCGTGCCGCGGACGGACAGCGCGGCCGCGACGGCGGGCAGGATGCCGTCGCGGCGGTGGCGGAGCGAAGGCGGGCCGGCGTCGGGGTCGACGCTGCTCCATCTCAGCCGGGGGTCGCTCGCCGCGGGGGTGGCGCCGTCGCCGCTCCCGTTGCTCTGCGTGATGTGCATGTGGTGGATCCCTCCCTGTGCAATCCCCCGGTTGCGATGATCAGACTGCCAAATGCGGTGGCCGCTGCGGTAGTCCGGGGCTGAACTACCGCGGCGGGATGGGGGGCGTTCCGCGGCGGGGGTGGCCGACCGGGTCCGCCGGTTGCGCCACCGCATAGGCTGTGCGCAGTAGCCAGCATCAGCAGGGGGCAACCGCCATGACGACAGGTCGGCTCGGGCAGCACGCCGCGCCACCGAATACGGCCTACGCCGGGCAGGTCGTGCACTTCCCGGACCCGGTCCGGGCCGCTCGCCACCCCAAGGGCGTCCGGATGGACGAAAACGGCTTTCCGGACTTCTCGCCGTATGCCCGCGCGGCCGCCGAAATCGCCGAGCCCCCGGAGGGGTTCGGCATCGACGAGCTGCGGCTGACCGACTTCGTCTCGGCGAACGCGGCGCTGTACGCCTCCGGTCACGAGCTGTGGAACGACTCGTCGTCGGTGGCCACCCCGCACGGCTGGGCCTGGCACCACGTCGCCGGCACCCGCCGTATGGAGCTGATCCCGGCCGAGGTCAAGGCGCTGCTGCGGCACCACGGCGGGCTCGCCACCACCCTCGTCGACCAGGACAAGCGCGGCACCCGCCCGCTGCAGGAGACCCGGCCGGTCCACTTCGGGCTGCCGGTCCGGGGCCTGGCGGTCACCGAGGAGCAGGTGCTGGGGGCCGAGGAGGACCTCGGCTACCGGCTGCCCGAGTCCTACCGCGCCTTCCTCAAGGCGGCGGGCGGCTGCGCACCGGTCGGGGCGGCGCTCGACCCGGAGCTGGGGCTGCTGATCGACCAGCCCTTCTTCACGGTGCGCGACGAGGCGGCGGTCAATGACCTCGTGTATGTCAACAAGTGTCTGCGGGACCACTTCACCAAGGACTATCTGGGCGTCGGCTTCGTCCAGGGCGGCGTGATCGCGGTCAAGGTGAAGGGGGACGCGATCGGTTCGGTGTGGTTCTGCGCGTACGACGACGCGCGGGACCGCGACGGCTGGACGGTCCAGGAGCGGGTGGAGCGGCTGACGCGGCCGTGCGGTGAGGACTTCGACGCCTTTCTGCTGCGGCTGGCCGGCAATCCGCCGGAGCTGGAGACCGTGGCGAACCTGATGGTGGACGGCGGATTCGCTCACGCTGTCCCGGTGGAGGGGTGAGCGCGATGGTGACCTTCGCACAGGCGCAGGAGCGCGCGGAACTCTGGATCAACGGCGATGTGCCCGCCTATCAGCAGCGCGAGGTGCGGGTCCGGGAGTTCGAACTCGGCTTTGTGGTCTGGGCCGAGGACCGCCCGGACGGACCGGTCCCGGACGCGCGGTCCGAGGGCGCGCGGCTGGTCATCGCCCGCGACAGCGGGGACACCACGCTGTGGCCGGCGCTGCCGGTGGGCGAGGTGATCCGCCGGTACGAGGAGCGGTACGGCGCGATCGACGAGGGCGTCGAGGAGAGCACCGGCGGGCGCCAGCAGCGCATCGATCTGAACGTGACGTCCTTCCTGCTGACTCCGCCGGAGTGGCTGCAGGAGGCGGCGGACGCGATGAGCCTCCCGGACCAGCGGCTGGACCTCCCCGAGCAGCGGTCGGACGAGGGCCCCTCCGACGCACCGCCCGCCGGGGAACCGGCCCCTGACGCTCCCGCCGCCGCGGATCCGGCACTTGTCGCGTCCGCGGACGACTGGCCGTCGGGCGGCGTCGCGGATGCGGCTCCTGCCGCGCCCGTCGACGACTGGCCGTCGAGCGGCGCCCCGGGCGCGGGTGCGGGCTCCGCGCCCGGCTCGTACGCGTCCGGGGGCGCCGGATCCGGTCTGTCGTCCCGCGGGGCCGTGGTCGAGGACGACTGGCCGTCGGACGCCGCGGCGCGTGGCGCGCGCGGCGCCGCGGACGACGAACCGCAGGACGCGCCACCTGCTCCGCCGGCGCCGGGTGTTCCGGCCGCTCCCGCTCCGGGTGGTTCGGCCGCTCCGGCCGCGGATCAGGGGTGGCGGAACGCTGCGCCGCCGCCTGTGCCCGGGGGCGGCAGCCCGTGGGCCCCGCCCGCCCCGGGCGACTCCGCCGAGCGCCCGGCACCGCCGGCCACGCCCAGCGGTGGCACGCCATGGGCCGGGGCCGACACCAACGTCGGGGGCGACGACGGCGACGACCGCTCGGTCGCGCCGCCCGCCACCGTTTTCGCCCCGCCGCTGGCGGGCTCCGACGACGAGGACACCCCGGTGCCGGGCGCGCGGCCCGATGCCAAGACCAAGTTGATGTCCGCGGGCAGCGTGCTGCCGCCCACGGCCATCGCCCCGTCCTTCGACCTCCCGGGGCCGTCGGGCGGCCCCGCCGCGGCCCCGCCGCCGGGTGCCGCTCCCGGCGGTGCTCTTGGCGCGGGCGATATCGCGGACGCCGCCACCCGTAAGGCGGCGCCCGGCGGTCCGACGCTCCCGCCGCCGCCCGGCGCCCCGGGCACGCCCGGCGCCCGGCCGGGCGCGGGATCGCATACCCCGGCCCCGCCGCCTCCGCCGTCGGGGCCGGGCGCCCCGGGCGCTCCGGCCGGCGGGTACGTACCGACGCAACTGGTCTCGCAGCTCGACCCCGAGAGCCTCGGCGGCGCCCCGGGCGTACCCGGCGGCGGTCCGCACACCCCGCCGACGCCGAACGCCCCGGGCGCGCCCGGCGCCCCCGGTACGCCCGGTGGCGGTGTGCACGCCGCCGCGACGATGCTGGCCGGCGGTCCGGGCGCCCCGGGCGGTCCCGGCGCTCCTGGCCACACCCCGCCGTCCGGTCCGCAGCCGCCCGGTGCCCCCGGCGGCCAGCAGCCGCCGCCGAACGTGCCCGGTGCGCCCGGTGGCGGTGTCCATGCCGCCGCGACGATGCTCGCCGGTGGTCCGGGCACCCCGCCCGGGGCCGGCCAGGGCGCCCCCGGCTTCCCGCCGCCGCCCGGTGCTCCGGGCGTTCCCGGCCAGGCTGCCCCGAACGGCCCGCAGCCGCCCGGCCCTCCCGGTGTCCCCGGTACGGGTGGTCCGCAGACCCCGCCGCCCCCGCCCGGTCCGGGCGGTGTGCACGCCGCCGCGACGATGCTGGCCGGCGGTCCGGGCGCCCCGGGCGGTCCCGGCGTCCCCGGTATGCCTCCGCCCGGCATGGCCCCGCCCGGCATGGCCCCGCCCGGCATGGCCCCGCCCGGCGGCGCGCCCGCCCCGGGCATGGCGCCGCCGCCCGGCGCCGCCGGGCCAGGTATGGCGCCGCCGCCCGGGTACGCGTATCCGCCTCCGCCCCCCGGTCAGCCGACCGTTGGGCCCGGCTATATGGCGGTCCTCCGCTACCGTGCGCAGGACGGCTCCGAGCAGCAGCTCATCCGCCGTTCCGCGCCCGGCACGCCGCACCCCGAGTGGCAGATCCTGCATGAGCTGCGCTCGATGAACGTGCCGCCGCAGCAGGTGCTGGAGCTCCACACCGAGCTGGAGTCCTGCGATCTGCCGGGCGGTTATTGCGCGCGGATGATCCGGGAGACCTGGCCGCAGGTGCGGATCAGCCATACGGCTCCGTACGGGCGCGATCACGCCACCCGCCGGCAGGGCGTACGTCATCTCCTTGAGCATCAGGGTGAGCTGCATCAGGTGGCGGACGGCCCGGCGCGTCCGGCGCCGAACCGGGTGCCGCTGCCGCACCCCAGCCAGGTGCAGCCGATCCCGCCCGTCCCGCCGGAGGGACTGGCGCAGGAGCTGGGCCAGGCGTTCGGACCGCAGGGCATCCTCCGCTTCGACCAGCGCGCGGTGTCGCGGATGGGCGTGCCGGACGTGGTCGCGCAGACGCTGGTCTGGGCGGGGCTGCCGGTGGACTTCGGGCCGTTCTTCTGGGCCCAGGCCCAGCCGGGCCGTCCGGTGCCGACGCTGGCCGAGCTGGCGGCGGAGCGGGGCGTGCAGTCCGCGCCGGACGCGGGTTCGTACCTCGTCATGGGCAATGACTTCGGCCGTCAGCTGTGTGTGCAGTACGGCACGGCGCACATCGTGGCGGTACCGCTGGAGGCGGTGCCGGGCGCTCCGCCGGCGCCTGCGCAGTTCGTCAACACCGGACTGCCGGAGTTCGTACGGTGCATGGCGCTGCTGGGCCGGATGTGGCGGCTGCGCTACGGGCTGACGCCGGATCAGGCGGCCCGCTGGACGGTCGACTTCCAGGGGCAGCTCGCCGCCCTGGACCCGGCGGCGTTGGCCGCCCCGGACAACTGGTGGGCGGTGCTGCTGGAGCAGATGTGGGACGGCCTGCTCTGAAGGGCCTGCTCTGAAAGGCCCGCTCTGAACGGCCCGCTCTGACGTAGCTCGCACCGCTCGCGCACCGATCGAGGCGCCCGACCCCCGTGACGGGGGCGGGCGCCTCGTCGTTGTTGTCACCGGATTCCGGCAGAGGACACCGCACGGGGCATCAACGAGTGCGGCCCCGGCGACCCTGACGGGAAATATGGACGGAGTGTCGCGTTATGGGTGATGTGACGCCATCCATGAAGATGTGCGCCGGAGCGCGTTGCATGCCGGACTAAAGGGGTTCCAAGGATGGGCGCATCGGTGTCACGTCAGGGCTTCACCATCGGCGGACGGGGCCGCGGCTATCGTCCCGCGCAGGTCGACCGCTATGCGGCGGAGCTGTCCGAGGCGCGCGACGCGGCGTGGGAGCGTGCCGCGCGGCTGACCGTTCTCGCCAATGAACTGGCCGCCGAGGCGGAGCGGCTGCGCGAGGTGATCGCCCAGTTGGCCCCCCAGACGTATGAATCGCTGGGCGATCGCGCCCAGCTGATCCTCATGGCGGCCGAGGAGGAGGTCGGGTGTCTGCGGGCGGCGGCCGAGGCGTCGGCGCAGGAGCAGTGGGAGGTCGCGCAGGCCGAGGCCCGTACGGTCCGGGACGCCGCCCGGGACGAGGCCGAGCGGGTGCGCGAGGCCGCCGAGGCGGCCGCGCGCTCCGTCCTGGAGTCGGCCCAGGCGGAGGTGGACGAGTTGCGCGCCGCCTCACGCCAGGACGCCAAGGAGTGGCGGACCGAGGCGCTGGAGGCGCTCAAAGAGATGCGGCAGCGCACCGCCGCGGTCCTCGCCGAACAGGAGCGGGAGCATGCGGATCGGTGGGAGGCGGCCGGCCATGAACTGGCCGGGCGCGAGACCGCGATGACCGCCCGGATCGCCCAGCTCGAGGAGTACACGCAGGCCAAACTCGCCGACGCCAAGCGCCAGTACGCGATGGCCGAACAGGCCGCGCGGCTGCGCCAGGAGGACGCGCAGGCGCAGGCGGCGGAGATCATCGCACAGGCGCGGGCCCGGGAGGAGCGCCTGGCGCGGGAGACGGAGCGTACGCTGCGCGAGCATGTCGAGCGGCGTGAGGAGCTCAAGGCGCATCTGGAGCATGTCCGCGGCAGTCTGGCGGCGCTGACCGGCAAGCCGGTCGCGGAGGACGCCGGGGCCGCGCCGCGCCCCGAGGCCTGACCGCCGGTCCTGCCGTCAGGTTTCGGCGTCGGCGGGCTCCGGTTCGGGAGGTGCGGGGAAGCGGCGCGGGGCGAGGAGCAGCAGGACCAGCAGCGCCAGCACCGCGGCCGCCGCCGAGCCCATATAGACATGGTCGACGGCGGTGTCCACGGCCCGTCGCAGATAGTCGGCGGCCTGGTCGGTGAGGGCGCCGGGGTGTTCCAGGGCGTGCGAGACCGTGTCGAGGTCGTCGGGCAGCCCTGTCCGGATGCCGGGCGGGGCGTCGGCGAGCCGGGAGGCCAGGGTCGCGTTGGCGACGGCGCCGAAGAGCGCCGCGCCTACGCACTGCCCGACCAGACGGCAGAAGAGGATCGAGGCGGTCGCGGTGCCGCGCTCGGCCCAGCCGACGGACGACTGCACTCCGATGATCAGGGGCAGTTGGAAGAGGCCGAGGGCCGCCCCGAGCAGCAGCATGATCAGCGCGGGCTGCCAGGCGGCGCCGGGGTAGGGGAGGAACGGGAAGGCGGCGAGGATCAGCGCGGCGGCCCCGATGCCGATGATCGCGCAGCGCCGGAAGCCGATGCGGTTGTACACCTGGCTGCTGAGCGCGGCCGAGATCGGCCAGCTGAGCGTCATCATGGAGAGCACGAATCCGGCCGCTATCGGTCCGAGCCCCAGCACCGACTGGGCGTAGGTGGGCAGAAAGACGGTCGGGGCGATCATCAGCAGTCCGAGCGCGCCGAGCGCGAGATTGACCGCCGAGATCGTACGGCGGCGCCACACCCAGCCCGGAATGATCGGTTCGGCGGCGCGCCGTTCGATCCATACGGTTCCCGCGGCGCATACCGCGCTGCCCGCGAGCAGCGCCAGCGACGGCGGGGACAGCCAGCCCCAGGCCACCCCGCCCTGCACCAGCGCGGTCAGCAGCAGCCCGCCGCACGCGAAGACGGCGAGCGCGCCCGCCCAGTCGATCCGGGGCCGGCTCTCGTGGCGCCGCACCGGTTCCCGCAGATGACGGACGATCAGCGTCAGCGCCAGCGCCCCGACCGGCAGATTGATCAGGAAGATCCAGCGCCAGTCGGCGTAGCCGGCGAGCACCCCGCCGATCGCCGGGCCGGCCACGGAGGACAGCGCCCAGACCGAGGAGAGCCTGGCCTGGATCTTGGGGCGCTCCTTGAGCGGATAGAGATCGGCGGCGATCACCTGGATCGTGCCCTGGAGCGCCCCGCCGCCCAGCCCCTGGACGATGCGGAAGGCGATGAGCGAGGCCATGTTCCACGCGCCGGCGCACAGCAGCGAGCCGACGAGGAAGACCACGATGCCGGCGAGGAGGACGGGTTTGCGGCCGAAGGTGTCGGAGAGCTTTCCGTACACCGGCAGTGTGACCGTGACGGCGAGCAGATAGCCGGAGAAGAGCCAGGAGAAGACGGAGAAGCCGCCGAGATCGCCGACGATCTGCGGAACGGCGGTCGAGATGATGGTCGCGTCGAGGGCGGCCAGCGCCATGCCGAGCATCAGGGCGGCGGCGACGGGACGGCGGTCGCGGGGGGTTGGCGGTGAGAGGTCTGCCTCGGGTGCGGGGGGTACGGGGTCCGCGTCCGTAGGCCGTGCGGTGCCGCCCACCGTGGCGCTCTCCCTCCGCCGGTCCGCACCGGCTCTCGCCCGAATCCTTGTACGACCCACCATTCCATGCCGGCTCAGGGCAGGGGAAGGACGCATCAGGGCCGCCCAGCCCGGCGACTTGAGCCTGACGCTGCGGAAGGGTGCACGATCGACCCCGAGCCCGGCTCCACCTGAAGGCTTACACCCCTAGGGGACGTCCACCCTTTCCTCCTACTCGTGGTTCGTCCCGGCGGAGGAGGAGCCGGCCGCCCCGGCTCCATAGTGTTGCTACGGGCAGCGCGACCGAGGGGGTGGGGCTAGCCCCACCGCGAAGAGGGAGTCATACCCCATCGCGGGGGTTCCCGGATCCCGGCAGGCTGAGACGTGCGATCGGGAACCGACATCGCTCATCCATCACCATGAGGAGAGTCACCGTGACAACGGCCGTATCGATTCCCAGGACCGGGGGCAGCGGAGGACATACGGCTGTTGCCGCCCGTGCACGACAGGTCGTCAAGGCGTACGGCTCGGGCGAGACCCGGGTCGTCGCGCTCGACCATGTGGACGTGGACATCGCCCGCGGGCAGTTCACCGCGATCATGGGCCCGTCCGGCTCCGGCAAGTCGACGCTGATGCACTGCCTCGCCGGTCTGGACACCGTCTCCTCGGGGCAGATCTTCATCGACGAGACCGAGGTCACCGGCCTCAAGGACAAGAAGCTGACCAAGCTGCGCCGGGACCGCATCGGCTTCATCTTCCAGGCGTTCAATCTGCTGCCGACGCTCAGCGCGGTCGAGAACATCACGCTGCCGATGGACATCGCGGGCCGTAAGCCCGAGCGCGCCTGGCTGGACCGGGTGGTGGAGACCGTCGGTCTGGCCGACCGCCTCAAGCACCGGCCGAACCAGCTCTCGGGCGGTCAGCAGCAGCGGGTCGCCGTCGCGCGCGCCCTCGTCGCCCGCCCCGAGATCATCTTCGGTGACGAGCCGACCGGCAACCTGGACTCGCGGGCCGGTGCCGAGGTGCTGGGCTTCCTGCGGCGCTCGGTGGACGAGCTGGGCCAGACCATCGTGATGGTCACCCATGACCCGGTCGCCGCCTCCTACGCCAACCGGGTGCTCTACCTGGCCGACGGCCGGATCGTGGACGAGATGCACGACCCGACCGCCGATCTGGTCCTTGAGCGCATGAAGCATTTCGACGCGCGCGGGCGGGTGTCATGACCGTCCTCAAGACCTCACTGCGCAACTTCGTCGCGCACAAGGGGCGGATGGCCCTGTCCGCCATCGCCGTCCTGCTGTCGGTGGCGTTCGTGTCCGGCACGCTCGTCTTCACCGACACGACCAACGCCACCTTCGACAAGCTCTTCGCGGCCACCGCGTCCGACGTCACCGTCAGCCCGAAGGGTGCCGGCGACAGCGACGTACGGCAGGGCAGGATCCGGACGCTGCCCGCCTCGGAGAGGGACCGGCTGCGGAAGGTCAGCGGCGTCAAGTCGGTGCTCGGCGACGCGTCCAGCCAGTCGATCACGGTCGCCGACACCCACGACAACAACATCGGCCCAAAGTCCGGCGCCCCGACCATCGGCACCAACTGGGACACGACCGAGCACCGCTCGGTCAAGCTCACCTCCGGGCACGCGCCGCGCGGCCCCACCGAGGTGATGCTCGACGCCGACACCGCCAAGAACAAGAAGCTGAAGATCGGGGACGAGCTGCGGATCATCGCCGTGCCCGGCGAGTTCCGCGCGAAGATAGTCGGCATCGCCACCTTCCAGGTGACCAACCCCGGTGCCGCGATCGTCTACACGGACGACGCGACCGCGCAGCGCAAGCTGCTCGGCGCCCCCGGCGTGTACACGAGCTTCGCGCTCACCGCACAGCCCGGCGTCAGCAACGAGCAGCTGAAGAAGAACGTCGTCGCCGACCTGGGCGCCGGATTCAAGGTGCAGACGAAGGACGAGGCCAGCAAGGAAGCCCAGGACGACATCGGCTCCTTCCTCGACATCATGAAGTACGCGATGCTCGGCTTCGCCGGGATCGCCGTCCTCGTCGGCATCTTCCTCATCGTCAACACCTTCTCGATGCTGGTCGCCCAGCGCACCCGCGAGATCGGCCTGATGCGCGCCATCGGGTCGAGCCGCAAGCAGATCAACCGGTCGGTGCTCATCGAGGCGCTGCTGCTCGGCATCGTCGGCTCGGTCCTCGGCGTCCTCGGCGGCGTCGGGCTCGCGGTCGGCCTGATGAAGCTCATGGGCAACATGGGCCTGCATCTGAGCACCGACCAGCTGACGGTGAAGGCCACCACGCCCATCGTCGGCCTCACGATCGGCATCGTCGTCACCGTCATCGCCGCGTACATCCCCGCCCGCCGGGCCGGGAAGATCTCCCCGATGGCGGCCCTGCGCGACGCGGGCACCCCCGCGGACGCCAGGGCCGGACGGATCCGGGCCGCGATCGGTCTGCTGCTCACGGCGGGTGGGGCCGCCGCCCTGATCGTCGCCGGGAACGCGGACAAGGCGGTCGACGGCTCGCTCTTCCTCGGCCTCGGCGTGGTGCTGAGCCTCATCGGCTTCATCGTCATCGGCCCGCTGCTGGCCGGCCTGGTGATCCGGATGCTCGCCCCGTTCGTCCTGCGGATGTTCGGCCCCGTGGGCCGGATGGCCGAGCGCAACGCGCTGCGCAACCCGCGGCGTACGGGCGCCACCGGCGCCGCGCTGATGATCGGCCTCGCACTGGTCGCCTGCCTGTCGGTGGTCGGGTCCTCGATGGTGGCCTCGGCCAGCGACGAGCTCGACAAGTCGGTCGGCGCGGACTTCATCATCCAGTCCGACGGGGGCAAGCCGATCACCAAGGCGATCGAGGACGCGGTCCACTCGGCCAAGGGCCTGAAGCACGTCAGCGACGCGAAGGACATCCAGAAGGCCAAGCTCACCCTGGCGGACGGCACGACGGTCACCAAGGATTTGTCCGCCGCCGACCCGACGTACGCCGAGGATCTGCGCACCCCGGTCGTCGAGGGCACGCTCTCCGACGCCTACGGCAAGGACGCCATGTCGGTTCCCGAGAGCTTCGCCAAGGACCACAAGGTGAAGAAGGGCGACACCCTGACCGTCGCCTTCGACGGAGGCAGGACGGCCAGGCTCACCGTCGCCGCGATCACCTCCGACGACGTCTCCTTCGACAAGGGCGCGCTGTACCTCAACATCTCCACCGTCCAGCGCTATGTCCCGGCCGCGCTGATTCCGACGGACGTGATGATGCTCGCGCAGGCCAAGGACGGCCAGGAGGACGTGGCGTACCAGTCCCTCAAGGCGAAGATGCACCACTATCCGTCGGTCCAGGTCCGCGACCAGACCGACTACAAGAAGGAGATGAAGAACCAGATCGGCCAGCTGCTCAACCTGGTCTACGGCCTGCTGGCGCTCGCCATCATCGTCGCCATCCTCGGCGTGGTGAACACCCTCGCCCTGTCGGTCGTCGAGCGGACCCGTGAGATCGGCCTGATGCGCGCCATCGGCCTCTCCCGCCGCCAGATGCGCCGCATGATCCGCCTGGAGTCCGTCGTCATCGCGCTCTTCGGCGCGCTGCTCGGCCTGGGGCTCGGCATGGGCTGGGGCGCCACCGCGCAGAAGCTGCTGGCGCTGGAGGGTCTGAAGACCCTGGAGATCCCCTGGCCCACGATCATCACGGTCTTCATCGGCTCCGCCGTGGTGGGCCTGGTCGCGGCGCTGATCCCGGCCTTCCGGGCGGCCCGGATGAATGTGCTGAACGCGATCGCGACGGAGTAGCGCGGACAAGACCGTTGCCCCCTCCTTGGGGGTGAGGGGCAGCACGGCCGGCCCGGTGCGCGACGGGGGTGCGCACCGGGCCGGCCGCCTGCCGTTGAACGGCGGGCCGGCCGCCCGGCGAACTGCTTGACCTGGAGCGCGCTCCAGGTTCTATGGTCTTTTATGACCTGCGGAAACGCCTCCCGCACCGGGCGCCGACGCTCACGATCGCCCAAGTCTCCGAGCGCACCGGGCTGTCCTTGGGTGCGGCGAGGGCGCCGCAGCCCGGATCCCCGAGCGGGAAAAAGCGCCTCGGGGAGCGATGAGTTTCGCGGGGTCCGGCGGTCCGAGGAGGAGAAGGGACCGTAGGACAACCCCGTACCAGGAGGCCACCATGACCGAGACCGCGCAGGGCACCCGTATCACCGAGCTGGGCAGGGTGGCCGTCACGGTCACCGATCAGGACCGGGCGCTCGATTTCTACGTCGGCACGCTCGGCTTCGAGAAGCGCGCGGACGTCCCCTTCGGCGACGGGCACCGCTGGATCGAGGTGGCGCCCACGGGCGGCGCGGCGGCGATCGCGCTCGTTCTGCCGCGGGAGGGTCAGTCCGCGGGCGGCGCCGAGACCGGGATCATCCTGGTGAGCGAGGACATCGACGCCGACCACGCGACCCTCCGCGCCCGCGGAGTGGACACCGACCCGGAGGTCATGCGCTGGGGCGCCCCCGTCCCGCCGATGTTCGGATTCCGCGACCCCGACGGCAACGGCATCATGATCGTGGAGAACGCCGAGGGGTGAGGCCGCGGCGGCCCCTGCGGATCAGTCGCGGGGGAGCAGGGTGCCCAGGGGGCCCAGGTCGAGGTTGAGGTCTTCGGGCTTCAGACCGTGTTGTTCGCGCAGCTCGGACATCCGCTGGTCCAGGAGCATCAGCGTGGTGCCGATGCGTTCGACCTGGTCGTCGGTGAGTCCGCCGGCGTCGATCCGGCGCAGCGCCTGGCGTTCCATCAGCTGGCGGAGGAGTTCGACGATCGTCAGGACGAGGGCCACGAGGTCGCGGCCCAGCGCGTCGCGGTCGATGTCGACCCGGGTGCCGGTCACAGGGGGCCGCTGTCGGCCCAGGGGGCGGGGACGCGTTCGTTGACCGAGGAGAGGAGTGCGTGCAGGGACAGGCGGACGAGGGGGACCTCGGCGATGGCGATGACGAGGTCGCCGCTGACGACGACCCCGGCGGCCAGCACGCGGTCGAGGAGGTCGACCAGCGGCACCCCGATGGGGCCGAGGGCTTCGGCGGGGGCCGACCCCCAGGCGGCGGTGGTCATGGCGCCATACCTCCGTCGGCGAAGGAGTAAGGGGCCCAGGGGCCGGACAGCTCGATCTGGACGGCCGTCTCGTCCTCGCGCAGGGAGGCGAGGGCGGCCCACAGCTGTCTCTCCCGGCCACTGTCGAGGAGATACGCCGCGTTGAGCACATGGGTGCGGTGCGGGCCGGTCACCTCGGCTCCGTGCGGGCGCAGGCGGCGCGTGGCCACGGCGAGGCCGCGCACCACGGCGTCGACCCGCTCGGCGGCCCGGAGCGCGGCGGTCTGGCGCTGTTCGCGGCCCTGGTGCTGGTTGCGGACGCGCTCCAGATAGGCGAGGCCGCTGCTCGCCCCGCCGGGGGCGGTGGCCTCGCGCGCGGCCGGCTGCCCCGCGAGGGCGTAGACCTTCACCCCCCACTCGACACGGCCCGCGATCCGGTCGAGGGCGGCGAGAAAGGACTCCTCCTTCTCACCCAGGGCCTCGCGGGCCCGCTCGTCGCCGCGGTAGAGGGTGGCCAGCGGCAGCGGTACGGCCGGCGCCACGGCCGACACCGCCGTGATCACCTCGTGGTGGGCGCGGGCGCACCGCTCCAGCCGGTCGCGGTCGGACAGCCGCCGCCGCAGGGCCTCTTCCGCGAAGTCAGCCGCCGGGACGTCCTGCACCACGGCGGTCAGCCGGCCCGCCGGCAACGCGCGGACGGGGGCTCCCGCGCCGAGCCCCGGGACCCCTGGCGGGGTCGCCGGGTCGTCCCGCCGGCAGACGGCGAAGACGTAGGTGAGGGTGGGGGCCTGGGCCACGGTCATGCGTCGCTCCTGTCCTTGCCCGCCTTGTGCCTGCCCGCTCCGCCCCTGGCCGCGCCGACCGCGCTCAGCTCACCGGAGTCCGCCGCGCCGCCGGATTCCAGGGCCTGGAGGCGTTCCCGCAGTTGCGCGTTCTCGTCGGCGAGGGAGTCGTGCAGGGCGCGGGTGGAGAGGGCGGGGTCGGTTTCCCACCAGTTGATTCCGGCCTTGCGGGCGGTGTCGACGGAGGAGATGAACAAGCGCAACCGGATGGTGAGCAGTTCGATGTCCAGCAGGTCGATCTTGATGTCCCCGGCGATGACGATGCCCTTGTCGAGTACGCGCTCCAGGATCTCGGCCAGGTCGGAGGAGGGCGGGCCGGTGGTCGGGGGAGGTGTGCACCACAGGTCGCGGTCGCGGTCAGTCACGGCGCCTCATTCCTCTTTCTTTGGGGCTCGGTTCGCCTCCGGGGCGCTGAAGCCCCTGTCGACGGTCGACCGTGCTCGGCCACTCCTTCCTCCCGGCCTCCGCGCGCTCTCCCTTTCGACAGCGGCCCGCCCCTTCGGCTCACTCGCCGAGGCCCTTGGTCGGGTGGTCGGTGCCCTTGGTCGGGTGGTCGCTCCAGCAGATCCAGCAGCCGGTCCTCTTCCCGATCGAACTCCTCGAAGCTGATGCACCCCGTCTCCAGGGCCTCGTTGAGAGCGGCGAGCCTGGCCCGTACCACGGACGGGTCGAACAGCTCCCGCTCCGCGGCGTCCATCAGACGGTCCGCGACCCACACCACGCCCCGCACGGGCGCCAGCGGGAACAGCACGACCTGGCTCAGGACGCCCATGCGCCCTCCACAAAGCTGTAGCAGGGCAGCGGCCCGGTGAGCCGCAGCTCGACCTGGCCGCCGTGCTCGGCGGCGAGGCGCTCCACGGCGGAGCTGAAGCGCTCCGTCGCGCGCCGGGCGAGGAGGAAGGAGGCGTTGAGCACGCACCCCGGCACCTCGGGCCCGGCGACCCGGGCGTCGGCGACGGCGGAGAGTTCGGCCAGCACCGCGGCCGCCGCGACGGAGGCTCTGCGGGCCAGCCCCCGGGCCACGGCCTCGCCGAGCCGGACGCTGGCGTCATAGCCCGGGGCCCTGCGGGCCGCGGCCCGCGCCCGGCTCACCTCCGCGTCCTCGCGTACCAGCGATGCCAGATCGCCCTGGGCCGGGGCGGCCTTGAGGTTCATCTCGACCCGGCCGTGCACGCGCTCCAGCGCGTCGAGACAGTCCGTCCGTGAGGAGATCAGCTGCCGCCGCACCGCCTCCTCGTCGGGCGCGACCATCCCGAAGCGCATGGGCAGCACCGGCCCGTCCGCCGCGAGGACCAGCGCGAGCTCCTGGTGGGCGAGGAGGTCGCGGCGCTTGGCGCGCAGCCCGGCCGGAGCGTCGCTGATGACGGCGGCCAGTTCCTCGGCGGGGAGCAGGCGGACCGGGCCGGGGCGCTCACCCACTCCGGTGCGGCCGGGTGGCAGCACATGGCCGGCGCGGACGACGCCGTACACGTACACGCTCTGCGGCGCTGCGGCCATCGATCAGTCCTCCTCGGAAAGGCGGCGCGAACGGGGTCGGGCGGTGGTGTGCCGGCGCGGGCGGGTCTCCTCGCCCTCCTCTTCCTCGTCGTCGGCCCCGATGGCCTTCTTGGCCTTCTCCCTCACGGTCCCCGCCTTCTTGGCCACCGCCTTCTTGACCACGCCGCCTCCGCCCCCGCCGCCGAACAGCTCGGGCAGGGTCTTGGTGCGGTCGTACTCCAGATCGAGGCGGTTGCACGCTTCCGCGAAGCGGAGGTAGGTGTCCACGCTCGCGACCACGATGCGGGCGTCGATCTTCAGGATCTCGATGCCGACCAGCGAGACCCGGATGAAGACATCGATCACCATGCCGCGGTCGAGGATCAGCTCCAGGACGTCGTAGAGAGTGCCCGCCCGCGGAATGCAGACGAGCTCGTCGGTGTAGGTGGTGGGGGTGGGCATGATCGGAGCGTCCTCTCAGCAGTCGTCGGCCGCGCCGCGTCGGTAACGGCGGACTCTCCGGTATTCCTGGAGCTCGCCCTGCTGGTCCATCCGCACTTCATAGGTGGCCAGCAGGCTGGTCGTATCGGGGATGCGTTGGACCTCCAGAACGTCCACGTTGACCAGCCAGCCGTCCTCGACCCGGCATACGGCGGAGACCCCCTCGGGGCGATGAGTGATCAGGGCGGCAAGCCGCTCGCAAGCGCGCTTGGCCGCCTCCTCCGGACGGGACTCCCGCGGCCGCCGGGGCGCCTGTTTGGTGGGTGTGCGGCGTTCTCGCTCTGCCATGTGCATCAGTGTGTTCACAGACAGTGCCCGCCCGCGCGCCGAGCTGGGCCAGATGCGGGGCCGCAGTACCCCGTGCGAGGTCCTTCGCTCCGCCTTTCTTCGCTTCCCGGCTCTTCGGGCGGCCTCGCGCGGAGGGCCCTGAAGCGCGGTACGTCATCCGCGCCGGCGGCAACGGCAGGATCCCCGTCGCCGCCCGCGCGGGCGGCGACGGGGTGTCTCGCCCGCTGCCCGGCCGGTGCGCCCGTGCGCCGCAGGTGCGGGGCGAGGCCCGCGCCCGGCGGCCGGCGGGCCCGTGGGCGGGCCCCCGCCGGGGCCCCCCCCCCGCGGGCGCCCGCCCTGTGGGGGCCCGTGTGGTCCGGGGGGCGGGCCCACGCTC
>NZ_JBEXFG010000037.1:0-71157 GCF_040606675.1 Streptomyces sp. NPDC005393 | reverse complement strand
CAGGTGGCGCAACCCTGCCGCACCAGCGGCAGGAGGAAGCGAGAGACCGTACTCAAGCCGAAGCCCTCACGCTTTGGTGACGTGACGGACTTTCCGGGTCGAAATGCCCGGAATGCTGAGAGCCGCTGAGGCTCTGAGCAACGGCTCAGCCCACCGCGCGGTACGGCTGCCGCCGTGGCGCAGGTGAGAGCCTTGCGGAGTCCCAGGAAGGTCCTTTCCCCGTGGTTCGGTTGAGCGGATGACAGTCAATCAGGCGCCGTTGTGGGGTCCGGCGCCATATCGGGGTGCCGGTGCCGCTTCTACCGTCCTCTGGCATGACCAAGACAAGAGCCGCGACCCTGCTCGCCCTCCTCGCCGCCCTCGCCGCCGCCCTGCTGCCCGCCCCCGCCGCGCAAGCGGCCTCCGTCCAGGAGGTCACCGGCTTCGGGCCGAATCCGGGCGCGCTGAGGATGTACCGCTATGTGCCGGACGGGCTGCCCGCCGGGCGGCCCGTGGTGGTCGCGCTGCACGGCTGTTCGCAGAACGCGCCCGGCTATGGAACGCAGAGCGGATGGACCGAGCTCGCCGACCGCTGGGGGTTCTCCGTCGTGCTGCCCGGCCAGACCACCGCCAACAACATCAGCTCCTGCTTCGACTGGTTCCAGAGCGGGGACATCGCGCGCGGTCAGGGGGAGGCCGCGTCGATCATGCAGATGGTCGACCGGCAGCTCGCCGACACCGCGGCCGACCGCTCACGGGTGTATGTCACCGGGCTGTCCGCCGGGGGCGGGATGACGTCGGTGATGATGGCCGCCTACCCGGACCGGTTCGCGGCGGGCGGGGTCGTCGCCGGGCTGCCGTACGGCTGTGCGCAGGCCGCCGGGTCGCCGTACACCTGCATGTATGTGGGCGCGAGCCAGAGCGCCAAGCAGTGGGGGGACCGGGTACGGGCGGCGGCGCCGGCCGGGTACGCCGGGCCGTGGCCCCGGCTGACCGTGTTCCAGGGGACGGCCGACTACACGGTGAAGCCGGTGAACATGACCGACCTGGTGGCGCAGTGGACCAACGTCCAGGGCACCGACCAGACCGCCGATGCCGAGGACACCGTCGGCGGCTATCCGCACAAGGTCTACAAGAACGGGGCCGGCGCGACGGTGGCCGAGACCTACAGCATCACCGGTATGGGCCATGGCCAGCCCGTCGACCCCGGGACCGGGCCCGCGCAGTGCGGGACCTCCGCACCGTACGTCCTGGACGTCAACCTCTGCGCCGCCTATCAGCTGGGGCACGCCTGGGGGCTCGGTTAGGTCCTCTGTCGCGCAGGGGCGCCGTACGGGATGCTCCGGTGGCATGAGGAGACCTGAGAGTCGCGTGAACCGCCGTACCCGGGCCTGGATCGGGCCCGTCGTCATCGGCCTGGCCTGCACACTCAGCTGGAGCTCACCAGCCGGCGCGGACACCTCCCGCGCCGGCCTGGGCGAGGCCCTCGACACCGTCCTCGCCGACCCCCTGATGAAGGGCGGCGCGGCGAGTGTGGTGGTGGCCGACGCCGACTCCGGCGCCGCCCTCTACCGGCACCGGCCCGACGACCGGCTGATGCCCGCCTCCAACACCAAGCTGTTCACCTCGGCGGCCGCCATGGGGCTGCTCGGCCCCGACTACACCTTCCGGACGGATGTGCTGACCGACGGCAGCCGCCATGGGCGGGTGCTGCGAGGCGATCTGTATCTGCGCGGCACCGGCGATCCGACGCTGCTCGCCGCCGACTACGAACGGCTGGCCGCGCACCTCGCCGACTCGGGGATCGAGCGGGTCACCGGGCGGCTGATCGCCGATGACACCCGGTTCGACGCCCAGCGCGTCGGCCGCTCCTGGGCCGCCGACGACGAGTCGTCCTACTACGCGGCGCAGATCTCGCCGCTGACCCTCGCCCCGGACACCGACTACGACGCGGGCAGCGTCATCGTCGAGGTCGCCCCCGGCGCGGCGGCGGGCGACACGCCGAAGGTCACGCTCACGCCGAAGACCGGCTACGTCCGTATCGACAACCGCGCCACCACCACCGCCGCCGGAGGCGGCTCCACCCTCTCCGTCGAGCGTCAGCACGGCTCCAACACCATCACCGTCAGCGGCGCCCTTCCGGCCGGAGCCCAGACGGCCAAGGAGTGGGTCAGCGTCTGGGAGCCCACCGGCTACGCCGCCTCGGTCTTCGCCGACGCGCTGGACCGGCACGGCGTACGTGTCGCCGGGGCCACTCGCCTCGGCCGGGCCACCCCGCCGGACGCCCGCTCCCTCGCCTCGCACCGCTCGATGCCGCTCAAGCGGCTGCTGATCCCCTTCATGAAGCTCTCCAACAACATCCACGCCGAGGTGCTCACCAAGACCATCGGCTACGAGACGGCGGGGCGCGGCACCTGGAGCGCGGGGCTGGCCGCCCTCTCCGACTGGCTGAAGCAGCGGGGCGTGGACGTCGGCTCGGTGCGCCAGGTCGACGGCTCCGGGCTCTCCCGTATGGACAACATCGCGGCCGGGCGGATCACCGAACTGCTGCTGTCGGTGCGCGGCGAGCCCTGGTACGCCGACTGGTACGCCTCGCTGCCGGTGGCCTGCGCCCCGGACCGGTTCGTGGGCGGCACCCTGCGCTCGCGGATGTGCGGCACTCCGGCGGCGGGCAACGCACGTGGCAAGACCGGCTCGCTGACCGGTGCTTCGGCGCTCTCCGGGTATGTGACCGACGCGGACGGCAGGGAGCTGGTCTACAGCGTCGTCCTCAACAACTTCCTCGCCCCGTCGGTGAAGAGCCTGGAGGACGCGATCGTGGTCACCCTGGCGAGGTCCGGCGCGGACCGGACCCCCGTAGTACGGCCGCGTGCCGCCCGTACTACGGTCCCCGCCGACCTCGAATGCTCCTGGACCAAGGGGCTCAAGCCGCGCCGCTGCTGAGCCCCGGCGCCAGGGCGGCCGTCGCCTCACGTGGCCGCGAAACGGCGGCGGCCGCTCAGTGGTGGAACCGACGCACCGTACGGAGGAGGGCGCCCAGAACGCTCGCGCCGGGCTGTGGCACTTCGGCCTCTTCGCCGTGCCCGGCCTCGCGGAGGAGCCGGCGCAGGGCCGGGAGCGGGTGCTGCTGGAGCACTTCTACGGATACCGCCCTGGAGACGGGGGCCATCCGGCCCGCCGATGTCGACACATATCTGCGCAGCTACGCCCGGCCGGGCCGGCTGGCGAACAGCTTCGCTGTACTACCGCAACGTGGCGGCCGACACCGCGGCCATCACCGAGCTCGCCCGCACCGAGCTGCCGATGCCCGCCCTCGCGGTCGGCTCCGGCCTCGCCGGCGGCCCGGCCCCCCTCCACAGCCTCACCGAGGCGGCCCCGGCGGCCCGCGGCGCCGTCATCCCCGACAGCGGCCACTTCCTCCCGGAGGAGCAGCCGGGGCAGCTCCTGGAGCTGCTACGGCCGTTCCTGGCGGAGGCGGACGCGACCGAGCACGCCTTGCGGGTGCCCTGACGGCGGGCCGTGATCACCGCCTCCGGCCTCCCGCCGGGCCTCGTTCACCACGGCATGGACGGCCCTCCGGGCCGAGCGGGTTCGGTACGCACCCTTACCGGCATCCGCAGCCGCCCCCACCCCGCCAGGGCCGCCGCCAAGGCGAGGGCGGCGGCCGTCGCCGGGGTGGTGTAGGCGGAGGTGGGGCCCAGGTGGTCCACCGTCCAGCCGCCCGCGGCCGCGCCCGCCGAGATGCCGATGAGGAGGCCGGTGTAGACGGTGGTCATGCCCTCGTTGAGGCGCGCCGCCGGGGTCAGGCGGTGGACCAGGGTCATGCCGGTGATCATCGTGGGGGCCGTGGCCGTGCCCGCGAGGAAGAGAAGCGGGGCGAGGGAGGTGAGGCGGTCCGCCGTCAGGAGGGGGAGGACGGCCAGGGCCATGGCGGCCACACCCGCCACGAAGCGGGTCGCCGCCGGGCCGCGCAGCGGAAGGGCGCCGAAGACCACGCCGGCCGCGCAGGAGCCGGCGGCCTGGAGGGCGATGACGGCGCCGCTCGCGGAGCCGTCGCCGAAGGACCGTACGGTGGCGACCGTCGCGACCTCCATCGACCCGAAGACGGCGCCGGTCGCGAGGAAGGTGAGGAGGACGGCCCGCAGCCCGGGGGTGCGCAGCAGCGGGGTGTGGCCGGTGGGGGCGGGCGGGTGCGGCGGCGGTTCGGTGCGGCGCTGGGCGGCGAACAGCAGGGTGCCGGCCACGAGCAGGGCCCCCGCCGTGATCAGCCCGGCCTCCGGGAAGACCGCGGTGCACAGCACCATGGCGAGCGCCGGGCCGACCATGAAGCAGATCTCGTCGACGACCTGCTCGAAGGAGCTCGCGGTGTGCCGGGCGGCGGGGTCGTCGCGGTGGAGCGCGGCCCAGCGGGCGCGGGTCATCGCGCCCAGGCTGGGGACGCCGGAGGAGCCCGCCGCGCACAGGAACAGCGCCCAGGCCGGGGCGCCGTGGTGGACGCACAGCACCATGGCGGTCGCGCCGAGCGCGAAGAGGACGACGGCGGGGACCGCGACCTTCGCCTGCCCCTGCCGGTCGACCAGCCGGCCGAGCAGCGGTCCGGCGACCGCCGTCGCCGCGACGCCGGTCGCCGAGACGGCGCCCGCCAGGGCGTACGAGTCCCGGACCGTGGCGATCATGAGCACAGTGCTGATGCCGAGCATCGAGCCCGGCAGCCGGCCGACGAAGGCCGCGAGTGTGAAGGCGAGCGCGCCGGGGGCGGCGAAGAGCCGGCGGTACGGGGTGAGAAACGTTCGCTTGCGACGGCACGGAGGAGGAGCGGGGCGGCGGGGGGCCACGGGGCGGAAGGCGAGGAAGAGGATCACCGTTTTACGGTCGCGGCCCGGCCCGTACCCCGTCCAACACCTGATCCGGGCCCATTGACCCGTTTCAGTTGTCAATCTTCAGTTGTCACTATGGTGCGCGTGAACCGGGACATCGATCCGCGTCTGCTGCGCGCCTTCACCGCCGTCGCCGACGAGCTGCACTTCACGCGCGCCGCCGCCCGCCTCTACGTGGCCCAGCAGGCGCTGAGCCGCGATATCCGGCGCCTGGAGCGGGAGTTGGGCGCGGAGCTGTTCGTCCGCACCACCCGGCAGGTCACCCTGACCGCCGAGGGGGAGCGGCTGCTCCCGTACGCGCGCCGGGCGCTGGAGGCGCAGGACGAGCTGGCCGCCGCCTTCGCGGGCGGGCCCGGACAGCGCCCGATGCTGGTGGACGTGAGCGCGCCGGTGAGCACCGGAAGCCAGGTGCTCGCCGAGGCGCGCCGGCACATCGCCCCCGAGACCGAGCTGGTGGCCCGCTTCCACAGCGGGCTGACCGGCGCGGCCGCCGAACTCCTGGCGGGCCGCCTCGACGTGTCCTTCGGCCGGGCCCACGGCCTGGACCCCGCCGTGCTCGCCCGGCTGGACCACCGTCCGGTCCGCTACGAGCGGATCGCCGTCCTCCTGCGCGAGGACCACCCGCTGGCCCGCCTCGACGAGATCCCACTGTCCGCGCTCGCGGGGGAGACCCTGTACGCCGCGCGGGGCAACCCCGCCACCACCGAGTGGACGGATCTGGCCGCACAGCTCTTCGCGGGGCGCGGGATCGCGATGGCCGAGCCGTTCCCGGAGATCGACGGCGAGGCGGAGTTCGTCCGGGTGGTGACGAAGCGCCGCTGGCTGGTGCTGGCGAGCGAGGATTTCATGGACCTCCCCGGCACCGTTCTGCGCCTTCTCACCGACCCCGTCCCGCTCTCCCCCGTCTCCATGGTCTGGCGCAAGGGTCTCCGCCACCCCGGCCTGGACGCCCTCGTCTCCGCCGCCCGGACCCTCGGAGCCACCGGTCACTGGCTGCACCGCCCACCCGCCTCCTGGCTTCCCCATCCGGAGGCGACCTCAGGCGGTCTGAGAGATTGACGCGGCTTCATGAAGTGGTGCCGGTCTCGCCGGAGGCCTCGTCGAGAATGCGGGCGATGGTCCGCTGCGCTGCCCGGAACTCTTCTTCGGCCGCGGACGGGTCGCCGGTGATCCGCTCTGCCTCGCTCATGGCGCGAAGCCTGTCAGGGTGTCGCTCGATGGCGACGGTGGTCGCCCACTTCCATGGGCGTGGTCGACGCGGATTGCACGGCGCGGCAATGGCTTGTGCGCGCAATGGCCATTGCGTCGAGGCGCAGGGCCCCCGCAACCCTCACCGCACCCCGGCCGCGCGGGTGAGAGCAAGGTTTCGTGCCGGTCACCTGCCGCCACAGGGCGTTAATGCGGCGTCCATACGGTCGGCAGCGACACCGAGAACTGTGGAGGCATGATGACTGCCCCGACCACCACCGCCGCGCGCAAGGGGGGCCGCTGGATCGAGCAGTGGGACCCGGAGGACGAGACCTTCTGGCGGGAGAAGGGGGAGCGGACCGCCACCCGGAATCTGATCTTCTCGATCCTCTCCGAGCACATCGGGTTCTCGATCTGGAGCCTGTGGTCGGTGATGGTCCTGTTCATGGGGCCGGAGTACGGGGTCGACCCGGCCGGGAAGTTCTTCCTGGTCGCGATGCCCACCCTGGTCGGGGGGATCCTCCGGGTGCCGTACACGTTCGCCGTGGCCCGCTTCGGGGGCCGCAACTGGACGATCGTCAGCGCCGCGCTGCTGCTCGTGCCGGCCGTCGCCGCAGCCGTGGTGATGGAGCCGGGGACCTCGTACACCACCTTCATGGTGGTCGCCGCGCTCACCGGCGTCGGCGGCGGGAACTTCGCCTCGTCCATGACGAACATCAACTCCTTCTATCCGCTGCGCAAGAAGGGCTGGGCGCTCGGGCTGAACGCGGGCGGCGGCAATATCGGCGTGCCCGTCATCCAGCTGATCGGCCTGCTCGTCATCGGCACGGCCGGGGCCGCCCAGCCGCGGCTCGTGCTCGCCGTCTACCTGCCGCTGATCGTGGTCGCGGCGGTGCTCTCGGCGCTGTTCATGGACAATCTGGCGCCGGTGCGCAACGACGCCGGGGCGGTCGGGGAGGCGGCCCGGGACGCCCACACCTGGATCATGTCGCTGCTCTACATCGGCACCTTCGGCTCGTTCATCGGCTACAGCTTCGCCTTCGGGCTGGTGCTGCAGAACCAGTTCGACCGCACCCCGCTGCAGGCGGCCTCGCTCACCTTCATCGGCCCGCTGCTCGGCTCCCTCGTCCGCCCCGTCGGCGGCCGGCTCGCCGACACCTACGGCGGCGCGAAGATCACGCTGTGGAACTTCGCCGCGATGGCCGCCGCGACGCTCGTGGTCGTCTGCGCCTCCGCGCAGAGGTCCCTCGGCGTCTTCCTCGTCGGCTTCATCTCCCTCTTCGTCCTCACCGGGCTCGGCAACGGCTCCACGTACAAGATGATCCCCGGCATCTTCCAGGCCAAGGCCGTCGCCCGGGGCCTCACGGGCGAGGAGGCCGCGGCCTGCGGACGGCGGCTCTCGGGCGCTGCCATGGGGCTGATCGGGGCGGTCGGCGCGCTGGGCGGCCTCGGCATCAATCTGGTCTTCCGGGAGTCGTTCCTGAATGCCCACTCCGGCACCCCCGCCTTCGTCTCCTTCCTCGCCTTCTACGCGCTGTGCTCCGCGGTCACCTGGGCCGTATACCTCCGCGATACCGGCCCGGCGGCCCGGCCGGCCGAGCCCGGGGCGCATGATCCGCAGGACGGGCGGCAACCCGCCTACGCGGACGTGTGAGCGCGCGTCCGCCTCACACCGCACGGGGCGTACGGCCGGCCGGGGATGAACCCGGCCGTACGCCCCGTTACACCTGGGAAACCTCCGTGCACCGCGTCCGTCACCGGACGGCGACAGGATGCGGACGCGGGGGGCGGCCCCTACGCGAGTGAATCGGGACGAGAACCATGCACCGAGACCAGAACGGCGCGGCGCGCGACGAGGCGTCCGTCGGACCCCTCGCCGGGTTCACCGTCGGGGTCACCGCCGCGCGCCGGGCGGAAGAGCTCGGCGCGCTGCTGCTGCGGCGGGGCGCGGCCGTCATGCACGCGCCCGCCCTGCGGATCGTGCCGCTCTCCGACGACTCCGAACTCCTCACCGCGACCAAGCAGCTGATCGACCACGCGCCGCACGTCGTGGTCGCGACCACCGCCATCGGCTTCCGCGGCTGGGTCGAGGCCGCCGACGGCTGGGGCGTCGGCGACGCGCTGCTGGACCGGCTGCGCGGCGTCCGGCTGCTGGCCCGCGGGCCCAAGGTGCGCGGCGCGATCCGGGCCGCCGGGCTCACCGAGGAGTGGTCCCCGGCCTCCGAGTCGATGGCCGAGGTGCTCGACCGGCTGCTGGAGGAGGGGGTGGAGGGCCGCCGGATCGCCGTTCAGCTGCACGGCGAGCCGCTGCCCGGCTTCGTCGAGTCGCTGCGGGCCGGGGGAGCGGAGGTGGTCGGGGTCCCGGTCTACCGCTGGATGCCGCCGGCGGACATCGGGCCCGTCGACCGGCTGCTGGACGCCACGGTCGCGCGCGCCCTGGACGCCGTCACCTTCACCAGCGCGCCCGCCGCGGCCAGCCTGCTGGACCGGGCCGAGCGCCGGGGCATGCGCGATCAGCTGCTGGACGCGCTGCGCCACGATGTGCTGGCCGTGTGCGTGGGCCCGGTCACCGCGCTGCCGCTGCAGGCCCATGACGTGCCGACCTCCCAGCCGGAGCGGTTCCGGCTCGGCCCGCTCGTCCAGCTGCTGACCAGAGAACTCCCGGGCCGGGTGCGGCCGTTGCCGGTCGCCGGGCGGCGGCTGGAGATCCGTGGCCACGCGGTGGTGGTGGACGGCGAGCTGCGCACCGTGCCCCCGGCCGGTATGACCCTGTTGCGCGCCCTGGCCCGCCGCCCTGGCTGGGTCGTGCCCCGCGCCGATCTGCTGCGGGCCCTGCCGGGGGCGGGGCGCGACGAACACGCGGTGGAGACGGCGATGGCCCGGCTGCGGTCGGCGCTCGGCTCCCCGAAGCTCATCCAGACGGTCGTCAAACGGGGGTACCGGCTCGCGCTGGACCCCTCGGCCGATACGAAGTACGGGGGCGCGTAGCGGTCGGGCGCCGTGGGGTGGTTGCCGCTCTGTCGTCCGCGGGTTCGTGTGAGTTGCGGTGTTTGGGGGGAACATCGGGCGGGGTGGGGGCGGGCGCGGGCGGGTTGCCGGATGACGGGCCGGTGGGGGTGCGGCCCGGTGCCGCCGGCGTCGGGGCCGGAGGGCGCTGTCGCGGCCCGCGCCGGGTACCCCTTGCGGATTTGCTTGACAAAGTAGTTGCGTCAGATCAAGCGTTTTTTCGGAGGTACCGCAGCCGGGAGACGAGAGCCGCACTCGGCGGACCCGCGCCGCGCCACCACGGCGTTGGGCGCTCCGTGGGCCCCGCTCGGCGGGGTTCCGGGCGGGGGCCGGGCGGGCACTCTGAGAGTGACCGTGCTCACCCCGTACCGCGAAGGAAGTGACAGGAACATGACGGCGGCGTCGGCCTATGACCTGCGGTTCGACTCCGGGCGGATCTGTCTGGACCTGGTGGCCACGGTCGGCGGGCGGCTCAGCGAGGCGCCGGTCGAGCGGCTGGACGGGGTGGACCCCCTCAAGGCGTGGCTCCTCGGCGCCGGGCTGATGCCCGGTGGCACCCGCCTCGACGCCGTCGACGGCGGCTGGCTCGTCCGCTTCCGGGCGGCCCGCGATCTGCTCCACCGCATCGTCCACACCGAGGTCGAGGGCCGCGCCGCGGGCGCCGATCTGGAGCGGATGAACGCGCTCGCCGCCACCGCCCCGCCCGCCGTACGGGCCGTACGCGCCCCCGACGGTGCCCTCGTCCGCACCCTCGCCGCCGCCCCCGACTGCGGGGCGCTGCTCTCCCGAATCGCCCGGGACGCGGTGGAGTTGCTCACCGACCCGGTGGCGCGGGGGCAGTTGCGGCGGTGCGAGGGGGAGACGTGTTCGCTGGTCTATCTCGACACCTCACGCGGCCGCCGCCGGCGCTGGTGCTCCAGCGAAGTGTGCGGCAACCGCGAACGCGTCGCCCGCCACCGCCGCCGCCTAAACCCAGGCTTGGGAAAAAAATGAGCGAAATTCAGACATGACGCAGGCCCCGGATGGGGGGACCGGGGCCTGCGGGGCGGGGATGGGGAGGGAGCCCTTCCTGGCGACCGACGCCCGCCCGGCGTCGGCTTCTCGGGCTCAAGTACGCACCGCGCACCCGGAGATGTTCAGTCCGGAAATGGGGTGTACATCACAGCGTCACGGCTGAACGCCGAGCCTTTCCAGCCCGTACCCCCCTCGACCCGGCGGCTTGCGTACGCAAAGATGCCCTCGTGACCGAGAGGACGACACCGGACGACGCGCTGATGCACGCGCTCTACGCGGAGCACGCAGGCCCGCTTCTCGCCTTCGTCCTGCGCCTGGTCGCGGGCGACCGGCACCGAGCCGAGGACGTGGTCCAGGAGACCTTGCTCCGGGCCTGGCGCAACGCCGACCAACTGCAGCGCTCCGGAGGGTCGGTGCGCCCCTGGCTGGTGACCGTGGCCCGCCGCATCGTCATCGACGGCCACCGTCAACGCCGCGCCCGGCCCCGTGAGGTCGACGCGGCGCCGCTCGAAATGATGCCCGCCGCCGACGACATCGACCGAGCGCTGCGTCAGATGACGATTTCCGACGCGCTGAATGACCTCACCGACGCACATAGAGCGGCGCTCGTCGAGACATACTTCAAAGGACGGACGGTGAGTGAGGCAGCCGAAGTGCTGGGCGTACCACCGGGGACGGTACGGTCCCGGGTCTTCTACGCGCTGCGCTCCCTGAAGCTCTCGCTCGAGGAACGGGGGGTATCGGCATGATGCCGACAGCGGAAGACCAGCAGCACACCGCGGTCGGCGCCTATGCGCTCGGTGTGCTCGACGCGGCCGACGCGGCGCGCTTCGAGGAGCATCTGATCGGATGCGACCGGTGCGCCGCCGAGCTCGACGAGCTGATGGGCATCCCGCCGCTGCTGGCCGAGTACGCCACCTTCGCCGACGGCACCGCGATCCCCGACCCGGCGACGCTCACCGCCCGCCCCGGGCCCGAACTGCTCGACCGGCTCCTCGATGAGGTCACGGTCGGCCGCCGGGCCAGCGGCAGACGACGGCTCTACCTCGTCGCCGCGGCCGCCGTCCTCATCGTCGGCGGCCCGCTCGCGGGTGCGGCCCTCACCGCGGGCTCCGACAACGGCGGCACCACCCAGCAGGCGGTCGGCACCCCGAAGGCGGTGTTCGAGCAGAGCGGCCAGAAGTACAGCGCGGTGGACCCCGTCACCAAGGTGGACGCGGCCGTCTCGCTCACCCAGAAGGACTGGGGCACCTCGGTGGCCCTCAAGCTCGGCAATGTGAAGGGGCCGCGCAGTTGCGATCTGGTCGCCATCGGCAAGGACGGCCGGGAGGAGACCGTCACCACCTGGGCCGTGCCCACCTCGGGCTATGGCGTCAAGGACGGGGACGGCTCGCGGTGGAGCAAGGAGCCGCTCTACGCCCAGGGCGGCGCCGCCATGAACACGAACGAGATCGCCGGCTTCGAGATCCGGACCCTGGACGGCAAGCGCCTGGCCGAGGTGAGGATCTAGTGCCACCGACCGCCACCATCAATTGAGGGACCCCCACGGTGCCCAACCAGGTCCGCGAGAGCGGCGCCGGTTCAGGCGCAAAAACCGGTGTACGGTTGACGGCTGCCCTAAGTACACAGAAGGGGGCTTGGGTGGCCGCGCAGAACGCCACGCATGACAACCGGACGGCGCCACCGCGGGACGGCGGAGACGGGGTCCGGGACCGCGAGATCCGGATCGAGCAGGCGCATCTGGACCGGGTGTACCGCCGCCTCGAGGAGAAGATCCACGAGGCGGAGTTCCTCATGGACGACGCCGCCAAACGCGGCCAGGTCGGCACGCCCGGCGCGCTCGCCGAGCGGGACGCCCAGGTCTTCCGGGCCGGGATGCACCTCAACCGGCTCAACAACGAGTTCGAGGACTTCCTCTTCGGCCGGATCGACCTGCTCCACGGCAAGGACGGCGAACGCGGCCCGGACGGCGCGTACACCTCCGTCGAGCCCGCCGACGACGCCATCCGCGGCGAACCCGACGGCGACCGCGCGGAGATCGCCGAAACCCTGCACATCGGCCGCATCGGCGTGCTCGACGCCGACTACGCCCCGCTGGTGATCGACTGGCGGGCCCCCGCCGCCGCACCCTTCTACCGCTCCACCCCGGTCGCCCCCGGCCGGGTCGTCCGCCGCCGCGTGATCCGCAGCAAGGGCCGCAAGGTGCTCGGCGTCGAGGACGATCTGCTGCGCCCCGAGCTGACCGCGACGCTCGACGGCGGCGCGCTGCCCGTGGTCGGCGACGGGGCGCTCATGGCCGCCCTCGGCCAGGCCCGCGGCCACACCATGCGCGACATCGTCGCCTCCATCCAGGCCGAGCAGGACATGGTGATCCGCGCCCCCGCCGCCTCCGTCACCGAGGTCGAGGGCGGCCCCGGCACCGGGAAGACGGCGGTCGCGCTGCACCGCGCGGCGTATCTGCTCTACCAGAACCGGCGGCGGTACGCGGGCGGCATCCTGGTCGTCAGCCCCACCCCGCTGCTCGTCGCCTACACCGAGGGCGTGCTGCCCTCGCTGGGCGAGGAGGGGCAGGTCGCGATCCGCGCGGTCGGCTCGCTGGTCGACGGCGCCGAGGCCACCGCGTACGACGATCCGGCCGTGGCCCGGATCAAGGGCTCCGCGCGGATGCAGAAGGTGCTGCGCAGGGCGGCCCGCGGCGCCCTTGAGCTCTCGCGCGCGGCCGCCGCCCCCGCCGGGCGGCCGACCGCGGGCGCAGCGCCGACGCGTGCGGCGGACGACGACCGTCAGCTGTCGCTGGACGACACCTTCGACGCGGCCGCACACACCGGCGGCAGACCCGGGGCGGGCCCCGGGGAGAGACCCGCCGGTCCGCCCGAGCGGCTGCGCGTGGTCGCCTTCGGTGCCCGCGTCGAGCTGGAGGCCGACGAGCTGCGCCGCATCCGCCAGACCGCGCTGGGTGGCACCGCGCCCGTCAATCTGCTGCGCCCGCGCGCCCGACGGCTGCTGCTGGACGCGCTGTGGAAGCGGTCCGGCGCACCCAAGCGCTACACGGACCCCGAGCTGGCCGCCGAGGCGCGGGAGGCCTTCTACGAGGACATCTCCTCCGAGGACGCGTTCCAGGAGTTCCTCGACGCCTGGTGGCCCGAGCTCACCCCGCGCTCCGTCCTCGCCGCGATGGCCGACGAGAGGTGGCTCGCGCGCTGGTCACGGCGGGTGCTCCAGCCGCGCGAGGCGCGCCTGGTGGCCCGTTCGCTCACCCGGCTGGGGGCCGACGGCACAGGCCCGCTGTCGGTCCACGACGTGGCGCTGCTGGACGAGCTCAGCACCATCCTGGGCGCCCCCGCCCGGCCCGCCGTGCCCCGTGAGGTCGATCCGCTGGACCAGCTGACCGGCCTGGAAGAGCTGACCACCTACGTCGACCGCGCGTCCCGCCGTACCCGTGCCGAGCGGGCCGAGCAGGAGCGCACCGACTTCGCGCACGTCATCGTCGACGAGGCGCAGGACCTGACCCCCATGCAGTGGCGGATGATCGGCCGCCGCGGCCGCCACGCGACCTGGACGGTCGTCGGCGATCCGGCCCAGAGCTCCTGGTCCGACCCGGACGAGGCGGCCGCGGCCCGTGCCGAGGCGCTCGGCACCCGTCCGCGTCGCCGCTTCACCCTCACCGTGAACTACCGCAACCCGGCGGAGATCGCCGAGCTGGCCACCAAGGTGCTCGCGCTCGCGATGCCTGGCGCCCCGGCGCCCGAGGCGGTCCGCTCAACGGGTGTGGAGCCACGGTTCGCACCGGGGGCGGACGGCGATCTCGGGGCGGTCGCGCGCCGGGAGGCGATGCGGCTGCTGGACGAGGTCGACGGCACCGTCGGCGTCGTCGTCGCCATGAAGCGGCGTGAGCAGGCCCGGCGCTGGCTGGCGGACCTCAGCGACCGGGTGGTGGCGCTGGGCAGCCTGGAGGCCAAGGGGCTCGAGTACGACGCCACGGTCGTGGTCTCGCCCGCCGAGATCGCCGATGAGTCCCCCGCGGGGCTGCGGGTCCTCTATGTGGCGCTCACGCGCGCCACCCAGCGGCTGACGGTGGTGTCGGGCGAGCGCGACGCGCCGGACGCGGAGGGCGTTCCGGACCTGCTGAGGGACTGAGAAAATCCCTGCCGGAATCAACCCCCGGGGAGGGAATCGCTTCCCGGGATGGTTTGTTAGCCTTGCTGTGGCACCGGCTCGATCCAAGCCCCCGGGCCCAACCTTCGTCGCTTCGAGCGACCACTTGCCGCGAGGCGAGCATGGCGGGTCGGTGCCACCCTTTCCTTCTGGCGAAGAGGTCCGCGTTCCAGCTGTTCAGCTGCTGAGGACGCGGACCTCTTCCGCTTGCGGCCCCTTGCGGCCCTGCACGATCTGGAACTCCACCCGCTGGTCGTCCGCCAGGCTGCGGTAGCCGTTACCGTCGATCGAGCTGTAGTGGACGAAGACGTCCGGCCCGCCGCCCTCCTGGGCGATGAATCCGTAGCCCTTCTCGGAGTTGAACCATTTGACGGTGCCCTGAGCCATGCCCGCGCTCCTCGTTGATCATCGACGCTGTGCGCGCCAGAGCCTAAGGCGGCGCGGACGGCGGGCGGCCCGCCTCGCCCGGCGTTCCCGCGAAGGAGTGGGGCTTTCCACTCGGCTGACCCCACCCTCGTATGTCAGAACAATATGTCCGAAAGTGGGGCCGGGTTACCTCGTACCGAAAGGTAGGTGTAACCATCTGAGGACGTGGCCCCGGCAATCCCGCGGCCCGGACATCAGGAACAAGGAAAAGCAGAGGAAGTCGGCCATGGCAACGGCGCCCAGCGTCTCGTACTCGATGACGGTCCGGCTGGAGGTGCCCGCGAGCGGTACCGCGGTCAGCCAGCTGACCACGGCCGTGGAGTCCTCCGGCGGCTCCGTCACGGGCCTCGATGTGACCGCTTCCGGCCACGAGAAGCTCCGTATCGACGTCACCATCGCCGCGAGCTCCACCGCGCACGCCCAAGAGATTGTCGAGAAGCTGCGGGGCATCGACGGTGTCTCGCTCGGCAAGGTCTCCGACCGTACGTTCCTGATGCACCTCGGCGGCAAGATCGAGATGTCGTCGAAGCACCCCATCCGCAACCGTGACGACCTCTCCATGGTCTACACCCCCGGCGTCGCCCGGGTCTGCCAGGCCATCGCGGAGAACCCCGAGGACGCCCGCCGGCTGACCATCAAGCGCAACAGCGTGGCGGTCGTCACCGACGGCTCCGCGGTCCTCGGGCTCGGCAACATCGGCCCCAAGGCCGCCCTGCCGGTCATGGAGGGCAAGGCGGCCCTCTTCAAGCGGTTCGCGGGCATCGACGCCTGGCCGATCTGCCTGGACACCCAGGATTCCGACGCGATCGTCGCGATCGTGAAGGCGATCGCCCCCGGCTTCGCCGGAATCAACCTGGAGGACATCTCCGCCCCGCGCTGCTTCGAGATCGAGGCGCGGCTGCGCGAGGCCCTCGACATCCCGGTCTTCCACGACGACCAGCACGGCACCGCGATCGTCGTGCTCGCCGCCCTGACCAACGCGTTGCGCGTGGTCAACAAGAAGATCGGTGATGTGCGGGTGGTCATGTCCGGCGCGGGCGCGGCCGGCACCGCCATTCTGCGGCTGCTCATCGCCGCGGGCGTCCGGCACGCGGTCGTCGCCGACATCCACGGCGTGGTGCACGCCGGGCGCGAGGACCTGGTCTCCGCCGACCCGGAGTCCCCGCTGCGCTGGATCGCCGACAACACCAACCCCGAGGGCGTCACGGGCACCCTGCGCGAGGCGGTGCGGGGCGCGGACGTCTTCATCGGCGTCTCGGCCCCGAACGTGCTCTCCGGCGACGACGTTGCCGCCATGGCGGACGACGCGATCGTCTTCGCACTGGCCAACCCCGACCCGGAGGTGGACCCGGCGATCGCCCGCCAGACCGCCGGGGTGGTCGCCACCGGCCGTTCCGACTTCCCGAACCAGATCAACAACGTACTGGTCTTCCCGGGTGTCTTCCGTGGGCTGCTGGACGCCCAGTCGCGTACGGTGAACACCGAGATGATGCTGGCCGCTGCCGGCGCCCTCGCGGACGTCGTTCATGACGACGAACTGAATGCCAACTACATCATTCCGAGCGTCTTCAACGACAAGGTCGCGGGCGCGGTCGCGGGAGCCGTCCGCGAGGCCGCGAAGCCTGTGACCGGGACCACTGCGGTCTGATCCGGGCACGGCGCGTCGCGGCCCGTGGGGTCCACGGGGCAGCCATAGGGTGGCGGGCAGAAAAACGACCGCCACGGCGCTTTTCGTGTGACTCTCCAGGGTTCCGGATTGGCTTTCCCGCCACAGGTGGGGGCAGGATGCGTTCCGGGCGCGAGGGTCTGAACAGCAGACCCGGGTCCGGGGACTGTCCGAGGGCCCTGGCAGCATCGGCTTCGATCTCACGCCTCATTGGCAAGATGAACACGGGAGTACAACATGAACCGCAGTGAGCTGGTGGCCGCTCTGTCGGAGCGCGCCGAGGTGACCCGCAAGGACGCCGACGCCGTTCTGGCCGCCCTCGCAGAGGTGGTCGGCGAGGTCGTCGCAAAGGGCGACGAGAAGGTCACCATCCCCGGCTTCCTGACCTTCGAGCGCACCCACCGTGCCGCTCGCACCGCGCGCAACCCGCAGACCGGTGAGCCGATCGAGATCCCGGCCGGCTACAGCGTGAAGGTCTCCGCGGGCTCCAAGCTCAAGGAAGCCGCGAAGGGCAAGTAAGACCCCAAACGCGAGGGGTGGCCACCCGGACCGGGTGGCCACCCCTTTTGGCGTTCCTACGCCCCCTGGAGCCGCTCGGCGGCGCCGCGGGGGGCTTCAGACGGCGAGGTCGCCGTTCGGGAGCTCTACCTTGGCGCCCAGCTCCACGAGCTTCGCCATGAAGTTCTCGTAGCCGCGGTTGATCAGGTCGATGCCGTGGACCCGGGAGGTGCCCTGGGCCGCGAGGGCGGCGATCAGGTAGGAGAAGCCGCCGCGGAGGTCGGGGATGACCAGATCGGCGCCCTGGAGCCGGGTGGGGCCTGAGACGACGGCCGAGTGGAGGAAGTTGCGCTGGCCGAAGCGGCAGGCGGAGCCGCCCAGGCATTCGCGGTAGAGCTGGATGTGCGCGCCCATCTGGTTCAGCGCGGAGGTGAAGCCCAGCCGGGACTCGTAGACCGTCTCGTGGACGATGGACAGCCCCGACGCCTGGGTCAGCGCCACGACCAGCGGCTGCTGCCAGTCGGTCTGGAAACCGGGGTGGACGTCGGTCTCCAGGGCGATCGCGTCGAGCTTGCCGCCCGGGTGCCAGAACCGTATGCCCTCGTCGCCGATGTCGAAGGCGCCGCCGACCCTGCGGAAGGTGTTGAGGAAGGTCATCATCTCGCGCTGGCGGGCGCCGCGTACATAGATGCTGCCCTCGGTGGCGAGCGCCGCGCTCGCCCAGGAGGCGGCCTCCAGGCGGTCGGGGAGGGCGCGGTGGTTGTAGCCGCCGAGCTTGTCGACACCGGTGATCCGGATCGTGCGGTCGGTGTCCATCGTGATGATGGCGCCCATCTTCTGCAGGACGCAGATGAGGTCTTCGATCTCCGGCTCGACCGCCGCGTTGGAGAGTTCCGTCACACCCTCGGCGAGCACCGCCGTCAGCAGCACCTGCTCGGTGGAGCCCACCGACGGGTACGGCAGCCGGATCTTCGTGCCCCGCAGCCGGTGGGGAGCCTCCAGGTACTGCCCGTCCGCCCGCTTCTCGATCGTCGCGCCGAACTGGCGCAGCACATCGAAGTGGAAGTCGATCGGCCGGCCGCCGATGTCACAGCCGCCGAGGCCCGGGATGAAGGCGTGGCCGAGGCGGTGCAGCAGCGGACCGCAGAAGAGGATCGGGATCCGCGAGGACCCGGCGTGCGCGTCGATGTCGGCGACGTTGGCGCTCTCCACGTGTGTGGGGTCCAGTACCAGCTCACCGGGCTCCTCGCCGGGGCGCACCGTCACGCCGTGCAGCTGCAGCAGCCCGCGCACCACCCGCACGTCGCGGATGTCGGGGACATTGCGCAGCCGGCTTGGACCACTGCCGAGCAGGGCGGCGACCATGGCCTTCGGCACGAGGTTCTTCGCGCCGCGGACACGGATCTCGCCCTCGAGCGGGGTGCCGCCATGGACGAGCAGGACATCGTTCGAGCGGGTCATCTGGTCTCGCGTTCCTGAGACGGGCAGGGGGCCAAAAGGTAAGAGTAATAGCCTTCGAGACCGCCGCCATAAAGCTCCTGCACCCGCCGTAAGGTCAGAAATCCCTCACAACACGTTCCGTTTCCGGCAGAAAGCCGACAGTCACGTGCGCCGCTCCTGCTGTCGTACGCCCCCGACCTGCTCTCATCCAGGACTCGTCTTCCACTCCCCGTCCGGACCGGATATGCGGGATCATGTGCCCATGACCGAGGTGTCCTCGCTCACAGGACGGCTGCTTGTCGCGACACCGGCGCTTGCTGACCCGAACTTTGACCGCGCGGTGGTGCTGCTCCTCGACCATGACGAGGAGGGCTCGCTCGGCGTGGTGCTCAACCGCCCGACCCCGGTGGGGGTCGGCGACATCCTGGAGTCCTGGGCCGCGCTGGCCGGGGAGCCGGGGGTGGTCTTCCAGGGCGGTCCGGTGTCGCTGGACTCGGCGCTGGGCGTGGCCGTGGTTCCGGGTGAGTCGGGCCGGGCCCCGACCCGGACCGAGGACGGACCACTCGGGTGGCGCAGAGTGCACGGAGCGATCGGGCTGGTCGATCTGGAGGCGCCGCCGGAGCTGCTGGCGGCGGCCGTGGGCAGCTTGCGGATCTTCGCCGGGTACGCGGGGTGGGGGCCCGGCCAGCTGGAGGACGAGCTGTCCGAGGGCGCGTGGTACGTGGTGGAGTCCGAGCCGGGGGATGTCTCCTCGCCCGCCCCGGAGCGGCTGTGGCGCGCGGTGCTGCGGCGCCAGCGCAGTGAGCTCGCGATGGTCGCCACGTATCCGGACGACCCGTCGCTCAACTAGACGTGAGTACCCTAGGGCTGTATGAGCACTCTTGAGCCCGAGCGCGGGGCAGGCACGGGGACCCTCGTTGAGCCGACACCTCAGGTGTCGCACGGTGACGGCGACCACGAGCGCTATGCCCACTATGTACAGAAAGACAAGATCATGGAGAGCGCCCTCTCCGGATCTCCCGTCGTCGCACTCTGCGGCAAGGTCTGGGTCCCGGGTCGCGACCCGAAGAAGTACCCGGTCTGCCCGATGTGCAAGGAGATCTTCGAGGGCATGGGCGCCGGTGGCGACAAGGGCAAGGACGGCAAGGGCGGCGACGGCCAGAAGTAGCCTCCGCGCCGGCCGCCGCCGGAGCCTCGCGTAGACGGTCACGCCCGGCCCGCGATCCCGCCAGGGGACGCGGGCCGGGTGTGCTGTGCCCGTGAACCCGTGTCGCCGGGCGGTGCGTGCCAGTAGGGTCGGCCCCATGAGCGGGCGTGCGGAGAACGGGGCGGCGCGGGCGGTCTGTCTGGTGTTCGGGGCGCGGGAGGTCGACGAGCCCGACGCGGACGGCGCCAGTACATACTGCCAGTTCGAGAAGGACTGGGACGCCCAGTTGGAGCAGTGCGGCCGGCTGGCCGGCGAGCGGGGCTATCAGCCCGCGGGCAGCTGTGTGATCTCGGTGGCGCAGCCGACCCTGCCCAGGCTTCTGGAGTGGGCTGACGACCCCGGCTGTGAGGTCGTCCTGGTCGCGAGCGCCCGCATTCTCGGACGGATCCGGAAGACCTGGCCGGACTGGGGCCAGGTGGTGGAGCGCCTGCGTGTGGCGGGCGCGCGGGTGGAGACGGTTCCGTACGAGGAACCTTCCTACCCTGGCGAGGAGTTGACCCGGCCGTAGAATGAACGTCCTTCTGTCACGGAGTGGTTGAGACCTCTTGTGCCGGATGCTCAAGGTTCCCTAGCCTCACGCATGTTGTGCTGAGTGAAACGCGCGTTGCGTATGCTGCAACGTCCTGTTGCTAAGGGTCTCCATGAAGCCGTTAAAGCTCTCTGTGCTCTCCCGTCGCGCCGCCGCCCCCGCGGTGGCGCTCGTCCTGGCCGGTCTCACCGCCACCGCCTGCGCCCCCTCCACC
Source organism: Streptomyces sp. NPDC005393 (assembly GCF_040606675.1). Lineage (NCBI taxonomy): Bacteria > Bacillati > Actinomycetota > Actinomycetes > Kitasatosporales > Streptomycetaceae > Streptomyces > Streptomyces sp. NPDC005393. The sequence goes on along the minus strand of NZ_JBEXFG010000037.1, from coordinate 50,958 downwards.
TCCGACAACGGCGCCAAGGGGGACGACAAGAAGGGCACGCTGCGCGTCTGGCTCTTCCAGGAGGTCAACAACGCGCCCAAGAAGAAGGTGATCGACGAGGCGGTCGCAGGCTTCGAGAAGGAGCACGACGGAGCGCACGTCAAGGTCATCTACATCCCGGTCGACACCCGCGCGCAGAAGATCAAGGCGGCCTTCAACGACCCCAAGAGCGCGCCGGACGTCATCGAGTACGGCAACACCGACACGGCCGGCTACGTCAAGGACGGCGGGCTCGCCGACATCAGCAAGGAGTTCGGGGCCTGGGACGAGGCCACGAACACCGACCCCACCGCCGAGTACTCCGTGACCGTCGGCGGCAAGGTCTACGGCGCGCCGCTCTTCGTCGGCGTCCGGGCGCTGTACTACCGCACGGACGTCTTCAAGGACCTCGGCCTCCGGCCGCCCACCACCCAGGACGAGCTGATCGCGACCGCGAAGAAGATCCGTAGGGAGCGCCCGGATCTGTACGGGCTCGCGGTCGGCGGCGCGTACACCTACGGCGCGATGCCCTTCATCTGGGCCAACGGCGGCGATCTCGCCACGGAGAAGGGCAAGTTCGGCTCCAACCAGTACGAGGCGGCCATCGACAGCGCCGACGCCCAGAAGGGCGTCAAGGCATACACCTCGCTCTTCGGCAACGACAACTGCCCGGCCGCCAAGTGCGCCCAGTGGGGCGGCAACGACACCGTCGAGGCGTTCGCCTCCGGCAAGGCGGCCATGGCGATCGGCGGCGACTTCAACCACCAGGCGATCGAGGCCGGCAAGGCCAAGGGCAAGTACGCGGTCGTACCGCTGCCGGGCGTGAAGAAGGGCGAGGTCGCCCCGGCCTTCGCGGGCGGGAACAACCTCGGTGTGCTCAAGAGCAGCGGCCACCGCACGCTCGCCGTGGATCTGCTGAAGACCCTCGCCGGCAAGAAGACCCAGCGCAGACTCTTCGACACCATGGGCTTCCTGCCCACCTTCACCGATGTGCGCGGGGAGGTCGCGCAGAAGGAGCCGTTCGTCAAGCCCTTCGTCAAGACGCTGTCGGACAGCGCCAAGTTCGTGCCCGCCTCGCCCGGCTGGACATCCATCGACTCCCAGCTCGTCCTGCCCACCATGTTCCAGGAGATCGTGAGCGGCCGTAAGAGCGTGGCCGACGCGACCAAGGACGCCGCGAAGAAGATGGACGAGGCATTCAAACCGTGAGTCCGGGCACCACAAAGCACACCGGGCCGGTCCCGGCCAGGACCGGGGCCGGGCGGGGGGCCGGGCGGGGGGCCGCGGCTCCCTGGCTCTATCTCGCCCCGGCGCTCGTCGTCCTGGGCGGGCTGCTCGTCTACCCCATCTACCAGCTCGGTCTGATCTCCTTCCTGGAGTACACCCAGGCGCAGGTCAGCGGCGGCGAGCCGACCACCTTCCAGGGGTTCGCCAACTACGCCGAGCTGTTCGGCGACAGCCAGTTCTGGGATGTCGCCGTGGCCACGCTCGTCTTCGCCGCCGTCTGCGTCGTATCGACCCTGGCGGTCGGCTGCGCGCTCGCGGTGCTGCTGACGCGCATACGGGCGATCCCGCGGTTCGTGCTGATGCTCGCCGCGCTCGCCGCCTGGGCCACTCCCGCGATCACCGGCTCGACCGTGTGGGTCTTTCTCTTCGACCCCGACTTCGGGCCCGTCAACAAGGTCCTGGTGTGGTGCGGGCTCTCCGGCTTCCAGGACTACTCGTGGACGTACGACCGCTACAGCGCCTTCGCCCTGGTGCTGTGCGAAGTGGTCTGGTGCTCGTTCCCGTTCGTCATGGTCACCGTCTACGCGGGTATCAAGGCCATCCCGGCGGAGGTGCTGGAGGCCGCGGCCCTCGACGGGGCCTCGAACTGGCGGATCTGGCGCGCCGTCATGGCGCCCATGCTGCGACCGATCCTGGTCGTGGTGACCATCCAGTCGATCATCTGGGACTTCAAGGTCTTCACCCAGATCTACGTGATGACGAACGGCGGCGGTATCGCGGGCCAGAACCTCACGCTCAACGTGTACGCGTACCAGAAGGCGTTCGCGTCCTCGCAGTACAGCCTGGGCTCGGCGATCGGCGTGGTGATGCTGGTGATCCTGCTGGCCGTCACCCTCGTCTATCTGCGGCTGCTGCGGCGTCAGGGAGAAGAACGGTGAGCCACTCGCGCGTCTCGCCGCGGGTCCGCCGCCCCTGGCGGCTGGCCGCCGAGATCATCGCCCTGGTCGTCGCGGCGATCGTCGCCTTCCCGCTCTACTGGATGGTGCTCTCCGCCTTCAAACCGGAGGGGGAGATCCAGTCCACCGAGCCCCGGCCATGGACGCTGTCGCCCTCGCTCGACTCCTTCCGCCGCGTCTTCGAACAGCAGGACTTCGGGCGCTACTTCCTCAACAGTCTGTTCGTGGCCGGGGTGGTCGTCGTCGCGTCCGCGCTGATCGCCTTTCTCGCGGCGACCGCGGTCACCCGCTTCCGGTTCCGCTTCCGCACCACCCTGCTCATCATGTTCCTGGTCGCCCAGATGGTGCCGATCGAGGCGCTGACCATCCCGATGTTCTTCCTGATGCGGGATCTCGGCGAGTCGGTGCCGGGGATCGGCCTGAACACCCTGGGCTCGCTGATCCTGCCGCATATCGCCTTCTCGCTGCCGTTCGCGATCTGGATGCTGCGCGGCTTCGTCAAGGCCGTGCCGGAGGCGCTGGAGGAGGCCGCCTACCTCGACGGGGCGAGCCGCTCCCGCTTCCTGTGGCAGATCCTCTTCCCCCTCGTCTTCCCCGGACTTGTCGCGACGAGCGTCTTCTCCTTCATCTCCGCCTGGAACGACTTCCTCTTCGCCAAGTCCTTCATCATCAGCGCGACCGAGAACTCCACGCTCCCGATGGCGCTGCTCGTCTTCTTCAAGGACGAGGGCAACGACTGGGGAGGCATCATGGCCGCGTCCACCGTCATGACCGTCCCCGTCCTGGTCTTCTTCGTACTCGTACAGCGCCGACTGGTCTCCGGTCTCGGCGGCGCGGTGAAGGACTGACGTGACAGATACCGCCGTGGGCCTGATCCCCGCCCCGCGCCGCGTCGAGAAACTCCGGCCGGACGACGCGGGCGTGCCGATCGACGCGCAGCACACCGCACTGGCCGCCGGCCCCGGCACGGAGGGTGTGGCGCGCCTGTTGCGCGCCACCCTCGGCCAGGGACTCGGCCTGCCCCTGCCGGACGGCGAAGTCGGTGACCGGGACACCATCACCCTCCGGATCGACGGCGCCTTGGAGCCCGAGGGCTATCGGCTCACCGTCGCCGACCACCGCGTCGAGATCGTGGGCGGTACGGCCGCAGGCGTCCTGTGGGGTGCGCAGACGCTCCGTCAGCTGCTCGGTCCTGACGCCTTCCGCCGCGCGCCGGTAAGGGGCGCGGACACCAGCTGGAGCCTCCCCGCCCTTGCCGTCGAAGACGGCCCCCGCTTCGCCTGGCGGGGCCTCATGCTGGACGTGGCGCGCCACTTCATGCCCAAGGACGGCGTGTTCGCGTACCTCGACCTGCTCGCCGCGCACAAGCTCAATGTGCTGCATCTGCATCTCACCGACGACCAGGGCTGGCGCATCGAGATCCGCCGCTACCCCAGGCTCACCGAGACCGGCGGCTGGCGCGAGCGCACCAAGCTCGGCCACCGGGCCTCCCCGCTGTGGGACGAGCGGCCGCACGGCGGCTACTACACCCAGGACGACATCCGCGAGATCGTCGCGTACGCCGCCGAGCGGCATATCACCGTCGTCCCGGAGATCGACATCCCCGGACACGCGCAGGCCGCCATCGCCGCGTACCCGGAGCTGGGCAATACGGACGTCATCGACACCGCCTCCCTCGGGGTCTGGACCACCTGGGGCATCAATCCGAACGTACTCTCCCCCACTGACACCACGCTCCGGTTCTTCGAGAACGTGCTGGAGGAAGTCCTGGAGCTGTTCCCCGGCACCTTCGTCCACATCGGCGGCGACGAGTGCCCCAAGGAGCAGTGGAAGGCGTCCCCGGCCGCCCAGGAGCGCATCCGCGCACTGGGGCTCGCGGACGAGGACGAGCTGCAGAGCTGGTTCATCCGTCACTTCGGCCGCTGGCTCGGCGACCGCGGCCGCCGGCTGATCGGCTGGGACGAGATCCTCGAGGGCGGCTCCAGTCGACCAGCCGGCGGCCTCGCGCCCGGCTCCGCCGTCGCCTCCTGGCGCGGCTACGCGGGGGGCACCGCCGCCGCGCGGGCCGGCCACGACGTCGTCATGTGCCCCGAACAGCAGGTCTACTTCGACCACCGGCAGGACCCGGGAGCGGACGAACCGGTCCCCATCGGCTATGTCCGCACCCTGGAGGATGTCTACCGTTTCGAGCCGGTTCCCCCGGAGTTCACCGACGCCGAGGCCGAGCGGGTGCTGGGCGCCCAGGCCAATGTCTGGACCGAGGTGATGGAGGACCGCCGGCGCGTCGACTACCAGACCTTCCCCCGTCTCGCCGCCTTCGCCGAGGCCGTCTGGTCCCCGCTTCCGCCGCCGTCGACACGGGACTTCGCGGAATTCAACGGGCGTATGGAAGCACATTACGCGCGCCTGGACGCGCTGGGCGTGAGCTACCGGCCTCCCGCCGGTCCGCGCCCCTGGCAACGCCGCCCCGGCATCCTCGGACGTCCGATCGAGGGGCCGCCCCCGATCGTGTGAGCCGCCCCGCAAGGTACGCACCCGGGCCGCGCGCCCCTGGGACCGTGTTCGCTCCGGCGCAAGCCCAAGTTCGTACAAGGGTCCCTGAAACGTGGCAATCCACTCCCGACGGAGACGTCGCCAGAAATCCGTACCATCCCCCAGGTCAGGGATGGATCCATGGATCCCGGACCCTCGCGACGGCGGGCTGGGAAGATGTGCCAGAGTTGCCACGTCCGGGCTGTCAGCACGTACCGTACGGCGCAACAGCCGGGACACCGGGGAAGGGGCAGCTGGGTTGACCACGCACGCACCGCAGGCGGCGCACACGGTGACGTTGCCGGGCTCGCTCGATGAGGCCGTGGCGGCACTGGCCGCCATGCCTGCCGCCGTGCCCGTCGCGGGCGGCACCGATCTGATGGCCGCGGTCAACTCCGGCCTGCTGCGGCCCGCCGCGCTCGTCGGCCTCGGCCGGATCAGCGAGATCCGCGGCTGGCGGTATCTCGACGGACACGCCCTGCTCGGCGCCGGGCTCACCCACGCCCGGATGGGCCGCCCCGACTTCGCCGCGCTGATCCCGGCCCTGGCCTTGGCCGCGCGGGCCGCCGGACCGCCGCAGATCCGCAACGCCGGCACCCTCGGCGGCAACATCGTCAGCGCCGCCCCCACCGGCGACGCGCTGCCCGTGCTCGCCGCGCTGGAGGCGACGCTCGTCATCGCCGGGCCCGAGGGCTCGCGCCGTGAGATCCCGGTCAGCCATCTGCTCGCCGGGGTCGAGATGCTGCGCCCGGGGGAACTCGTCGGGTTCATCCGGGTTCCGCTGCTGCACGCCCCGCAGACCTTCCTCAAGGCCACCGGGCGCACCGGCCCCGGCCGGGCCACCGCGTCCGTCGCCCTCGTCCTCGACCCGGCGCGGCGCGGGGTGCGGTGCGCGGTCGGCGCGGTCGCGCCGATGCCGCTGCGGCCCCTGGAGGCCGAGCGCTGGGTCGCCTCGCTCATCGACTGGGACGGCGACCGCGGCCATCTGGATCCGCAGGTCACCACCGCCTTCGGCGAGTACGTCGCCGCCGCGTGCATCCCCGATCCGCCACCTGGCGAGGACGGCACCGAGCCGCTCCCCCTGCCGCCCGCCGCGATCCATCTGAGGCGTACGGTGGCAGCCCTGGCCCGCCGAGCACTGGGGAGGGCACTCGCGTGAGTGAAGAACAGCAGCCGCACCGGCCGGAGCCGGGGAGCGGGTGGCAGCCGATGCCGCACGGCCCGGAGTACGACGCGGAGTCGACGGCCTTCGTCCAGCTGCCGCCCGACTTCGCGTCATACCTGGACCCGGCCGATCCGTCCGGCCGCTGGGACCCGCTCGCGGCGCCCGGCACGGGCTACACCCCGCCGCCGATGACCGGCGCGCACGGGACGGCCGAGGCGCACGACACGCCCGGGGCGCCGTCCCAGGGCGGCCACTGGCAGCCGGCGCCCCATGACCCGGCCACGACCGGGCAGTGGAGCATGCCCGCGGGCGGCTCCGGCGGCTCCGGCGGCTACGGCTACGGGGGCCACCAGGATCCGCACGGCGCCGGACAGTGGCCGGCGCCCGCCGAGGGCCAGGCGCACGCCGGCCATCCGCCCCACACCGGCCACTGGCCGGCTCAGGCCGCCGAGCAGCCGGTCGACGACTGGCCGTTGCCCGCGTCGTCCGACAACGGCGGCGCGCCCGTGTACACCAGCCAGTGGACCATCCCGGTCGCGGGCGACGAGGGCGTGGACGAGACCGCTGAGTACCGGGTCGACGACCACCCCGGCCCCGCGGCCCCTCCGTACGGCGGCCCGGCCGGACCCGCCGACGACCGGCAGGACCCGCAGACGACCGCCCAGTTGCGCATGCCCTTCGCCGACACGCAGCCGCGGCGGCAGGAGCAGCCGGGCCACACCGGCCAGCCGGGCCACACCGGCCAGTGGTCGATTCCGGCCGCCGACGAGGGCGTGGAGGACTCCGGCGAGTACGCGGTCGAGGGCCACCCGGGCCCGGCCGCGCCGCGGGCCGCCTCCGCACCGGCCCCCGCCCGCCGTCGGCTGCGGATGCCCGACGGCGACGCACCGGCCCCGGGCGGGGATCCGGGCCGGCCCGGGCCGGGGCACTCCGGCGAGTACCCGGTGGAGGGTCAGCACACAGGCCTGCACACCCCCCCGCACGGCAGCCCCGGGCGCGGCGCGCAGCCGCCCGCCACCGACGATCCGGGCTGGCACGGCCCGGCCGGCGGGGACTCGGGCGAGTTCCCGGTGGACGGTCAGCACACGGGCCTCCACACCCCGCCGCACGGCAGCCCGGCCCCCGGTCTGCCGCAAGAGGCGGGCTGGCACGGCGAGTTTCCCGGCGATGCTGGGCACGCCCCGCACACCGGCCCCGACGACGGCGCGGGCCACACCGACGCGCCCGCCGCCGAGGACGACGACGTGCCGGACGAGACCCCCGAGCCGTCCGCCGACCATGAACGGGCCGCGGCCGGGGAGGAGTTCTCGGGGGCCGCTGAGGCCCCTGAGGCGTCCGCACCCGTCGACGCCTCGGCGGAGGCACCCGAGGACGCTGACGCCCCCGCTGAGCCCCTTCCCGGCCCCGCTCCCGCCGAAGCCGGTGCGGCGAGCGCCCCCGCTTCGGCGGGCGAGAGCCACAGCGAGCACCCGCTCGCCTCCTACGTGCTGCGCGTCAACGGCGCCGACCGCCCCGTCACCGACGTGTGGATCGGCGAGTCGCTGCTGTACGTCCTGCGGGAGCGCCTCGGCCTCGCCGGGGCCAAGGACGGCTGCTCGCAGGGCGAGTGCGGCGCCTGCTCCGTCCAGGTCGACGGACGGCTCGTCGCCTCCTGCCTGGTGCCCGCCGCCACCGCCGCGGGCTGTGAGGTCCGTACCGTCGAGGGCCTCGCCGTCGACGGACAGCCCTCCGACGTCCAGCGCGCGCTCGCCGAATGCGGCGCGGTGCAGTGCGGTTTCTGCGTGCCCGGACTCGCGATGACCGTGCACGATCTGCTGGAGGGCAACCACGCCCCGACCGCCCAGGAGACCCGCCAGGCGATCTGCGGCAATCTGTGCCGCTGCTCCGGCTACCGCGGGATCCTCGACGCCGTCCGCGAGGTCGTCGAAGGCCGTCAGGCGGCCGGGGAGGAGTCCGGGGACCACCAGGACCCGGCCCGTATTCCACACCAGGCCGGCCCGTACGGGGCCCACGGCACCACCGGCCACGGGAGCGTCAACGGAAGCGGCAGTGGAAGGGCATCGGCATGACCGGAATCGCGGACGGCGCCGGCGCCGTCACCGCCACCCCCGCCGCCGGCACCCCCGTACCACCCCCGCAGCAGATGGGGCTCGGCGTCTCGCTGGCGCCCACCGACGCGGCGGCCAAGGCCTCGGGCACCTTCCCGTACGCGGCCGACCTGTGGGCCGAGGGGCTGCTGTGGGCCGCCGTACTGCGGTCGCCGCATCCGCACGCCCGTATCGTCTCCATCGATACGAGCCCGGCGGTCGGAATGCCGGGCGTACGGGCCGTGGTCACCCATGAGGACGTCCCCGGCGACGCCGCCCACGGCCGCCGGGTCGCGGACCGCCCCGTCTTCGCCAAGGACCTGGTCCGCCACCACGGCGAGCCGATCGCCGCCGTCGCCGCCGACCACCCCGACACGGCCCGGCTGGCCGCTGCCGCCATCGCCGTCGAGTACGAGGTGCTGGAGCCGGTCACCGACCCCGAGCAGGCGTTCGCCGCGGAACCGCTGCACCCCGACGGCAACCTCGTCCGCCACATCCCGCTGAGCTTCGGCGACCCGGACGTGGTCGGCGACGTCGTCGTGGAGGGCCTGTACCGCATCGGCCGCCAGGACCCCGCGCCCATCGGCGCCGAGGCGGGGCTCGCCGTACCGCGCCCCGACGGCGGTGTGGAGATCTATACGGCCTCCACCGACCCGCACGCCGACCGGGACCTGGCCGCCGCCTGCTTCGGCCTGGAGCCGGAGCGGGTCAAGGTCGTCGTCACCGGTGTGCCGGGCGCCATGGGCGAGCGCGAGGACCCGGGCATGCAGCTGCCGCTCGGCCTGCTCGCGCTGCGCACCGGCCACCCCGTCAAGCTCGCCGCGACCCGCGAGGAGTCCTTCCTCGGCCACGCCCACCGCCACCCCACCCTGCTGCGCTACCGCCACCACGCGGACGCCCAGGGCACGCTGGTGAAGGTCGAGGCGCAGATCCTGCTGGACGCCGGCGCGTACGCCGACTCCTCCGCCGACACGCTCGCCGCCGCCGTCTCCTTCGCCTGCGGCCCGTACGTCGTCCCGCACGCCTTCATCGAGGGCTGGGCCGTCCGCACCAACAACCCGCCCTCCGGCCATGTCCGCGGCGAGGGCTCGATGCAGGTGTGCGCCGCCTACGAGGGCCAGATGGACAAGCTGGCGGCCAAGCTCGGCATCGACCCCGTCGAGATCCGGCTGCGCAACGCCATGACGACCGGCGATCTGCTGCCCACGGGACAGACCGTCACCTGCCCGGCCCCGGTCCACGAACTGCTGCGCGCCGTCCGGGACGCACCGCTGCCCGCCCTCCCCACGGACGACCCCGAGGAGGATTGGCTGCTGCCGGGCGGCACCGAGGGCGCGGGCGACCCGGCCGCGGTGCGGCGCGGGGTCGGCTACGCGCTCGGCATGGTCCATATGCTCGGCGCCGAGGGGACCGACGAGGTCTCCACCGCCACCGTCAAGGTCACCGGCCCGGTCGCCACCGTCATCTGCGCGGCCGTGGAGACCGGCCAGGGCTTCACCACCCTGGCCCGCCAGATCGTCCAGGACGTCCTCGGCATCGAGGAGGTCCATGTCGCCCCGGTCGACACCGACCAGCCCCCCGCCGGGCCCGCCTCGCGCGGCCGCCACACCTGGGTGTCGGGCGGGGCGGTCGAGCGCGCCGCGAAGATGGTCCGCACGCAGCTCTTGCAGCCGCTGGCCCATACGTTCGGCATGTCGACCGAGCTGCTGACCATCGCCGACGGCAAGATCACCTCCTACGACGGCGTGCTCAGTACGACGGTCGAGGAGGCCCTGGAGGGCAAGGAGCTCTGGGCCACCGCCCAGTGCCGCCCGCACCCCACCGAACCGCTGGACGAGACCGGCCAGGGCGACGCCTTCGTCGGACTCGCCTACTGCGCCGTGCGCGCCGTCGTGGACGTCGACATCGAGATCGGCGCCGTACGGGTCGTCGACATGACGGTGGCCCAGGACGTCGGCCGGGTGCTCAACCCCCGGCAGCTGCGCACCCGTATCGAAGCGGGCGTCACCCAGGGCATCGGCGCGGCCCTCACCGAGAACCTGCGCACCTCCCGCGGCGTGGTCCGCCACCCCAACCTGACCGGCTACGCCCTGCCGACCGCTCTGGACGTCCCCGACATCCGCATCGTCAAGCTCGTCGAGGAACGTGATGTGGTCGCCCCCTTCGGCGCCAAGGCGGCCAGCGCGATCCCGGTCGTCACCTCCCCGGCGGCGGTGGCGGCGGCCGTCCGGGCGGCGACGGGCCGCCCGGTCAACCGTCTGCCGATCCGCCCCCAGGCGGCGGTCGTCAACCGGGCGTAGGCCCCCCGGACCGGCGCCGGACGGAGGCCCGGTGCGGCCAGAGGTGGGGCTGCGCCGGATCCGGTCAGCCCGGGCTCCGTTCGCTGGGACTCGCCCGCCACGCGCGTCCGATCGCTCGAAGCAGCGCCGGATACACCCCCAGGTACCGGAAGGCTTGATGCCTGCCATGTATACGGCGCCGAGCGGCCCGTACTGGCGCCGCCGGGCCTGGCGAGCGGTGAACGGGAGCCCTAGACGGGAGAGGGTCCCGTCAGGGCGGGCTCCCGGTCGGCTTCGCGGGCGGCGAAGGGGCACTGCCAGTCGTCGGGCTTGGGGCGGCCGGAGTAGCGGCGGGCCTCCGAGAGCTCCTCGTACTCGAGCAGGTTCGGGTTGATGTCACCCTGGAGCTGGATGTCCTGCTTGCGTATCTTTTCAGCCAGCCGGTCCCACATTCCGGCGCCCTTGATGCTGTCGAACTGCCGGTGGGAATTGAAGGCGAGCATCGGGAAGGGAGGCCGACGGCCCCAACGGCGGTGGGTCTCATGCAGGCCGATCACGAAGAAGGGATGGCCGGCCACGCTGAACGCGAACTCCCTGGACCGGGGATCCGACGAGTAGCCCTCGGCCCAGTGATAGGACCGCGCGTCCTGCTCGTGGAGCAGCTGCAACTGTTGCCAGAGCAGCTCCTCGAACCGCAGCTCATCCACCCCGCGAGGTTGCTCGAAGGTCGCGATGAAGCTGGTGAACGTCCGGGCGCTCCAGTCCGCCGATGCCACGAACTCGGCGAGATCGAGTGCCATCAGCCCGGCGGAGTCCTCGCTCCCCATCAGGTCATAGTGCCGATAGGTGATGCCGCCCCGGCGCCAGGCGGAGCGACCCGCCAGGCAGGCGAACCGGTCGCCCAGGATGAACTTCTCGACCTCGTCACGCGCGTCCACTGTCATGGCCAGCCTTCCTTCCAACTACGTGCCTCCTCGCTGGGAGCTCATCTCCTTCATCCATCCGAAAGCGCCCACCCCGCACCTGCGTATCCCGAGCAGGAGAACGTGGAAGGACGCCTGGCTGAATTGTGACGGCCCACGACCGATCGACGAAATTCGACAGGGCGCGGTCAGAGCGCCGGCTCGGCCCACACGGTTTTGCCGATCAGCTGGGGCGCGACGCCCCAGCGGTCGGCCAACCCCTCGACGAGCATCAGTCCGTGCCCCGACTCGCCTGGGTCGTCACCCTCGGTTCGCGGACGGACGGTCGGCAGCCGCTCCACGCGGGGGTCCCTCACCTCGATGCGGAGCCTGTCGTTGGTGACGCTGAGCGTGAGGCGGAAGTTCCGGCCCGGTACGCGTCCGTGCAGTGCGGCGTTCGTGGCCGGCTCGGCGATGACCAGCGCCGCCGTCTCGTGCGGCAGCCCCCAGGAGCGGATGCGTTCGGTCGCGAGGAGTCGTGCGAGGCGGGCGCCCTTGCGGGTGGCGGAGAGCAGCACGGTGTAGTGGGAAACTGGGCGGTCACCTCGGCGCCGGGGTCAGTGGAGCACCAGCTGGACGATGGCGACCGTGCCGACCGCCACGATGAGGGTCCGCAGGACCATGGGGCTGAAGCGGCGGCCCAGCGCGGCTCCTATCTGGCCGCCGAGGGCGGAACCGAGCGCGATCAGGGCGACGGCCGTCCAGTCGAAGTCCGCGACGAAGAGGAAGAAGAGCGCGGCGACGGCGTTGACGACGGCGACGAGGACGTTCTTGGTGGCGTTGAGGCGTTGCAGGGGCTCATCGAGCACCATGCCCATCAGGGACAGGTAGATGATGCCTTGGGCGGCGGCGAAGTAGCCGCCGTAGACACTGGCGAGCATCAGCCCGATGGCCAGCGGCGGACCACCGTCGCGGTGGGCGGCGTGGCCGGCAGATTCGCGGCGGCACCGCACCACTCCGCTGATCCGCGGCTGGAGCACGACCAGGACGAGGGCGAGGCCCACCAGGACCGGCACGATCGTCTCGAATGCCGTGCTGGGCAGGGCCAGCAGCAGTGTGGCACCCGTGAGGCCGCCGAGCAGGGCGCCGACGCTCAGCTTCAGGATGCGTCGGGCCTGGCCGCTGAGCTCCTTGCGGTAGCCGATGGCTCCGCTGATGGAGCCGGGGATCAGGCCGAGCGCGTTGGAGACCGTGGCGGTGACGGGCGGCAGGCCGGTGGCGAGCAGAACGGGAAAGGTGATCAGCGTCCCGGAGCCGACGACGGTGTTGATGGCGCCGGCGCCGGTGCCCGCCGCGAAGACGGCGAGCATGTCCCATGGCGTCACGCTGTCTCTTCCCTTGCGGATCCGGTGCTCATGCGGCCGACGGTAGATCAGGAACGGTTCGGCGCGCAGCGAAGTATCCGGCTGAGGCCGGCCGTCGGGCGTGGGCATCGTCTCGCGCGCTTCGCGCGCAAAGATGGAGCATCGGGCGGCCAGGGCGCGGGGCGCGGGCCGCGTCGCCGTCCGCCGGGCCGGTGGGGGGGCGATGCCGGGCCTGGGCACCCCCTCCCGAAAAACGCTTGATCTGACGCAACTGTCTCATCAAGCGTTTTCTGGGAGGTACCCGGACCGGCGCCGGCCCGGCAGTCGGCGACGGCGCGGCCACCCGCACCCCTCCCCGCCCGCTGCGACGTGAAGACCGGATGACAAAAGCGAGAGCGGGCGGGTGGCCTTATGGCCGCCCGCCCGGATAGCGCGTGCCACCTACGGAGGCCGTGACCGGAATCGAACCGGCGTAACTCGCTTTGCAGGCGAGTCCCTCAACCACTCGGGCACACGGCCAATGTCGTGCGTGTGCTTAGACGATAGGACGGGGGTGGTGCGGCATCAATGGCGCGGCGGGGGCTGCCATATGACTGACACACCGCGTTCATGGTCGGCCGTATTCAGGGCCGTGCGCTCACGGCCGGTTGGGGCGGTGGGCCAGGAAGTCCTCGATCACCGGCCGGAAGAGGTCCGGTTCATCGACCCACGGATAGTGGCCCACCCCGTGCAGCGGCTGTACGCGCCCGTCCGGGAAGGACTCCGCGACGGCCTCCCCGGCCCGCAGCCCGGTCACCGCGTCCCGGTCGCCCGTCACCACCAGCACCGGGCACGGCACCTCGCGCAGCCGCGCCAGCACCGCGCGGCGGCCCGCCTCGTCGACGCCCTGCCAGAAGCCCGCCCGGGGCACCGGGCCCAGCTGCTCGCCCTCGCTCAACGCATGGGCGCGCTGGGGCTCCTCCCAGCGGCCGTACGCCATGGGCGCGGCCTGGAGCAGCAGTCGGCGCACCTCGGCGAGATCGGTGGTGTCCGGCAGCAGCTGCACCGCGACATACGCCTCCTCCCACCAGGGCTCATCGGCGCGGGACTCGAAGATCTCCCGGGCGTCCTCGGGCAGTTCCCCCTGGAGCCGCGCGCCCGGAGCGACCAGGATCAGCTGGCTGAGCCGCTCGGGGTGGGCGGCCGCGTACGCCTGGGCCGTCGCCGCCGCCGCGTCATGGGCGAGCAGCGTGAAGCGCTGGAGGCCCAGATGGCGGCGGAGGGCCTCTACGTCCTCGGCGAGCCCGGGGAACGCGTAGCCGCTCGGGTCGGCGGCCGGCGGGGAGTCCCCGGTGCCGCGGCTGTCGGGGATGATGAGGGTGTGGTGGGCGTCGAGCCCGCCGAGGTCGCCCAGGTACGCGGCGTTCCGCCCGGGGCCGCCGGCCAGAGCGATCAGCGGCGGCCGTGCGGAGCCGTCGCGGGCCTCCAGCACTCGGTAGGCGAGCTCGGTCCCGTCGTACGAGGTGTAGTGCGGCATGCAGTCAGCTTGCCCCAGGATTCCGACTCTGACCGTGTGACGTCGTGCATCGGGTGTGGCGGGTGACTCAAAAGCGATGCGAGGGGTGCGGTTCCGGCACCCCAAATCGCGCTTATGGTTTCCGCGCCGCTTCGGCCTCGTGCCGCCGGGCGGAGGGCGCGTGGCGAGGAGTCGGCCGCCGTCCAGCGGCTGGGGCCGTCGCCGACGTCGCCGACCGGCCGACCTGGTGGATCGCGGGCTTGGCCGTCAGCCGCATCGGGGGGTGGGGGCAAGGGGCGCGGGTTCACGTCCCGCCTATGATGCGACGGTGTTCGACTCCCGGCACATCAGGACGTTCCACGAGGTGGTGCGCGCCGGTTCCTACTCGGCCGCCGCCCGTGTCCTCGGCTATACGCAGCCGGCCATCACCCAGCAGATGAGGGCGCTCGAACGGGCCGTCGGCAGCCCGCTGTTCATCCGGGCCGGCCGCGGGATGCGGCTCACCGAGGCCGGGGAGACCCTCGCCCGCCACGCCGACACCATCCTCGGCAGCATCTCCGCCGCCCAGCAGCAGATGAACGCCATCACCCGGCTGCGCTCGGGCCGGGTGCGGATCTGCGCCTTCCCCAGCGCCAACGCCACCCTCATACCCGAGGCCATGGCCCGGCTCGCGGCCAGCCATCCGGGACTGCGGGTGGAGCTGCTGGAGGGCGAGCCGCCGGAGTCGCTGGGGCGGGTGGTGCGCGGCGAATGCGACATCACCCTCGCCTTCACCTATCCCGGGCTGCGCGAGGAGACCCCCGCCGAGCTGATCGAGATCCCGCTGCTGGAGGACCAGCTGACGGTGCTGCTGCCGACCGGGCATCCGCTGGCCAGACGTCGGGCGGTCAGGCTCGCGGAGCTGAGCGAGGAGCGCTGGATCGCGGGGTGTCTGCGGTGCCGCGCCAACTTCCTGCACGAATGTGCCGAGCAGGGCTTCGCCCCCGACATCGCCTTCACCACGGACGACAATCTGGTGGTGCAGAGCATGGTCGCGGCGGGGCTCGGCGTCGCGATGATGCCGGGTCTGGTGCTCTCCTTCCTGTGCCATCGGAAGGTCACCGGGCGCGCCCTGGACCCCGCCTCGCGCCGCCATGTCTCGGCGTACGTCCTCCGCGAGCATCTGGCGATCCCGGCCACGGCGCGGGTCCTCGAGGAGCTCAAGACGGTGGCCGGGAACAAGGTCGGGTGCTGAGAGCCGGCCGACCATAAGCGGAATTGATGGGCCGGCCAAGAAACCGTCGTTGGACGTGATGGACCGGGCGGCAGGACGCTGCGGCCATGACCACTCCGACCGGTACCACCGCATCCCGCGTCACGCCGCGCCTCGGCGCGTTCGTCGACGGCGTACGCGAGGCCGTCGGCCGGGGCCTGCCGCCCGATGTGACCGCCTATCTGGTGGGCGAGCGGCTCGCGCCGATCCTCGGCGCGGCCGATCTGCTCACTCCCGCGCAGCGGGAGAGCGACCCCGACCGCTACCGCCAGCACATCCTGCACGCCGAGCCCGACGGCAGCTTCGCGGTGGTCGCGCTGGTGTGGCTGCCCGGCCAGCGAACGGCCGTCCATGACCATGTGTCCTGGTGTGTGACCGGCGTCCACGAGGGCGAGGAGCACGAGCGCCGCTATCGGCTCGTCCCCGACGGCCCGGTCTCGCGGCTGGTCGCGGTGGAGGACGTGGTCAATCCGCGGGGCTCGGTGTGCGGCTTCGCGCCGCCCGGCGATATCCACAGGGTGTGGAACGCGTGCGGGTCCACGGCGATCTCGATCCATGTCTACGGGGCGGACATCGCCCGCCTGGGCAGCAGTGTACGGAGGGTCTACGAGGACCCGACGGCGGACGAGCGGTGAGCGGGCCCCGACGGCGCCGCCCGGACCGGGCCGGTTCGGACGCGGTGACAGCATGGCGCTGACCGGGGCGCGGACGCCGGGGAGCGGGCCGGGCGCGGCGCCCGGCCACGCGCTGCCCGCCGCGCCCGGCCACGCGCTGCCCGTCACCCGCGGGAGGCGGACGGCGCCCGCCGCGGCGTACGGGCTCGGGCTCGCCGGGTGCGGGGTCGCGGCCGCCTGGGGCGTCCATCGGCTCGTCCCCGCCGTGCCCATGCTCACCGCCGCCGTCGTGCTGGGCATCGGCGCCGCGCATCTGCCCGGCGTACGCGGGCTCGTACGGGGCGGCTGCCGCGCGGGGCTCACACTCGCCGGGAAGCGGCTGATGCGGCTCGGCATCGTCCTGCTGGGGCTCAGACTCAGCCTGGACGATGTGCTCGGCCTCGGCTGGGCCACGGTGGCGATGGTGGGCTGCGTGGTCGCGGCCACCTTCAGCGGCACCTGGTGGCTCGGCCGCCGGATGGGGCTGCGCGGCGATCAGCCGCTGCTGATCGCCACCGGCTACGCGATCTGCGGCGCGTCCGCGATCGGCGCGGTGAGCGAGGTGTCGGACAGCGAGGAGCGGGACGTGGCCACCTCGGTCGCGCTGGTGACGCTGTGCGGCACGCTCGCCATCGCCGTACTGCCGCTGCTGCAGCACCCCCTGGGGCTCAGCGACGCGCAGTTCGGCCGCTGGGCGGGCGCGAGCGTGCACGACGTGGGCCAGGTCGTGGCGACCGCGCAGACCGCCGGGCCCGCGGCGCTGGGGGAGGCGGTGCTGGTCAAGCTGGTGCGAGTGGCGCTGCTCGCCCCGCTGGTCGCGGCGCTCGCGGTGTCCGTACGGGCGCGGGCGAGGGCGAAAGGAAGGGCACGCGAGGCCAAGCGGCCCCCGCTCGTGCTCCTCTTCGTCGCCGGCTTCCTCGCGATGGTCGCCCTCCGTAGTACGGAGCTGCTGCCCACCGCCGCGCTCGCCGCCGCCGGGACGGCCCAGGAGCTCCTCCTGGCCGCCGCCCTCTTCGGCCTCGGCAGCGCGGTCCACCTCCCCTCCCTCTCCCGCACCGGCCCCCGGGTCGCGGCGCTGGGGCTGTGCGCGTGGGTGGTGATCGCGGGCGTCTCGTACGCGGGCGTCCTGCTGACCACCTGATCCGCCCCAGGCCCGATCCGGGGTCGTCCTAGGACCGACGGCCGAGGTGAGCCCCGACTCGCGACAGGTGTCACCTCGGCTCATGCCGCTTACGCTGACGCCCATGACGACGCTCGACCCGAACGCCCCGGAGCTCGGCCGGCCCGCCCCGGATCCGACCCTCCCCGCCTCCGACACCCTGTTCGGCCGCCGCTACCGCGCCCTGACCCTCGGCATCGTCACCGTCGTCTCCCTCGTCGCCTTCGAGGCCAGCGCGGTCAACACCGCCATGCCGGTCGCGGCCCGCGCGCTCGACGGCGTCGAGCTCTACGCCTACGCCTTCTCCGCCTACTTCACCGCGAGCCTGTTCGCGATGGCGCTGTCGGGGGAGTGGTGCGACCGCAGGGGGCCGCTCGCGCCGCTGTTCGCCGGGATCGTGACGTTCGGCGCCGGTCTGGTGGTGTCCGGTTCCGCACAGCGGATGTGGATGTTCGTGGGCGGACGGGCCGTACAGGGCATCGGCGGCGGGCTGGTGATCGTCGCGCTGTACGTCGTGGTCGGCCGCGCCTATCCGCAGCGGCTGCAACCCGCCGTACTGGCGTCCTTCGCCGCCGCGTGGGTGCTGCCCGTCATCGTCGGCCCGCTCGCCGCCGGGGCCGTCACCGAACAGGCCGGCTGGCGTTGGGTGTTCCTCGCCATCCCGGTGCTGGTGCTGCCGCCGCTCGCGGTGATGCTCCCGGCCCTGCGCAAGCTGCCCCCGGGCGAGCGCTCCCCGGTCATGAACCACCGCCGCATCCTCCTCGCGCTCGCCGTCGCGACCGGCGCCGGGCTGCTCCAGTACGCGGTCCAGGACCCCCGCCCGCTCTCCCTCGCCCCGGCCGCCGCCGGTCTCGCCCTGCTCGTCCCCTGCGTGCTGCGTCTGCTGCCCCGGGGCACCTTCCGCGCCGCGCGCGGGCTGCCCTCCGTCGTACTGCTGCGCGGTATCGCGGGCGGCGCCTTCCTGGGCGCGGAGAGCTTCGTCCCGCTGATGCTGGTCACCCAGCGCGGTCTGTCCGCGACCGCCGCCGGGCTCTCCCTCACCGGCGGCGGCCTCACCTGGGCGCTCGGCTCGTACACCCAGAGCCGCCCCCGGCTGGAGCCGCACCGTGAGCGGCTGATGGGCCTCGGCATGCTCCTGGTGGCCGCCGCCATCGCCCTGGTCCCGCTGGCCCTCACCGACTCCGCCCCGGTCTGGATCGTCGCCGTCGCCTGGGCGATCGGCGGCTACGGCATGGGCCTGACCATCTCCAGCGGCAGCGTCCTGCTGCTCAAGCTCTCCCGCCCCGAGGAGGCGGGCAGCAACTCCGCCTCCCTCCAGGTCTCCGACGCGCTCGGCAACATCACCCTGGTCGGCCTCAGCGGTGTCCTCTTCGTCACCTTCGGCGGTGACTCCCTCGCCGCGGCCGACCACACGGCACCCACCGCCGCCGGCTCCGCCCACCCGGCGGCCTTCGTCGCCGTCTACGCGGCGATGGCGGCGGTGGCCCTGGCGGGCGCCCTCATCACCACCCGCCTGCGGCCCGCTTCGCGCCACCACCACCCCATGCCGTAGGCGCTCCCACCCGTTCGACGGGGCCGCGGACCGCGTCCGGCCGCGCTGCCCTGCCCCGCATCACCTCGCCGTGAGGCGATCCGCTTCGCGGGCCGATGTGAGGTCGGTCCCACCCTCGGGTGGAGTCGGGACGTAACCCCGAAGCGTGAAGGGTGGCACAGGTAGGCTGACGCGGTTCCCGATCGACCCCGCCGAACCAGTCCGACGGAGACCGTGAGTACTACTGCCTCCAGCACCAGCCATCACCTCTCGCCCGCCTTTCCCGGACGGGCTCCCTGGGGTACCGCGAGCAAGCTGCGCGCCTGGCAGCAGGGCGCGTTGGACAAGTACATCCAGGAGCAGCCGCGCGACTTCCTCGCGGTCGCGACCCCCGGCGCCGGGAAGACGACCTTCGCGCTGACCCTCGCCTCCTGGCTGCTCCATCACCATGTGGTCCAGCAGATCACCGTCGTCGCGCCCACCGAGCATCTGAAGAAGCAGTGGGCGGAGGCCGCGGCCCGGATCGGCATCAAGCTGGACCCGGAGTACAGCGCGGGCCCGGTGGGCCGGGACTACCACGGCGTCGCCGTCACCTACGCGGGTGTCGGCGTACGGCCCATGCTGCACCGCAACCGCTGCGAGCAGCGCAAGACCCTCGTCATCCTCGACGAGATCCACCACGCCGGTGACTCCCGCTCCTGGGGCGAGGCGTGTCTGGAGGCGTTCGAGCCCGCGGCCCGCCGGCTCGCGCTCACCGGTACGCCCTTCCGGTCGGACACCAACCCCATCCCCTTCGTCGCCTATGAAGAGGGCAACGACGGCATCCGGCGGTCCTCCGCCGACTACACCTACGGCTACGGCAACGCCCTCGGCGACGGCGTCGTGCGGCCCGTCATCTTCCTGTCCTACAGCGGCAACATGCGCTGGCGCACCAAGGCGGGCGACGAGATCGCGGCGCGGCTCGGCGAGCCGATGACCAAGGACGCCGTCTCGCAGGCGTGGCGTACCGCGCTCGATCCGCGCGGCGACTGGATGCCGAATGTGCTGCGCGCCGCCGACCAGCGGCTCTCCGAGGTCCGCAAGGCCATCCCGGACGCGGGCGCGCTCGTCATCGCCTCCGACCAGGACTCGGCCCGTGCGTACGCCAAGCTGATCCGCGAGATCACCGGCACCAAGGCGACCCTCGTGCTCTCCGACGAGTCCGCCGCCTCCCAGCGGATCGAGGACTTCAGCCACTCCGACGACCGCTGGATGGTGGCCGTCCGCATGGTCTCCGAGGGCGTGGACGTGCCACGGCTCGCGGTCGGGGTGTACGCGACCACGATCTCCACCCCGCTCTTCTTCGCCCAGGCCGTGGGCCGTTTCGTACGGTCGCGGCGGCGCGGTGAGACCGCGTCCGTGTTCCTCCCCACCATCCCGACGCTGCTCGGCTTCGCGGGCGAGATGGAGGTCGAGCGCGACCACGTCCTCGACAAGCCGAAGAAGGAGGGCGAGGAGGAGAACCCGTACGCGGAGGAGGAGAAGCTCCTCGAAGAGGCCGAGAAGCAGCAGGACGAGGACACCGGCGAGCAGGACGCGCTGCCCTTCGAGGCGCTGGAGTCGGACGCGGTCTTCGACCGGGTGCTCTACGACGGCGCCGAGTTCGGTATGCAGGCGCATCCGGGCAGCGACGAGGAGCAGGACTACCTCGGCATCCCCGGGCTCCTCGAACCCGACCAGGTGCAGATGCTGCTCCAGCGGCGCCAGGCCAAGCAGATCGCGCACAGCCGCAAGAAGCCGGACGAGGAGGCCGATCTGCTGGAACTCCCGGCGGAGCGGCGGCCCGTGGTCACTCACAAGGAGCTGCTGGAGCTGCGCAAGCAGCTCAATACGCTGGTGGGGGCGTATGTCCACCAGAGCGGCAAACCGCATGGCGTGATCCACACCGAGCTGCGCCGCGTCTGCGGCGGCCCCCCGAGCGCGGAGGCGACGGCGGGCCAGATCCGTGAGCGGATCAAAAAGGTCCAGGAGTGGGCCACGCGGATGCGCTGACGCCGGCATGAGGTGACGCGGGCCGCGCAACCCCCTTTCGAGGTATTTCATGAACTGGCCGCTCAACTACCCGGCATAGCGGGCGAACCGGGGCGATTCGGGGTACCCCCGAGCCGTTCCCTTTGGCAGGTCCGCTCGGATTCTGGACGGACTCTTCCGCTAAACGGACCGGCTCGCTAGCGTTCGGGCACGCACACGCCCCGTGGCAGCGCCGCCGCGGAGCGCAGCCGGTGCGTGACCACCGCGACCGGCGGCCTCTTCGCGCGCGCCGTCGTCGGGACCGGCGGCGCACCTCCGCGAAGAGCCGCCACTCATCACCGAGGAGGGGGCGTCGTGACCGCGGAGACCTCCCAGACGCTCGACCGGGGACTGCGCGTCCTCAAACTGCTCGCCGACACCGACCACGGGCTGACCGTGACCGAGCTGTCCACCAAGCTCGGCGTCAACCGCACCGTGGTCTACCGGCTGCTGGCCACCCTCGAACAGCACTCCCTCGTCCGCCGGGACCTCGGCGGGCGGGCGCGCGTCGGGCTCGGGGTGCTGCAGCTCGGCCGCCAGGTGCATCCGCTCGTACGGGAGGCGGCACTGCCCGCGCTGCGCGCCCTGGCCGAGGACATCGGCGCGACCGCCCACCTCACCCTGGTCGACGGCACCGAGGCCCTCGCGGTCGCGGTGGTCGAGCCGACCTGGACCGACTACCACGTCGCCTACCGGGCCGGGTTCCGGCATCCGCTGGACCGGGGCGCCGCCGGGCGCGCGATACTCGCCGCCCGCGCGGGCCGCACCGACGATCCGGGGTACGCGCTCACCCACGGCGAGCTGGAGGCGGGCGCGAGCGGTGCGGCCGCCCCGCTGATCGGGGTGACGGGGATAGAGGGCAGCGTCGGCGTGGTCATGCTGTGCGACGCGGTGCCGGAGCGGGTCGGGCCGCGCGTGGTGGACGCGGCGCGGGAGGTCGCGGACGCGCTGCGGTGACGGTACGCGGTGGCGGTGCCCGGTGCCCGGTGGCGGGAGGCGTGGGACCCGCGTGGGCCGGTCGCCCACGCCCGGGCCCCGCGTGGGCCGGTCGCCCACGCCCGGGCCCCGCGTGGAACCGCCGGCCCTACCGCGAGTCCCCGCCGTGGCCCGCCGTGGGCCGGGTGCACGCCCCCGCCGTGAGCGCCGGGGTGCACGGCCCCGTGGTGGTGGCCGCGCCGGGGGCGGCCCGCACCGGGGGCGGCCGGGGGCGGCCCGCACGGGGCGGGCCGCGGCGGAGGCTGGCGCGGCCGCGTGGGCCAGGGTGGCGCTTCAGCCGCCCCGCCGGTCAACTAGATTCACCTCCATGCCTGCCGTCTCCCCCCGCGCCCGGATCCTCGCGGTCTGCTCCGCGGTCGTCGTCGCCCTGTTCGCGGTCGCCGCGTTCGCCCCCCTGCCGTTCACCGTGGCCCAGCCGGGCACGACCGTGAACGTCCTCGGGTCCGACCACGGCAAGCATGTGATCACCATCGCCGGGGCCGGCACCCGCAAGACCACGGGCCAGCTGCGGATGACGACGATCCAGGCGACCGGTCCGGACGCCACCGTCCGGCTCAAGGACGTGATCAGCGGCTGGTTCGCCACCGACCGCGCGGTGATGCCGCGTGACTCGGTCTACGTCGGCGGCACCACCAAGGAGATCGAGCGGCACAACGCCCAGGAGATGGAGAAGTCCCAGTCCACGGCCACCAGCGCCGCCCTCGGCCGGCTGCACCGCTCGCCGCGCGACGTCAAGGTCACCCTGCGCCTCGCGGACGTGGGCGGCCCGAGCGCCGGGCTGCTGTTCTCGCTCGGCATCATCGACAAGCTGGACGGCGACGGCCGCGGCGGTGACCTCACGGGCGGCCGTACGATCGCGGGCACCGGCACGATCGACGCCAAGGGCAGGGTCGGCGCGGTGGGCGGCGTTCCGCTCAAGACGCAGGCCGCCAAGCGGGACGGCGCCACGGTCTTCCTGGTCCCGAAGGCCGAGTGCGCGGACGCCAAGGCCGAACTCCCCAAGGGACTGCGGCTGATCCCCGTGACCACGCTCAAGGGTGCGGTGACGGCTCTGCGGGCGCTGCGCTCGGGCGGGAGCCTGCCGCACTGCTGAGCCCGTCCGCGGTGCCGCGGGGGTCCATGCCCCGCCAGGCGGGGAAGACCAGCGGGCTCAGCGTCGCGAGGAAGTACGCACCGCCCGTCACCAGGAAGGCGACCGTCAGCCCCGCCCCCTCCACCAGACCGCCGGCCACCAGCCCGCCGAGCGGCATCACCACCCACACCCCCGCCGTCAGCGCCCCCGCGACCCGGTTGCGCAGCTCGTCGGGCACGGCCTCGTAGGTGACCGTGGTCAGGATCGGGTTGAGCATGCCCGCCGCGAGCCCGCTGACCGCCATCGTCACGGCCAGCGGCGGCACGCCGGGGACGAACGCGGCGACGACGAAGCGCGGCAGCCCGCACAGCAGAAAGCTCACGCCGAAGACGGTCCGGCGCGGGAAGCGGTCTCCCACCGCCCCGTACAGCAGCGCCCCGGCCAGCGCACCGCCCCCGAACAGCGCCGTCAACAGCCCGAGCTGGACCGATCCGCCCAGGTCGCGCTCGGCGTGGACGGGCAGCAGCACCGATGAGAACCCCTGGTCGAGGCCGTTGGTGACCATGACCATCGCCACGATGGCCAGCAGCAGCCGATGGCGCAGCAGAAAGCCGTACCCCTCGCGCAGCTCGGCGCGGTAGGCGCGGACGGACACCGGTGCGGCGCCCTTGCGCGGCGCGGCGGCGGGCAGCCCGCGCAGCCCCGCCGCGATCAGCAGCGCGGAGCCGGCGAACGTCGCAGCGTCCAGGAGGAGGACGGAGGGCGGGCCGAGCAGCGCGATCAGCACCCCGCCGAGGGCCGCGCCCAGCATCCGCGCCCCGCGCGACGCCCCGTCGTAGAAGCTCGCCGCGCGGCTGAGGGTGGTGCCGGCCCGTTCGGCCAGTGCGGGCACCAGCACCTGGCGGGCGGTCTCGCCCGGCGCGTGCAGCAGCCCGGAGCACGCCATCAGCGCACACAGCTGCCAGAACCGCAGCAGATCGGTGAAGTGCAGCAGCGGAATCGCGGCGACCGCCACCGCGCACAGCGTGTCCGAGGCGATGGAGGTCCGCCGCCGCCCCAGCCGGTCGATGACCGGTCCGCCGACGACGGCGGAGACGATCACCGGGAACGTGGCGCAGAAGGCGACGAGACCGGCCTTGGCCGCGCTGCCGGTGGTCTCCAGCACGAACCAGGGGACGGCGAGAAGGGTGAGTGAATTGCCCGCGATGGAGACGGTGTTGGCGGCGAGGACGAGGACGAGGGGTCTTCGGCCACCGCGGCTGCCACCGCTGGAGTCGGCGAATGCCATGTCAGTGGTTCATATCAGTGGTCGAACCGGGCGGCCAGACCCGATCGGGGCAGCCGTGGCGTCGCCAGCCGCAGCCCGACCTCCACGAGCGTCCAGCCCAGCCGGGTGCGCAGCAGGCGGGTGCGGCGCGTGCCGCGGGTGCGGTGGAGCCGGGGCGCGTCGCCCGCCGCGCGCTGGAGGCGCTCGGCGCGGATGCGATGCAGCCACAGATGGATGTCGTCGCCGTACATAGGTGGTCCCCCCAGGGATTCGGTCAGTCCTCGTCGCGCGGGAAGGCGTGCAGATGGACGCGGAACGGGGCGGAGTTCTCGCTGTTCCGGTCCACCTCCTTCTCGCGGTAGCTCTCGATCACTTCATGCACCTTGTCGCGCATTTCCTGGGCGAGTTCCGGGGTGAGGCGCAGGCTGAAGTCGCTCATGTCCGAGGCGAGGCGCCACCGTGAGGGCCAGTCGTGCATGGTGCCCAGCCAGGTGGACATCTCCTGGGCGTGGATGGTGGCGTTCTCGTGCAGCAGGGTGTTCAGCGCCCCCCGTACGGACGGGTCCGGATGGCGCCGCAGCTCCTCGGCGCCCACCCGCGTACCGCTGTGCGCCGCCTTCCACCACCGCTCCCGCCCCTTGCCCCGCTCCGGATCGTCCTTGACGAACCCATGGGCGGCCAGTTGCCGCAGGTGGTAGCTGGTGGCGCCGCTGGACTCGCCGAGCCGGTCGGCCAGTTGGGACGCGGTGGCCGGTCCGTACTCACGCAGCGCGCCGAGCAGCCGCATCCGCAGCGGATGCGCGAGGCCGCGCAGGGAGCGGGGGTCGAGCACCCGTACGTCGTCGGGCACAGGCTTCTCGTTCTCTGCCATATGCGGCAGCGTAAGCGTGCAAAGACTACGTTGCAACCAGTTCTTTGCAACGGAATCTTTGGATCCGGTGGACGGCTGTTCAGTCCTGCGCCGCCTGCCGCACCAGCGGGATGATCCGCAGCGGGACCGGGTTCTCCATCACGATCGCCGTCGAGGCCCGTACGATCCCCTCGAACCCCACGACCCGGTCGATCACCCGCTGAAGATCGGCGTTCGAGCGCGCGACCAGACGGCACAGCATGTCGCCGTGGCCCGTGGTGGTGTGCAGCTCCAGCACCTCCGGGACGCCCGCCAGATGCGCCCGTACGTCCGTCCCCTGCCCCTGCTTGATCTCCAGCGTCGCGAACGCGGTGACCGGATAGCCCAGCGCCGCCGGGTCCACGTCCGGCCCGAAGCCCCGGATCACCCCCTGCGTCCGCAGCCGGTCCAGCCGCGCCTGCGCCGTGCCGCGCGCGACGCCGAGGCGGCGCGACGCCTCCAGGACGCCGACCCGCGGCTCCTCGGCGAGCAGCTCGATCAGCCGGGCGTCGAGCGCGTCGATTCCCATGGCAGCTCCCTGTCCCTGTCCCTGTACTTGTTGTCCCTGTCCTGTTTCTGTTCCCTGTGACGGTGGTCACTCTGCACAGAATGCGCTGCTCCGACCGCTCCTGGCTATACAGACTGACCAGCATTTCAGCAAACTGTTGCGCACCCTGAGTCATGGAGGGACGCTGCGGACATGACTGAGATCCAGCATCAAGAGGGCACACGGCGGACAGACCCGTTCCCCGTGAAAGGGATGGACGCGGTCGTCTTCGCGGTCGGCAACGCCAAGCAGGCCGCCCACTTCTACGCCACCGCCTTCGGCATGAAGCTCGTCGCCTACTCCGGACCGGAGAACGGCAGCCGGGAGACCGCGAGTTACGTGCTCGTCTCGGGCAGCGCCCGCTTTGTGTTCACCTCCGTCATCAAGCCGGTGAGCCAGTGGGGCCGCTTCCTCGCCGAGCATGTCGCCGCACACGGCGACGGCGTCATCGACCTGGCCATCGAGGTACCGGACGCGCACGCCGCCTACGCCTACGCGCTCGAGCACGGCGCCACCGGCATCGAGGAGCCGCACGACATCAAGGACGAGAACGGCACGGTCGTGCTCGCCTCCATCCGTACGTACGGCGACACCCGCCACACCTTCGTCGAGCGCTCCGGCTACGACGGCCCGTACCTCCCCGGCTACGAGGCCGCCGACCCGATCGTTCCGCCGCCCGCGAAGAGGACGTTCCAGGCCATCGACCACTGCGTCGGCAATGTCGAGCTCGGCCGGATGGACGAGTGGGTGACCTTCTACAACGAGGTCATGGGCTTCACCAACATGAAGGAGTTCGTCGGCGACGACATCGCCACCGAGTACTCCGCGCTCATGTCCAAGGTGGTCGCGGACGGCACCCGGAAGGTGAAGTTCCCGCTGAACGAGCCCGCCCCCGGCAAGAAGAAGTCGCAGATCGACGAGTATCTGGAGTTCTACGGCGGCCCCGGCGTCCAGCACATCGCCCTCGCCACGAACGACATCGTCGAGACGGTACGCACCATGCGCGCGGCCGGCGTCCAGTTCCTCGACGCCCCCGACTCGTACTACGAGACGCTCGGCGAGTGGGTCGGCGACACCCGGGTCCCGATCGAAACCCTCCGCGAGCTCAAGATCCTCGCCGACCGCGACGAGGACGGCTATCTGCTCCAGATCTTCACCAAGCCGGTCCAGGACCGCCCGACCGTCTTCTTCGAGATGATCGAGCGGCACGGCTCGATGGGCTTCGGCAAGGGCAACTTCAAGGCGCTCTTCGAGGCGATCGAACGGGAGCAGGCCAAGCGCGGCAATCTCTGAGACGACGGTGGGCGGGCCGCGGCCGGCCCGCCCCGGCCCCCCGGCCCCCGGCCGTCACATGCCCTTGCGGGCCAGGTGGGTGAGGGCTCGGCCCACCTCCGGGGTGACCTGGTCTGACCGCAGCGGTACCCCCATCGCGGTGGCCAGGTCGCGGGTGTGGACGTCCACGGCCGACTCCACGATCTCCGCGTACTCGGCCGCGGCCACCCGCCCCCGCCGCCACCCGAGCAGCAGCAGACCGGACGCCGCCACCCCGGCGGGCCACCACCGCACCCCCGCGACCGCGTACGGCAGCGCCCACGCCGCCGTCACCGCCGCCGCGTCGACGCGGCGGCGGGCCCGCGCGACCTCCTCGCGGGCCGCGTCGGACAGCGCGAACCACAGACGAGGCCAGCACGAGACCAGGTCCAGCCCGCCCCCGCGTCGGCCCGGGGCTGTCCCTGATCCCGACGGCGCAGTTCGGGCAGATCGGTGCAGAGCCGGGCCAGTTGGGCGGCGCGGTCGGTGGGTCTCGCCATGCCATGTCCTCCCCATGCGCCGTTCCTGCCAGAAAAAGTGAACACCAGCATGGGCGAAGATTCCCACCGTCTACACTCACGGCGATCTGTTCACTCCAACACGGAGTTTTCCCACGGGAGTTGTTGAGTTCGAATGCACACGGAAAAGTACGATGCGGGGCGATTGACCAGGCGTAAGTTCGCCCTCGGTGGGGGCGCTGCCGCCGCCGGAGCACTCGGGGCCTTCGCGGCCCGCCCGGCCGCGGCCGCCGCCGTCGTAGGGGGCCGGTTCGATCTGTCGGTCCCCTCCACGCAGCTGATCCGCGAGAAGACACCGCACAACTCCACCGTGCTGCAGTCCTTCGCGTTCGACGACGTCAATGGGCACCTCTACACGATCCAGTTGATGGAGGGCGGGATCCGGCTCAGCGGGGAGCCCGCCCCCGTCTCCGGCGCCGACCGGGCCGCGCACGGCGACATGTGCGTCACCAAGCTGTCCCTCACCGGCGCCGAGCTGGGCTCGATGTACGTCAAGGGGTTCGGGCACGGCGTGGCGATCGGCTGTGAGCCGGTGGGCACCACCGCGTATCTGTGGACCGAGTCGAACGCCAACCCCGACTCCGGCTACGGCACCGCCATCAGCCGCTTCCCCTTCGCCAACGGCACCGTGCTGTCCAACGGCTCGTCCTCGCTCGCCACCCACCGTCCGGTGCCGGGCTCGACCAGCAACCAGCCCGCCGTCGACATGCTCAACAAGCGGCTGCTGCTGCGCTACCGCCTCGACGGGGCGGTCCGCTACCGGCTGATGAACCTCTCCGACGTCACGGCGGGCGACTACACCGCCGTGTACGACATACCCCAGGCGGGGGTCTCCGCCGACGAGGTCTTCCAGGGGTTCACGGTGCTCGGCGACTACGCGTACCAGATGACGGGCACCGCCTACACCGCCGAGAACGGCACCAATCCGCCCTCCGGCCACGGCAACACCTACGTCTCCTGCCTCGATCTGCGCACCGGCCAGGTCGTCCAGCGCTCCCGCACCGAGGCCGCGTACTCGCTCGACTACCGCGAGCCGGAGGGCATGGCCGTCCAGCTGGCCAGCCCCCGCCGCCTCTGCATGGGCTTCGCCTCGGGCGCCGCCGGAGACCGCAAGCTCAGCGTCTACTACAAGGCGCAGTGACGGCTCGGTAACCCGTCCGCTGCCGCGATCTTCCCTGCCATGCCTCCCGGGTGCGAGTCTGGAAGCATGACGGACCTCATCGAGCTGTTGCGGGAGGGCCTCCCCGAGGAGGCGGTGCTGACCGACCCCGAGGTGACCGGGGCGTACGCACACGACATGGCGAGCTTCTGCGACGCGGGCGCGCCCGCCGTGGTCGTCCTCCCGCGCACCGTCGAGCAGGTCCAGCACGTCTGCCGCACCGCCACCGCGCTGCGCGTCCCGGTCGTCCCCCAGGGCGCCCGCACCGGCCTGTCGGGCGCCGCCAATGCGTCCGACGGCTGCATCGTGCTGTCCCTGGTCAAGATGGACCGGGTCCTGGAGATCAACCCGGTCGACCGGATCGCGGTCGTCGAACCGGGCGTGATCAACGCGACGCTGTCCCGCGCGGTCATGGAGAAGGGCCTCTACTACCCGCCGGACCCCTCCAGCTGGGAGGAGTGCACGATCGGCGGCAACATCGGCACCGCGTCCGGCGGTCTGTGCTGTGTGAAGTACGGCGTCACCGCCGAATACGTCCTCGGCCTCGATGTCGTCCTCGCCGACGGCCGTCTGCTGACCACCGGCCGCCGCACCGCCAAGGGCGTCGCGGGCTACGACCTCACCCGTCTGTTCGTCGGCTCCGAGGGCAGTCTCGGCATCGTCGTCCGCGCGGTTCTCGCCCTCAAACCCGCCCCGCCCGAACAGCTGGTCCTCGCCGCCGAGTTCCCCTCCACCGCCTCCGCCTGCGACGCCATCTGCCGCATCATGGAGCGCGGACACGCCCCCTCGCTGCTGGAACTGATGGACCGTACGAGCGTCCGCGCCGTCAACGCCATGGGCAGCATGGGCCTCCCGGACTCCACCGAAGCCCTCCTGATGGCCGCCTTCGACACTCCGGACCCGGCCCCCGACCTCGCCGCCGTCGCCGAACTCTGCACGGCCGCCGGCGCTACCGAGGTGGTCCCCGCCGAGGACGCCGTCGAATCCGACCTCCTCCTCCAGGCCCGCCGGATGACCCTGCCCGCCCTGGAGGCCGTCAAGGGCGTCACGATGATCGACGACGTCTGCGTCCCCCGCTCCCGCCTCGCCGATATGATCGACGGCACCGCCGCCATCGCCGACAAGTACGCCCTCACCATCGGCGTCGTCGCCCACGCCGGCGACGGCAACACCCACCCCACCGTCTGCTTCGACGCCACCGACCCCGAGGAATCCCGCCGGGCTCGCGAGTCCTTCGACGAGATCATGGCCCTGGGCCTGAAGCTGGGCGGCACCATCACGGGAGAGCACGGGGTGGGCGTCCTGAAGCGCGAATGGCTGGCCCGCGAACTCGGCCCGGTGGGCGTGGAGCTGCAGCAGGGCATCAAGCAGGTCTTCGACCCCCTGGGCCTCCTCAACCCCGGCAAGCTCTTCCAGTAGCGCTTCGTTGGGTCTGGTCTGCCGATCCTGAGCGTCTTCGACGGCGTGTGCCGGTGGTGGCAGGGGCCGGTGGCGGCTCTTGTGGTCCGGGGCTTGGGCCGATGCGGGACGGAGGGTCCCGAGGCCACGCCTGCGGGCACCCCTCCAAAAAATGCTTGATGTGGCGCAACTGTTTCATCAAGCGATTTCGTTGAGGGTGCCTGGTCCGGCGTCGGGCTGTCGGTCGGGAGCGCTGCGGCATCCCCGCCAATGAGTGTCACCGGTCCAAGTGGCGGCTCGCGCTGAAGCAGGACCTGGGCAGGATCGAGGCACACTTCGCTTGATGACTTGCTGCGCTGATGTCATGGACGGCGGCACCTGCGCGCCGTCGTCAAGGGGCCCTTACCGGAAAATGCTGGACCCGGATCAAGCGTTTCTGAGCACGGGCCCCTGCCCTCTCGGTCTCCTACCCATGATGGGGATACCCACGGTGGGTAGGCTCGGAGCACGGGCGCTGATCGATACTTCAGCACGTCAGACCAGGCGCGGGAGCACGAGATGGCCGACTATGTCTCACTTGCGGCACTGCCGCCGCACGTCCTGGAGCGTGAGGACGTGCGCGCGGCGCTCGCCTGTTACGACTTCGGGACCGTGTTCACGCTTGCCCGTAAATGGGGCGGTAGGCGCCCGCATCCTCGTTCACGCCTACATGGCCATGGGATACGCCGATCAGGCCGTCGACGTAGCTCGCACACGGGCGCAGCGACTCGACCGGAAGTCCCTTGAGTACTCGGCCGATTACCAGTCCCTTTACGGCGCCCTCCTCCTTCGGGGCGCGGTCGCCGCGGCCGAGCGAGGTGATCGCGGCTCAGCGACCGAACTACTCGACGAGGCCGAACAGGCCGCCCACATGATCGGACGCGATGCCAACCACCAATGGACGGCGTTCGGCCCGACCAATGTGCTTCTCCACCGGGTCAGCATCTCCACGACCCTCGGCGACGCCGGGGCGGCACTCGCCTACGCGCGCACGATCGACATCGACGGCATCGACGTCCGTGAACGCCAAGCGACTTTCTGGGTGGACGTGGCCAGGGCCTGCGAACAATGGAACAAGTACCCCCAGGCATACGCGGCCCTGCGCACTGCCGAGGAGCTCGCCCCTGAGGAGATCCGCACGCGCCCGACCGTCAGGGCGCTGGTCGGACGGATCCAGCGCCAGGACGTACGCGGGGAGCTGCGAGGACTGTCCGAGCTGGCCCACCGTGTGGGGGCCCGCCCGTGACCACACCACCCTCGCGAACCCTCTACGTCATCGTCTGCGCCGCTGGACCCGCAGCACACGTCGGCAAGCTCATCCGGCAAGCCCATGAGCGGTCGTGGGACCCGCACATCATCACCACACCGACGGGACGAGCCTTTGTGGATGTGGCGGCACTCGAAGCCCAGACCGGACACCCCGTCCGCAGCGAGTACCGAAAGCCTGACGACGGCACCCGCTCAGCACCGCGGGCGGACGCCGTCATCGTCGCCCCCGCCACCTATAACACCGTCAACAAATGGGCGCTGGGCATCAGCGACACCTACGCGCTGGGAATCCTCGCCGAGTCCATCGGGCTGGGCCTCCCCGTGGCCGTGCTGCCGTTCGTCAACTCGGCGCTGGCCGCGCACCCTGCGTACCGGCGCAACGTCGCGGACCTGCGAGCCGCAGGCGTCAGCATCCTGCACGGCACGGGATACGGCCCGGAACCCCACGCTCCGGGCACGGGCGGTGCGCTGCTTGACAGCTTCCCGTGGCATCTGGCGCTCGACGCCGTTGTCCCCAACCGCTGACAGCGCGTCCTGCGCGAAGCCTGCCGCACGCGCGACGCCCCCGCTCCGACGCGGAATCGGTAGCGGGGGCGGGCGGTTCGTGGGGCGAGCGGGATCCTGCCGACGGCTAGCCCTTGAGCGACGCGATGTCGATCACGAAGCGGTAGCGCACATCGCTCGCCACGACACGCTCGTACGCCTCGTTGATCCGGTCGCCGGTGATGACCTCGATCTCGGCGCCGAAGCCGTGCTCCGCGCAGAAGTCGAGCATCTCCTGGGTCTGCCGGATGCCGCCGATCTTCGAGCCCGCCATCGACTTGCGGCCCCCGATCAGCGAGAACTGGTGGAAGGAGCTCGGGTGTTCGGGGCCCCCGACGTGGACCAGCGTGCCGTCGAGCTTCAGCAGCGACAGATAGGCGTCCAGGGGGATGTTGGCGGAGACGGTGTTGATGATGAGGTCGAAGGAGCCGGCCAGCTCGGTGAAGGTCGACTCGTCGCTGGTGGCGTGGAAGTGGTCGGCGCCCAGGCGGAGGCCATCGTCCTTCTTGCGGAGGGACTGGCTGAGGACGGTGACCTCGGCGCCCATCGCATGGGCGATCTTCACACCCATGTGGCCGAGGCCGCCGAGGCCGATGATGGCGACCTTCTTGCCGGGGCCGGCGTTCCAGTGGGCCAGCGGGGAGTAGAGGGTGATGCCCGCGCACAGCAGCGGGGCGGCCACGTCGAGAGAGAGGCCCTCGGGTATGCGCAGGGCGTAGTTCTCGTCGACGACGACATGGGTGCTGTAGCCGCCGTAGGTGGGGGCGCCGTCGTACCCCTTGCCGTTGTACGTGGGGACCTCGCCCTTGAGGCAGTACTGCTCCTCGCCGGCCAGGCAGCTCGAGCACTCACGGCACGAGTCGACGAAGCAGCCCACGCCGACCCGGTCGCCTACGGCGTACTTGGTCACGCCCGGACCGACCTCGGCGACGACACCGGCGATCTCATGGCCGGGCACCATCGGGAAGAGGGCCTCGCCCCACTCCTCGCGCGCCTGGTGGATGTCGGAGTGGCAGATGCCGGCGTAGGCGATCTCGATGAGGATGTCGTGCTCGCGCAGCGCGCGGCGCTCGACGGTGGTCCTTTCCAGCGGGGCCTTCGGAGCGGGGGCCGCGTAGGCAGTGACGCTGGTGCTCATATCAGTGGTCTCCCTGGGAACGGGGGGAACGGGGGGATACGGATGGAGAGGGAGCAGGAGAGGGGGAAGAGGAGGGGGATTCGGGGGACGGGGCCCCCGGTGGACTCGCGGTCCAGCTCGCCAGCAGCCGCAGGGCCGCCTCGGAGGGGGAACCGGGCTCGACCGTATAGATGCACATCGCCTGGTCGGCATCGCCGGGGAAGGTCACGTTCTCATAGGACAGCGTCATGTCCCCGACCACCGGGTGGTGGTAGAGCTTGACGCCGTGTGTCTTCTCCCGCACGTTGTGGTCCGCCCACCACCTGCGGAACTCCGGGCTCTTGATGGTGAGCTCGCCCACGAGCTCGGTCAGCCGCGGATCGTCGGGATGGCGCCCGGCCTCCAGCCGGAGGGAGGCCACCATCTCCGCCGCGTACTTGTCCCACTCGCGGTACAGCTCACGGGCCGCCTCGTCGAGGAACATGAAGCGGGCCATGTTCCGCTCGTGGTACGGAAGCGCGTCGAAGTCGATGATCAGCGCACGGGCCAGCCGGTTGGAGGCCAGCACGTCGCCCCGCCGCCCGATCACGAACGCCGGGGACACCCCCTCCAGCATCCGCAGCATGGTGTGCACCCCGGGCCGTACCCGCTGGGGGCGGGCCGGGCGGCGGCGCACCGCGCGGCGGGGGCGCGGCCGGGCCAGTTCGAAGAGGTACGCGCGCTCGGTGTCGTCCAGCCGCAGCGCACGGGCCACGGCGTCCAGCACCGCCTCCGACACATTGAGGTGGCGGCCCTGTTCGAGGCGCGTGTAGTAGTCGGTGCTGACTCCGGCCAGCTGCGCCAGCTCCTCGCGGCGCAGCCCCGGCACCCGGCGGGGGCTGTCATTGCTCACGGTCGCGCCCGCGTCCCCAGGGCTCAGCCGTGCCCTGCGGCTCCGCAGGAACTCACTGAGCTCGGTGTTGCGGTCCATGGCTTCCAGTATTGGCAATAGAAACGGGGCTCAGCCGTGCCAGAGTAGGTCTGTTGAACCTAGGCCGGGCGGAGCCAGGCGCGCAGTCTCCGCTCGTACGGCCGCGGCGCGCCCGCACACAAGGCTCGCACGGGAGGGTGGTGGCCAGGAGCTATGGGCACGGGCCGCGGGCCTGTCCGATAGACCTTGACCGCGCGCTCCGTGCACTGCGGTTCTTGTACGGCAGACTGCGTACGCCCCACCTCACCGCGAGGCACCGCACAGGCGCAGCGCACTGCCGCCGGCGTCTGAGGCTTTGGGCGGGAGCTGCCACGGGCGAGAGAGCAGGGGCCTTACGCCGGCCCTTCGAATCGGGCGGGCTGTTGCCCTGCCCGCGTTTGCGACCGATTGGCCCCCTGTTCTAAGAGGCTCGCCCCGTGGTGGCTGCCTAAAGCCTCAGGTGCCGTCGGCCCCCAGCTGCGACGCACCAGCCCTCGGCTATGTCAGTGACTTTGGAGCCGTTTCGCGGCGCCTGTCATGACCAATGCCGATAAGTTTTGATCTCACGGCCAGGTGATGAAGTGCGCCGGACGAGTGAAGCCTCAGCGTGGGGCCGCTGCTTGTTCGTGTTTGAGTCATGTAATCAGATTGTCGAGACTTAACGTCAAATGACTCTCCGGAGGAATCAAGTGAACATTGGGAAGAAGGTAGCTTTCCTGGCCGCAGCCGCCGGCACGATGGTGATCATGGGGGCTGGTGGCGCGGCCGCCCATGGAATCGGCGGCTTCCAGAAGAACGACTGTGACGCCGCCACCGGCCCCAACGTCATCGTCGGCGGCCTCGCTCCGACCGGTGATGTCAACGTCGGCAGCAAGTGCACCAACCTGGCCTTCAGCAACGAGTCTTCCAAGGGCTACGGCAAGGAGTCCTCGAAGGGCTACGGCAAGGAGTCCTCGAAGGGCTACGGCAAGGAGTCTTCCAAGGGCTACGGCGACGAGTCCTCGAAGGGCTACGGCGACGAGTCCTCGAAGGGCTACGGCAAGGAGTCTTCCAAGGGCTACGGCGACGAGTCCTCGAAGGGCTACGGCGACGAGTCCTCGAAGGGCTACGGCGACGAGTCTTCCAAGGGCTACGGCGACGAGTCTTCCAAGGGCTACGGCGACGAGTCCTCGAAGGGCTACGGCGACGAGTCCTCCAAGGGCTACGGCGACGAGTCCTCCAAGGACTGCGGCAAGAAGTCCTCGAAGGACTGCGGCAAGGAGTCCTCGAAGGACTACGGCAAGGAGTCCTCGAAGGGCGACGGCAACGAGTCCTCCAAGGACTGCGACAACGATACAAAGCCAAGCCGTGACGGGTCTCGCCAGCACGCGGACACCTGCACCTGCTGAGCGGCGCGGACTTCCGGGGCGACCGGATCGGCCGCCCCGGAGCCTGGGTCAGGTGGCGGTGCCCATGGCTCGCGCCCACCCGCATACCGACGGCCTGACGGCTGGCTGCACCGGCATGGGCACCACCTGGCGGGGCCGGTGGCCGCTGCGGCTCGTGGAGGCCGCGGGATGGTCCGCCTGCTTGCTGCCTGCCCGAAGAAAGCCCCCGCGGCTGGTTGGGGGCTTCTTGCTGCTCGGGCTCGCTGTGGCGAGTTCGGGCGGCGGGCGTCCGGGCGGACCGGCCGCTAGGCGGTTTCGGCGCGGATCGAGCCGTTGCTTCCAGACCGGACGCCGAAGCGGGGTGGCCGATGGCGGAGTCACCGTGAGGTGATCGATGCGATCGCCTGGAAGTTCCAGACCGGATCGCAGTGGGTTACCTGCCGGAGAGGTACCGGGTGTTCACCGCGCTGATGGCCCAGGCCGATGCCGCCGAGGCTCTGGACTGGGCCGTCTCGGTGGACTCCACGGTCGTGCGAACCCACCAGCACGCGGCCGGGGCCCGCAAAAGGGGCCCCGGCCGGCGAGCCGGACGACCACGCCATCGGCCGGTCCCGCGGCGGACTGACCACGAAGATCCATCTCGCAGCAGACGCCCGTTGCCGGCCCCTCGCTTTTGTCCTCACCGCCGGGCAGGCCGGTGACGCGCCCGCCTTCGCCGATGTGATGGCCCGCCTGCGCGTTCCCCCCGGCGGCTGGCCGTCCGCTGCGGCAGATACCGCCCCGTCTCGGGTCCTCGTCCCACACGGGATGGGCTGGTGGTGCGGGTGCACGTGCATCCGGGGCAGACTCCCGGCCCCTACATAGAGGCGGCAGATGCGATGGCGCATGCGTGGCGGATCCATGCGGTGCGGGTCGTCTCACCGCGCCGTGGTGAGGTGCTGGTCACGGTCACCTGGCGCGACCCGCTCACCACAGATGTCGGCTGGCTCGCGCTGGAGCCTATGCGCACGCTGGCGGCGACCGTGGGCCGTACCGAGACCGGACCGGCGTGGACTATTGATCTTCGGCGGGTGCCGCATTGGTTGGTGGTCGGCGCGACCCAAAGCGGAAAGAGCAACTTGCTCGCTGCACGGGTGGCTCGTTTGGCCTCGATGTCCTCGGTCTGTCGTTCGATGGCAGTCTTTCTCTTGGTCGCCTTCTTCCGAGCCCTTCGGTCTTCGTTAATGTCATGCATGGACAGGCGTAGGTATCCGCTCGGTCGCTGTGGTACGTACGTCGCGTAGCCCGAGAGAGGTCCAGGGTGGTTGTGCGGCCTCGCTCGCGCAGTTGCGTGATCACTGGGTCGTCGATGCCGGATACGGCGGACAGGTCAAGAGTGTTGGCCGTGAAGGGAGTTGGGGACATGGGGACGCCTCCTGGTGCTGGGGGTACGGAAATGCCCGGGGTGGGGTACTACCCAGATCCGTCCATCCCTGGCTATATCCGTTACTGGAACGGCGCCGCCTGGGTGCCCGGCACCAGCCGGCCCGCCCCGGCCGAGGGCGAGTCCATGCCCGCGCCACCGCCCGGGATCACCCATACCCAGGTGATCGCCCCGGTGTCGGACGAGACCGGCCCGATGTTCCTGGACGAGGACCCGGCGCCGCCCGCCGGAGAGCAGACCGGCGCGGCCCTGCCCGAGCTGCGGCAGCGCGGTGAGATGGACGTACAAGACACCGGCGGCGTGGGGCCCGAACCGGTGCCGCCCGGCGGGGTCTCCGCGTCCGTGGACTGGAACGATCCGCGGCGGCTGCACGGCATCCGCCCCGAATCCGCCTCGGCCTGGCAGGCCGACGCGTCCCATCAGGCCGGATTCGGAAGCGAACAGGACCGCCGGATCTCCTGGGGCTCGGAGCAGGACGCCCCCGGCGCCGCTGATGGGGCCGGCGCCGGGCAGCGGCCCGGGGTGCCCGACCCGCGGCGCGCCATGGGCGGCCCCGGCGAGGGCGGCCCCGGCGAGGGCGGTGGCCAGGAGGGCGGCCATGACGAGGGCACGTTGACCATGCGCGGGGGCGGGACCGGCGGCGGTACGGACCGTTCGGCCCAGGCCCTGCCGCCCGCCCGCCCGACCCCGGAGCTGCCCTCGGCGCAGGGCGGTGAGGCGGCCGCCCCGCCGGCCGACGGGACGCTCTCGATCCGGGCGGCCGGACGCGGCGACGCCGCCCCCGCGGCGGGCCAGGGCCCGGCGTCCGGCCGTGACGAGGGGACGATGACGATCCGCGCGGTCGGCCGCGGCGGACCGCGGCAGGGAGCCGGAGCGACACCTCCGTCCCAGCCCCAGGGGCCGCAGCAGCAGCCGCAGCGACCCGAGCAGCGACAGCAGCAACAGCAGCAACAGCAACAGCAGCAACAGCAGCAACAGCCGTACCAGCCCCAGCAACAACAGCAACAGCAGCAACAGCCGTACCAGCCCCAGCAACATCCCCAGCAACCACCGCAGCAGCCCCTCGGCGGCATCCCCGCCCAGGGCGGCGGCCCGGCCTGGCAGCAGCAGCCGCACCACCTCGCCCAGCAGCCGCCCCAGCCGACCGCCCCGACCGCCCCGACCGCCCCGCACGGCCCGCGGGGCGGCGCCCCCGAGAGCGTCATCCCCTGGAAGCCGCCGGTCGACAACCCCTTCCTCCTGACCGCCCAGGCCCAGGGGCGGCCCGCCACACTCGGCCGCCGCTTCTGCGCCCGGCTGATCGACACGGTCATGCTGCTCGCCCTCGTCGGCGGCGCCGTGTTCCCCCTGTGGGGCGAGGCGAGCGACCACATCACCGGGAAGGTGGAGACGGCGAAGCGGACGGGCGAGACCGTCACCGTCTACTTCCTGGACGGCACCACCGGCGGCTACCTCGGCATCGTGCTCGGCCTGCTGCTCGTCCTCGGCATCGTCCTGGAGGCCCTGCCGACCGCCAAGTGGGGCCTCACGCTGGGCAAAAGGGTGTGCGGGGTGCGGGTGCTGGACATCGAGGGGCACGACACCCCGACCTTCGGCGCGGCGCTGCGCCGCTGGCTGGTCTACGGCGTGCTGGGGCTGCTGGCCATCGGCGTCGTGAATGTGCTGTGGTGTCTGTTCGACCGCCCATGGCGGCAGTGCTGGCACGACAAGGCGGCGCGCACCTTCGTCGCGACGGCGGGCTGAGCGGGCCGCCGCTGAGGCGGATGGACGATCCGGATCGCCCGAACGGGGCGCGCCGGATGCGGTGGCCCGGTGCCCGGGTTCGACTCGGGCCATGAGCACCGATCAGCCGCCCCCCGGGGCCGACGAGCCCGGGGGCCGGGACAGCGATCCGTTCGCCAAGCACCCGCCGCCGCGCTCGAACGGCTCCCCATACGGTGACCACGGCGCCGGCGTCGGCGCCGATCCGCTCGCGGGCATGCCCCCGCTCGCGCATCTCGGCCGCCGGCTGGTCGCCCGGATCATCGACGGACTGATCATCGGTGTCCCGGTCGGGCTGGTCATGCGCGCGGTCCTGGGCGGTTATGAGCAGATCTACGTCAGCAGCTGGTCGACCACCCTCACGCTCGCGTACACGCTGGTCTACTTCGTCTACGAGGGGCTGATGCTGACGCACTACGGCCAGACCGTCGGCAAGAAGGCGATGAAGATCCGGGTCGCCATGCTGGAGACCGGCCAGCCGCCGGTCGGTCAGCCCGGCTGGCTGCGCGCCGGTACGTACTCCCTCCCCGAGATCGTGCCCTGCTGCGGCTTCCTCTTCTGGGTGGTCAATGTGGCGTGGTGCACCTGGGACCGGCCGTACCGGCAGTGTCTGCACGACAAGGTGGCCAAGACCGTCGTGGTCTCGGCCGTCCCCTGAGGCCCGTCCCCTGAGGCCGCCCCGTGAGGCCGCCCCGTGAGGCCGCCCCCGGGCTCCGCGTCCCGGTTCCCCACCCGGGTTCCCACCCTGAGGTAACGGCCCGCCGAGGGCTGCTGATGTAATCGGGGCATGAGCCCCGAGCAGCTGCCGTCGCCCCCGTACGTCCACCTCGCCGGTATGCCGCCGCTGGCCACCCCCGGTCAGCGCTTTGTCGCCCGGCTCATCGACACCGTCGTCCTCGGCATGATCTGGACGGTGGCGCTCATCGCGACCGGCGCGCTCCAGTACTCGTTGGATCACCCGGGCGAACAGGACATGGGCAAGGTGACCCTCGCGCTGTTGATCACGATGACGCTCTACTTCGGCTACGAGGGCGTCATGCTGGCCCGCAGCGGCCAGACGCTCGGCAAGATGGTGATGCGCATCCGGGTCGCGATGCTGTCCGACGGCAATGTGCCGGCCGGCCAGGGCTGGGTCCGTGCCGCGGTCTACGTCCTGCCGGGGATGCTGATCCCGCTGCTCGTCGGCACGGTCTTCTGGCTGGTCAACTCGGTCTCACTGCTGTGGGACAAGCCGTTTCAGCGGTGCCTGCACGACAAGGCGGCGCGGACCGTCGTGGTGTCGGCCGTGCACTGAGCGTCAGCCGTGCGCTGAGCGCAGGCAGCGTCGGCCGTGCGCTGAACGTCAGCCGTGCAGTGAGTGCTCGCGCGCGGGGGCGTGGGCCCGCGGCCGCTCGGCCGGCCCGGTCCGCGCCATCGGCCGGTTCGCCCGGACCGTACGGCTCGGGCGGGAGGCGCGGGAGGTGCGAGAGGTGCGCGACACCGGCACGGTGACGGCGACGAGGAGCCCGAGCGCGAGACCGGCCACGGTGACGATCCCCACCCCGAGAGCTGACCTGGTCTGGGACAGCAGCAACATGGCGAGTGTCGAGAAAACGACGGTGGCCGAACCGTAGGCGAGCTGTGCAGGAGTCGGACGCGGCATGGCGGGATCCGTCCTCAAGGCTTCGATATGCAGGGGGCATGAGTCGGGCTGATGTGCACCGTCAAAATGACTCTACGGTGCTGAATGCCCGACGGGAACGGAAGTAAGCGTGACCTCACCCACGGCGCCGTTGCATAGGGGGCGCACGGAATCACCGAGTGCTTCAACTGGCAAGATCAACACGCCTGTTGGCGTCCGGTAACCGGAACATCGGGACCGCAGAACGTACTTGTCCCACCAGTCCAAGTCAAGGTCTGTCTTTTCTCCTGACACTCCGGTCAAATGTCCGCACCGGTGTGGAAGGGGAGGACTGAACAAGTGAACAGCCAACGGAGGGCGGCCAGATCGGCCGCGATAGCCACGGTCGTGGCCGCGCTCGGCGCCGCGGCGCTCTCGACGGGGATGGCGCAGGCAGATGCGCCGTCTACGCGTGTGGAGCGCCATGACCCGGCGCCCGCGAAGACCGATGTCGAGCACGACCTCGCGGGACCGTACAGCAAGCAGCAGGAGGCGCAGCGCCAGGAGGCCCTGCGCCAGGTCCTTTCCGGGGACACCAAGGCGACCACGCGCGGCGCGTCGAAGGTGGTGAAGCTCGGCAAGGGCAAGTACGTCGAGCTGGCCCGGGAGAAGACCGACAAGATCTTCACCGTCCTGGTCGAGTTCGGCGACAAGGTCGACGACACCACGATGTACGACCCGGACGGCGACGGCCCCAAACCGCCGGTGAAGAAGTACGGCGGCGACCCGGGCCCGGCGCACAACACCATCGCCCAGCCGGACCGCGCCGACGACAACAGCACCGCCTGGCAGCAGGACTACGACCAGAAGCACTTCCAGGACCTCTACTTCTCCACGGACAAGAAGAAGCAGTCCCTGAAGAAGTACTACGAGAAGCAGTCCTCGGGCCGCTACTCGGTGGACGGCGAGGTCTCCGACTGGGTCAAGGTCGACGCCAACGAGGCCCGCTACGGCTCCAACTACTGCGGCGACACCAACTGCGCCAACGCCTGGGACCTGATCCGCGACGGCGTCAACCAGTGGGCCAAGGACCAGAAGGCAGCCGGCCGCACCGACGCCCAGATCAAGGCGGACCTGGCCAAGTACGACCAGTGGGACCGCTACGACCACGACAACGACGGCAACTTCAACGAGCCCGACGGCTATATCGACCACTTCCAGATCGTCCACGCCGGTGAGGACGAGTCCGCGGGCGGCGGCGCCCAGGGCGAGAGCGCGATCTGGGCGCACCGCTGGTACGCGTACGGCACCGACGCGGGCCGCACCGGCCCCGGTACCAACAGGTCGGGCGGTACGCAGATCGGCGACACCGGCATCTGGGTCGGCGACTACACCATGCAGCCGGAGAACGGCGGTCTCGGTGTGTACGCGCATGAGTACGGCCACGATCTGGGTCTGCCGGACGAGTACGACACCACCGGTAAGGGCGAGTCGTCCGTCGGGTACTGGTCGCTCATGTCCGCGGGCTCCTGGCTCGGCACCGGCAAGGACGCCATCGGCGATTTGCCGGGCGACATGAACGCCTGGGACAAGCTCCAGCTGGGGTGGCTGAACTACGACACGGCCAAGGCCGGGAAGAAGTCCACGCACACCCTCGGGGTCGCCGAGTACAACACCGAGAACAAGCAGGCGCTGGTCGTGCAGCTGCCCGACAAGCCCGTCACCACCGAGGTGGTGAAGCCCGCCGAGGGCGCCAAGCAGTGGTGGAGCGGGATGGGTGACGATCTGAAGAACACCCTGACCCGGTCCGCGGACCTCACCGGCAGGTCCACGGCGAGCCTGGACCTGCAGGGCTGGTGGGACATCGAGGAGAACTTCGACTACCTCTACACCGAGGTCTCCACGGACGGCGGCGCCAACTGGACGCCCATCGACGGCACGGCGGACGGCAAGGCCATCCCGCGCGACGCGGGCGACAAGCCCGCGCTGACCGGCACGTCGGGCGCGTACCAGAGGCTCTCCTTCCCGCTGGACGCCTACGCGGGCAAGAAGATCGACCTCCGCTTCCGCTACCAGACCGACGGCGGTGTCGCGCAGAAGGGCTTCACGGCCGACGCGATCACGCTGACGGCGGACGGCGCGCCAGTCGTCACGGACGGCGCCGAGGGTGACGACAACGGCTGGACCACCAACGGCTTCTCGCGCATCGGCGCGTCCTTCACCAAGGACTACCCGCAGTACTACCTCGCGGAGAACCGCCAGTACGTGTCGTACGACACGACCCTGCGGACCGGCCCGTACAACTTCGGCTGGCTCTCCACCCGGCCCAACTGGGTCGAGCACTTCCCGTACCAGAACGGTCTGCTGATCTGGCAGTGGGACACCTCGCAGCCGGACAACAACGTCGGCGTCCACCCGGGTGCCGGCCAGATCCTGCCGGTCGACGCGCACGCCACCCCGGAGAAGTGGGCGGACGGCACGCTGATGCGCAACCGCATCCAGGCGTACGACTCGCCCTTCAGCTGGTACCCGACGGACGGCTTCACCCTTCACAAGAACGGCGTGGCCGCCAAGATCCGGGCAAAGCTGGGCAACCCGGTGTTCGACGACCACAAGGGCACGTACTGGGACAAGACCAATCCGACGGGCAGCGTGCAGGTTGCTGACACCAACACCCGGATCAAGATCCTTAAGGAGCTTCCGGGTGGCTCGACGATGACCGTCCAGGTCGGTCCGTCCGCCCCCTAGATCAACAAACCCCGCGTTGTCGCAGGTCAGAGCGGTAGCGGCCGTCGCCCCCTAGCGGGCGGCGGCCGTTCGCGTTTAGATGCCCCTACGACCTTCTTATTGACACGACGTCTCACGGGGGACATGAACGCATGGCCGACGGAGGATTCACCAAGCTGCCCGGCGGCAGCGTGGTGGTCGCAATCACGCTGCCCCGCCCGCTGGGCGAGGGCGGCGTCCGCGTCCTGGTACACGCCGCGAACCGCCAGCGCGCCCTGACCAGGCTGCGCAATCTGGGGCTCCGCGCCGTCTATCTGCGCGGCAACAGCGCGCCGCCGACGCCCGACGAGGTGACGGCGGTGCTGCACCACCCCGACGGGCTGGTCTGGCGCACCGTGCCGTACGGCCGAGGGGAGCTCTGGCACCCCATCGCCGCCCTCCTCAGGCCCCCGGCCCCGGCCTCCTAGAGACGTCCCCGGGCGCCGCCCGGCGCCCTCGCCCTCAGACGACCGGTTTGGCGGTCAGCTCCACGCCCGCCGCCCGCAGCTCCTCCAGGGCCCGCCCGGTGGTGGCCTCGGAGACGCCCGCGGTCAGATCCAGCAGGACGTGCGTCGCGAACCCCTCGCGGCGCGCGTCCAGCGCCGTGGCCCGCACACAGTGGTCGGTGGCGATGCCGACCACGTCCACCTCGGTCACCTCCCGCTCGCGCAGCCACCGCGCGAGCGGGACGCCGTTCTCGTCGGCGCCCTCGAAGCCGCTGTAGGCCCCCGTGTACGCGCCCTTGTCGAAGACCGCGTCGATCGCGCCGGAGGCGACGGCGGGCGCGAAATTGGGGTGGAAGCCGACGCCCTCGGTGCCCGCGACACAGTGGACGGGCCAGGTGTGCTCGTAGTCCGGGTGGTCGGAGAAGTGATCGCCCGGGTCGATGTGGTGATCACGGGTGGCGACGATATGGCGGTAACCGGCCGTCGCCTCCCCGATGAGATCGGTGACGGCGGCGGCGACGTCCGCTCCGCCGGTCACCGCAAGGGATCCGCCCTCGCAG
The DNA here is from genome assembly GCF_040606675.1 of Streptomyces sp. NPDC005393. Lineage (NCBI taxonomy): Bacteria > Bacillati > Actinomycetota > Actinomycetes > Kitasatosporales > Streptomycetaceae > Streptomyces > Streptomyces sp. NPDC005393. The sequence goes on along the minus strand of NZ_JBEXFG010000037.1, from coordinate 7,292 downwards.
AAGTCGTTCTGGATGTCGACGACGATCAGTGCCCGGTGCATGACACGTGCCTTTCGCCTGGGGACAGACGGGACCGGGAAACGACTCGGCCCGGAGCGGATGATGTGGTATCGGTTACTGCTGTCACCGAGGGTAGACACTTGGCGCCGTTCGCGGCAGTGGGCATGGGCCGTACGCGGCGCTCAGGCCCGCAGGTACTCGGTGGGGATGACCGGCTCACCGCGCGAGAGCTGGGTCGCCGACAGCGGCAGCCCCGCCCGCGCCGCCGCGTGCCGGTCCCGCGCCGCGTCCAGCGGCTCACGGGCCACGATCTCGCCGCCGCGCACCAGCTCCACCAGCAGCTGCCGCCCGGCGAGCTCCGGCGGGATCTCGCCGGTGCCGACCACCTCGGCCTCGGCCACCCCGTCCGCGTCCACCCGCCGCGCGGCCCATTTGCGGCCGCCGACCGAGGTCTTCGCCCCCATGGACTTCTTGGCCACCGGGAGCAGCGGCGCGTCCGGGTCGTCCGAGCCGGCCCGCGCGACCAGCTTGTAGACCATCGAGCAGGTCGGGTGCCCGCTGCCGGTCACCAGCTGGGTGCCCACCCCGTACGCGTCCACGGGGGCGGCGGCGAGCGAGGCGATCGCGTACTCGTCGAGATCGCTGGTGACCACGATCTTGGTGTCCTTGGCGCCCAGATCGTCCAGCTGCTGGCGCACCCGGTGGGCGAGCAGCAGCAGATCGCCGGAGTCGATCCGTACGGCGCCGAGCTTCGGCCCCGCCACCTCCACGGCGCTGCGCACGGCCTCGGCGACGTCGTAGGTGTCCACCAGCAGGGTGGTGTCGCTGCCGAGCGCCTCGACCTGCGCGGTGAAGGCGTCGCGCTCGTTGTCGTGCAGCAGGGTGAAGGCGTGGGCGCTGGTGCCGACGGTGGGGATGTTGTAGCGGAATCCGGCCGCGAGCTCGGAGGTGGTCGCGAAGCCGCCGACGTACGCGGCGCGGGCGGCGGCGACGGCGGACAGCTCATGGGTGCGCCGCGCGCCCATCTCCATCAGCGGCCGGTCGCCGGCGGCGACCGACATCCGGGACGCGGCGGCGGCCACCGCGGAGTCGTGGTTGAGGATGGAGAGGACCACGGTCTCCAGCAGCACCGCCTCGGCGAAGGTGCCCTCCACCCGCATGACCGGTGAGCCGGGGAAGTACACCTCACCCTCGGGATAGCCCCAGATGTCGCCGCGGAACCGGTAGTCGGCGAGCCAGTGCAGCGTCGGTTCGTCCACGATCCGGTGGCGTGCGAGGAAGTCCAGCACCCGGCCGTCGAAGCGGAAGTTCTCGACGGCGTCCAGGACCCGGCCGGTGCCCGCGACGACGCCGTAGCGGCGGCCTTCGGGGAGCCGGCGGGTGAAGACCTCGAAGACCGAGCGGCGGTCGGCGGTGCCGGCCCGCAGCGCGGCCTGCAGCATGGTGAGTTCGTACCGGTCGGTGAACAGCGCTGTCGACGGCACGTCCACCGGCAGTCCCAAGTCCGCAGTGTCCATAGTCGATGATGCTACCTTCCTTACTCGTCAGAGTGACGAGATATGGGTGCCGGTTTATGCGACGGCCCCTGCCGGGTGGCAGCATTGGGGGTGTGAGCGTCAGCCCCGTGGAGATCGAACGTCCAGAGTCCCGAGAGGCACCGATGGAGGTGCCCGAGCCGGACGTTCCCTGGGTGACGGTCGTGCACAACGACCCCGTCAACCTCATGAGCTACGTGACATACGTCTTTCAGAGCTATTTCGGATACTCCAAGGACAAGGCGCACCGACTGATGCTGGATGTCCATCACAAAGGCCGCGCGATCGTCTCGAGCGGCAGCCGCGAGGAGATGGAGCGCGACGTGCAGGCCATGCACGGCTATGGCCTGTGGGCGACCCTCCAGCAGGAGCGCTGATGTCGGGACACTTTGAGCCGCTGCCCGACGGCGGTGCCTCCGTCGCCCTGGACGAGGTCGAGATCTCCATTCTGCGCAGCCTGGCCGTCCAGCTCGCGGAGCTGATCGGCCCCGGCGACCAGCCGGCCCAGGGAGGCGATCCGCTGGACGCGCTGTTCGCCGAGGGGCCCAGCAAGCCGCCCGCCGACCCGGCGCTGGCCCGGCTCTTCCCCGATGCCTACGCCGGACCGGACCAGGAGCTCGGGCCCGAGGAGGAGAAGGAGGCGCGCGCCGCCTCGGCGGAGTTCCGCCGCTACACCGAGAACGACCTGCGGGCCCGCAAGCGCGAGGAGGCCCTGGCGATGGTGCGCGACCTCGACGCCCTGACCGCCGGCTCCCTCCCCAAGGACCCGGCCGTCCTGGAGCTGGCGCCGCAGAAGGCCCGGCAGTGGCTCACCGCCCTCAACGATCTGCGGCTGGCCATCGGGACCCGGCTGGAGGTCACCGACGAGGACGACGGCGGTGAGCTGCTGCGGCTGCCGGACACCGATCCGCGCAAGCCGATGGTGATGGCGTACTTCTGGCTCGGCGGGCTCCAGGAGACCCTCGTCGAGGCCCTTATGCCGTAATCGCCGGGTTGATGCCCTGACCACCGAGCGTGGCGATCACTGAGTGTTCGTTTAGAGGATGCTCAACTCCGGATAACGATCGCATCACCGCGCCAGTTCGTTTTGTCATGCCGGATAACGTTTGTCCGGTTCTTCCTATGGCGTACCCCACACGCGACCGAGTGGATCAGCGTTGTGGCCGTGATAAATCTTCACGATCGCCAGCCGCCACAGGGAGAAAGGCGCAGCAACATGACCTCAGCGGCTCCGGAAGAGGGCTACGAGCGAGGACTGGGCAGTCGCCAGGTCCAGATGATCGCCATCGGCGGCGCCATCGGCGTCGGCCTGTTCATGGGCGCCGGCGCGAATATCGCCAAGGCGGGGCCCAGCATCATCCTGATGTACGCCCTCGCCGGCGTCATCATCTTCTTCATCATGCGAGCGCTCGGAGAGCTGCTCCTGTACCGCCCGGTCTCGGGGTCCTTCGCGGAGTACGCCCGTGAGTTCCTCGGCCCGTTCTTCGGCTATGTCACCGGCTGGACGTACTGGCTGATGTGGGTGGTGACCGGCATGGCCGAGCTCACCGCCGCCGCCATCTACGTCCACTTCTGGTTCCCGTCGATCCGGCAGTGGGTCAGCGCCCTGGTCTTCCTCGTGGTGCTGTTCGGGGTCAATCTGATCTCGGTGAAGATCTTCGGCGAGGTCGAGTTCTGGTTCTCGATGGTCAAGGTCACCGCGATCATCGGCATGATCGTGATCGGTCTGGGCGTGCTCACCCTCGGCTTCTCCGGCGCCGGTGACACCGCCTCCGCCTCCAACCTCTGGTCGCACGGCGGCGTCTTCCCGAACGGCATCGGCGACAGCCTGATGACCCTCCAGGGTGTGATGTTCGCCTACCTCGCCGTCGAGCTGGTCGGCGTCACCGCGGGCGAGTCCGAGGACCCCGAGAAGACCCTGCCCAAGGCGATCAACACCCTGCCCTGGCGCATCCTCATCTTCTATGTGGGCGCCCTGCTGGTGCTGCTGGCGGTCGTCAAGTGGACCGAGTTCTCCGCGGGCGAGAGCCCCTTCGTGCACGCCTTCTCGAAGATCGGCATCCCGTTCGCGGCCGGCATCGTCAACTTCGTCGTCCTCACCGCGGCCCTGTCCTCCTGCAACTCCGGTATGTACTCCACCGGCCGGATGCTGCGCGACCTGGCCGCCAACAGCGAGGCCCCGAAGGCCTTCGGCAAGCTCAACTCCCGTAAGACCCCGGCCGTCGGCATCACCCTGTCCGTGCTGCTGATGGGCATCGGCGTCGTCCTCAACTACCTCGTCCCGGAGAAGGCGTTCGGGTACGTCACCTCGGTCGCCACGGCCGCGGGGATCTGGGCCTGGATGATGATCCTCGTCAGCCACATCCAGTACCGCCGCGCGGTGACCGCGGGACGGCTGCCCGCCTCGTCCTTCCCGGCCCCCGGCGGCTCCGCCTTCAGCTGGGTCGCGCTGATCTTCCTCTTCCTGGTGACCGGCATGATCGCGTACGACAAGGACGCCCGGGTGTCCCTCTACGTCGGCGCGGGCTGGGCCGTCTGTCTGACGATCGGCTGGTTCATCCTCAAGAGCCGCGGCGGGACCCCGCAGGTGACGGGCGCCGGGGCCGGCACCGAGGACGAGCGGGAGTACGCCGGCAAGTAAGCGGGCCTCATGGGGAGCCTTCCGCCCCTTGGGCGCGATGTCTCAGTAGGCGGGCTCCGGACCACTGTCCGGAGCCCGCCTCCTATTCTGTGGCCATGCTGACCATCACCCAGGCCCTCCACGACCAGATCGTCGCGCACGCCCGCGCCGACCACCCCGACGAGGCTTGCGGCGTGATCGCGGGCCCGGCCGGAAGCGGCCGCCCCGAGCGGTTCATCCCGATGCTGAACGCGGCCCGCTCGCCCACGTTCTACGAATTCGACTCGGGCGATCTGCTCAAGCTCTACCGCGAGATGGACGACCGGGACGAGGAGCCCGTCGTCATCTACCACTCGCACACCGCGACCGAGGCCTACCCCTCCCGTACCGACATCTCCTACGCCAACGAGCCCGGTGCGCACTATGTCCTGGTCTCCACGGCCGAGTGCGGCAATGACGAGGGGCCCGTGCAGTTCCGGTCCTTCCGGATCGTGGAGGGCGAGATCACCGAGGAAGAGGTCGAGGTCGTCCAGGCGTACTGAGTGCCCTCGCATCTCACTTCTTGGTCGCTACCCGTCCGTATGACGGGACGACCTTCCGGGGCCCCGAGCGGGAATCGATACGATGACTCCATGGTTTTCGATGATGTGAGCGACAAGACGCCGGGCATGCTGCTCGTGGCGCGGCTCCACGTCGACCTGTGCCGGCTCGCCAGCGCGATGTGTCCGCGTCGCGCCGTGGCCGCCTGACCGCGGCACCCCGCTCGCGCCCGGCGCCGTCGTGCGCACCGAGACTGCCCTCCCGGAGCCCGTCCGGGACTGCCTTCCACCCCGTACTCCGACAGGAGCCCAGACATGGCCATCGAGGTCCGCATCCCGACCATCCTCCGCACCTACACCGACGGCCAGAAGGCCGTCGAGGGCAGCGGGGCCACGCTCGCCGAGCTCTTCACCGACCTCGAGTCCCGGCACACCGGCATCCAGGAGCGTCTGATCGACGGCGGCGAGCTGCGGCGCTTCGTCAACGTCTACCTGAATGACGAGGACGTCCGCTTCCTGGACGGCATCTCCACCAAGCTCTCGGACGGCGACAGCGTGACCATCCTCCCCGCCGTCGCCGGCGGAATGCGCTGATGCGGTACGACAGCCCCCTGGCCGCGGTCGGCCATACGCCGCTCGTCCGGCTGCCGCGCCTCTCGCCCTCCCCGGATGTACGGATATGGGCGAAGCTGGAGGACCGCAACCCGACCGGTTCGATCAAGGACCGCCCCGCGCTCCATATGATCGAACAGGCCGAGAAGGCCGGCCGGTTGACCCCCGGCTGCACCATCCTCGAACCCACCTCCGGCAACACCGGCATCTCGCTCGCGATGGCGGCCAAGCTCAAGGGCTACCGCATCGTGTGCGTCATGCCGGAGAACACCAGCGAGGAGCGGCGCCAGCTGCTCGCCATGTGGGGCGCGGAGATCATCTCCTCGCCCGCCGCGGGGGGCTCCAACACGGCCGTCCGGGTGGCCAAGGAGCTCAGCGCCGAGCACCCCGACTGGGTGATGCTCTACCAGTACGGAAACCCGGACAACGCGGGCGCCCATTACGCCACCACCGGCCCCGAGATCCTCGCCGACCTCCCCTCCATCACCCACTTCGTCGCCGGTCTCGGCACCACCGGCACCCTGATGGGCGTCGGCCGCTTCCTGCGCGAAAACAAGCCGGACATCCAGATCGTCGCCGCCGAGCCGCGCTACGACGACGTCGTCTACGGGCTGCGCAACCTCGACGAGGGCTTCGTCCCCGAGCTGTACGACGAGTCCGTCCTGACCACCCGCTTCTCCGTCGGCTCCGAGGACGCGGTGGCCCGCACCCGGGAACTCCTCGCCGAGGAGGGCATCTTCGCGGGCGTCTCGACCGGCGCGGCGCTGCACGCCGCGATCGGGGTCGCCCGTAAGGCGGTAAAGGCCGGCCAGAGCGCCGATGTGGTCTTCATCGTCGCCGACGGTGGCTGGAAGTACCTCTCCACCGGCGTCTACACCGCGGCCACCACCGAGGAGGCGATCGAGACGCTGCACGGCCAGCTCTGGGCGTAGCGGCCGCCGCGGGGGGCGTGGAACGGGCGCCGAACGGACGCGGAACGGGCGCTGACCGGCTCCGTCCTGGTGATTCCGCCCACAACGCGGGCCCGTGGAGGAGCCGCCTGGGCCCCGGCGCCTTACGCTCGTGGGCACCGCATGACCCCCCGCACCCGCCCATGGCCCTCGGCATGGGGACCCCTCAAGGAGGTTCCTGCTTCATGAAGCTCACCGTCGTCGGATGCTCAGGGTCGTTCCCGTCCGCGGAATCGGCCTGTTCGAGCTACCTCGTAGAGGCCGACGGCTTCCGGCTGCTCCTCGACATGGGCAACGGCGCCCTTGGCGAGCTGCAGCGCCACTGCGGTCTCTACGACCTCGACGCCGTGCTGCTCTCCCATCTCCACCCCGATCACTTCATTGACATGTGCGGATACTTCGTCGCGCGCTACTACCGGCACGACGGAGGCCGCGCCGAGGCGATCCCGGTCTACGGCCCCGAGGACACCGAGCGGCGGCTCGTCCAGGCGTACGACGACGTGCCCGACGAGAAGTCCATGCGCGAGGTCTTCGACTTCCGCACCCTGACCCCCGGGAGCTTTGAGCTCGGCCCCTTCACGATCCGCGTCGAGCGGCTCTGCCACCCGGTGGAGGCGTTCGGCTTCCGTATCGAGCACGACGGCCACTCGCTGGTCTACTCCGGCGACACGGGCCCCTGCGAGGCCCTGGTGGACCTGGCCCGCGGCGGCGACCTCTTCCTCTGCGAGGCGGCCTTCACCCATGGCAAGGAAGACATCCCGGAGCTGCATCTCAACGGCCGCCAGGCGGGCGAACACGCGCTCCGGGCGGGCGTCGGAGCGCTGGTGCTGACCCATATCCCGCCGTGGACGGACCCCCAGATCAACCAGCGCGACGCCCAGCAGGTCTTCGGCGGCCCGGTGGAACTGGCCAAGGCGGGCGCGGTCTACGAGGTCTAGCGGCAACGCCGTTCAGTTAGGGCGGGGCTGGGGGTGTCAAGGGCCGCTCGTGAGCATGGCGATGCTGATGGTGGCTTTGTACGTGGTGCGGTCGATGG